>JBBQSY010000053.1:0-23639 GCA_038213495.1 Bacteroidales bacterium
ACCTTATGGGTTGAAAGACCAAATATACCGGGAGTAGTGCCGCGCAAGCGGTTACTGTAAGGGTTGCTCGCCCGATGCCCGGGGGGTAGGTCGATAGAGGCCGTCAGTGATGGCGGTCCCAGATAAATGATGGAAGCCGGAGGGCCGGCAACAGGTCCGAAGGAACAGAATCCTGCTTACAGGGTTGTCACCTAAGTGTTGCTTTTAAATTCGATGTCGGATGTCGGATTTTGAATGTCGGATGTCGGATATTAAATTTCGGATTTGGTCCCGATAGCTATCAGGATTGGAACCCGGCACTTGGGACTCGGAACCCGGAACTTGGAACTCTGAACTCTGAACTTGGGAATTTAGATTTTGGGTATCCATTCTACTTTTACATATAGTTTGAAATGAAATTAATCGCTCAGAACTAACATTCTCAACATTTATTTGTTTGGTTAACAAAAAGCAACCCATGAATCGAATCCTCGGAATAGTATCATTTCTTTTATTTTCCTGCATCAACAGTTTTGCACAGCAAATTCCCAACAACAGTTTCGAAAGCTGGGTCGGCAATAAACCTGACTTTTGGAACACTTCGAACCAGAATATACTTGGCCTGGTTGATTTTACCATGGTTACAAAAGATATCACAGGCCCGCAGCAGGGAAGCGCTTCCGCCAAACTTACCGTTGTCACCAAATCGATTCCATTTGCAGGCACTTATAGTTTGCCAGGCGTCCTTACACTCGGTATCTTAAACTATGACCTGGTTAACCAGACCGCATCAGTAAGCGGAGGAGCCCCATTTACCGGGTTACCCGAAAAACTTACCGGCTATTTTAAATACCAACCGGTAAATAACGATAATTGCGCCCTGGGCTGGGGACTTACCAGGTGGAAAAACGGTGTCCGCGATACCATAGGATTTGGCGCAACCGCCTACACAAATACTTACAATACCTGGACCTATTTTGAAATTCCGTTGATTTACAAAATTTTGGAAGCACCTGATACAATGAATATTCTTTTTCTGAACTCCAATCCATTGGATGGTGCAACTCATACAGGAACCACAATGTGGGTCGATAATCTTTCATTTGTGTATGGTACTGTTGGAATTGAAGGAATTACATTTAGCAAAGAGCTTACTGTTTATGCCGAAAGCGATTCCAGGCAACTGGTTGTAACATCTTCGTTTGTAAATCCGGAAAAACTCGATATCAGCCTGTATTCTATGGCCGGAATGGAAGTTAGGCACTGGAACCGGACAATGCAGGCATCAACTGAACGACTTGGGATAAACAACCTGTCACCGGGTACCTATGTAATCCGGATATCGACTGAAAAGCGAATGGTTGACACCCGGAAGATCACTATTTTCAAATAATTCCTTTCAAACTTCTACTGTAACTATTCAGCCCATAATTAATCTGTTTTGCCACAGATTTCTCGGGTTTTCGCAGATTTAGAACTAATTTCAGCAATTTTAATATCAAAAAAACAGATCTTAGGCAATTTAACTTTTCTGTGTAATCTGCGTAATCTGTGGCTGTATTTATCCCTCCTTACATTGATTAGGCTGATTTGTCACCTTTTACTTTATCTCAAATAACTGATGTACCGAACTTTTTGATACGGTGCATTTATCATATTCCGGTTTTATTCGCTTTTCAGGATGTACAACGGATTACTATCCGATACCGTTTCAACATCAACAATTTAATAACTCCCCGTTTCCTAAAAATTCATAATCATATACTATACCTGAATCTGAAGCGTTAAGTTTTCAGATTACATATGTTAATAAGTTACCTCCCCCCTACTCGCTGCTGCTGATTTAATACTGTAATTTTAATCCTGATTTTCAGCAAATAAATATGAATATAACCCGATTTTTAATCCCGTCATTTTGTGTATTGATCACAAGCCTGTTTCTGCAGGTATCAGCACAAAAAACAAGCATCTACAGCAACCCGCAATCCACATACGACCAGGCAGTTGACCTTTATAACAAGGCAAAATACGGCTCCGCCCAGGTGATGTTCGACGAACTGGCAGCCGGCGAAAATTCGAATATTCAGGCCGGTTCCGAATATTATGCCGCCATGTGCGCTGCCCAGCTCTTTCATCCCGATGCCACGATGCGCTTCGAAAAATTCATAGAAACCTATCCCCAGAATGCCCAGGTAAATGATGCCAATTTTGAATTGAGTAAACTGCAGCTTACCGGCAAAAATTACCGCAATGCGCTCAAAAGCTTCGATAAAGTTGACCGCTCCGAATTATCGCCGGAACAACAGAATGAATATTATTTCAAATCGGGTTATGCAAATTTAAAAACGGATAACCTGCCAAAAGCCCGCGAGAACTTTGCCTTGCTTATTGAAAAACCGAACAAATACTATGTTCCGGCCAATTACTATTATGCACATATCGCCTACACCGAAAAAAACTACGAAACAGCCCTGAAGCATTTCGAACGTGTGGCCGAAGACGAAACTTTTAAGGAAGTGGTGAATTATTATATTGTTCAGATCTATGCGCTACAGGGCAGGTACGAAGAGTTGCTCGCCAAAGCTATACCCCTGCTGCAGATGGGAAATGATAAAAAAACCGCCGAAATCGCCCGCCTGACCGCTGATGCATATTTCCACCAGTCCGATTACAAAACATCCCTTAAATACTACAACCAGTACCTCGATACCAAACCATCGAATATTTCGGCTACCGACAATTACGAAATTGCTTTTGCCAACTACAAAAACGGCAATTATACCGAGGCAATTAAATATTTCCAGGCGGTAACAGCGGCTCAGGATACCCTCTCGCAGAATGCTTATTATCACATGGGCGACTGCTACATTAAAACCAACCAGAAACGTTTTGCATTCAATGCATTTAATTCAGCCTTCAAGCTGAGAACCGACCCGGCTTTGACTGAAGAGTCGCTTTTTAATTATGCTAAATTAGCTGTCGAACTTTCGTACAATCCATACAATGAAGCTGTTAACGCTATTCAGGACTATCTGAATAAATATCCTGAATCAGTCCGCCGCGATGAATTTTACGGCTACCTGGCCGACCTTTACCTGATCACCAAAAACTACAAAAGTGCGCTTACCAGCATACAGCATATTAAGAAGAGAAGCGCCCGCCTGGATGCAGCCTTTCAGAAAATTGCCTATTACCGGGGCATAGAGTTATTTAACGAAACAGATTATGACGGTTCCATCCTGCTTTTTGCCCAGGCGCGTGAGCTCACTTCGGATAATTCGATAAAAGCATTGTCCTCGTATTGGGCCGGTGAAGCGTATTACCGCACGGCACGCTGGGATAAAGCTATTGAATCTTATACCAAATTCCTGGTAACTCCGGGAGCAATGAGTCTGCCGCAATTTAATACAGCAAATTACAACATTGCTTATTGCTGTTTCAAAAAGAAGGATTATTCGAAAGCAGCTACCAGTTTCCGGAAATACCTGTCGGATAAGCCAACTGATGCCAAACTGGCCGGAGATGCCAACCTCCGCCTGGGCGATTGCTACTTCATGACCAAAGAGTATAACGCTGCTGTGGATTATTATCAGAAAGCCGCGGCTTCGCGTGTAAATGATGCTGATTACGCCATGTATCAGACCGGTATCAGCTACGGTGTGCAGGGCGATATGCCAAATAAAATTGCCACCCTTCAAAAAATGCTGAAATCGTATACCAAATCAGCTTACACCGATGAGGCACTTTACGAAATCGGTTTAACCTATAACGTTATCAACAAGGATAATGAAGCACTGGCCTATTTTCAGCGCGTGGCGAAAGAATTTCCGAACAGTCCGTATGTACGAAAATCACTGCTCAAAACCGGCCTGATCTATTTTAACCAGAACCGCGACCAGGAAGCGCTTGCCACCCTGAAACGCGTAGCCAGGGATTATCCCGGAACATCCGAATCAAAAGAAGCGCTGAGCAGTGTTAAAAGCATCTATGTGGAAATGAACCAGGTAGATGAATATGTAGATTTCACCAAACAGGTGCCTGAGGCTGATATAACTCGTTCCGAACAGGATTCACTCACGTATATTGCAGCCGAAAACCAGTATATGAATGGCAATTGCGAAAAAGCCATCGACGGATTTAACAAGTACATCAGCAAATTTCCGGAAGGCTCATTTGTACTGGAGGCAAATTTTTACAAAGCGGAATGCGATTACAGGGCCCAACGCATGGACAATGCGATGAAGAGCTACAAATTTATCATGAGTCAGCCTCGTTCGCGCTTTACCGCCAATGCCGCTTCCAGATCAGCACAGATCAATTTTACGCGTACTAATTATGAAGCAGCACTCGAAAATTATATCCGCCTCGAAGAAACTGCCGACCAGCCCGGAATGATAATGAATGCTTTAGCCGGGCAGATGCAGTGCAATTATGCTCTGAAACGTTACGGGCTGGCAATACAATCATCACAAAAACTACTTGCCGTCGACAAACTTTCCGAAAACCTTTCGTCCGAAGCACATATAACCATTGCCCGCTCCGCCTACGCGCTATCGAACTCCGACCTTGCCCGCAAGGAATATGGAGAAACCGTAAAACTTTCGAAAAACGAGATGGCCGCCGAAGCCAAATACATGCTGGCACAACTACAGTTCGAAAGTGCAAGCTACGATGAATGCGAAAAATCAGTTTTCTCCTTATCCGAAAATTATGCTTCGTACGATTACTGGGTGGCTAAAGGATTTCTGCTGCTCTCCGATGTATATCTGAAAAAAGGAAATTCCTTCCAGGCAAAGCAGACCCTTCAGAGTATTATTGACAATTATGAAGGCAAGGACCTGGTTGCAACAGCACGCGAAAAACTGGCTGCAATAGGTGGCACCAATTAATGGCATACGTTGGAAAGTAAAAAGAATTTGTTAAAATTTATCTTCAAAAGCATATGAGAACCTCAAAATATAAAATCACACTTTTCGCATGGGTTTGCTTCCTGGTGCTGGCTTTTCCTGCTCTGGTGCTGGCACAAGGCAAAACCTATAACGAAGAAATCACGGTGGTTGCTCCTTTCAACCCGATAATCCCTGATGCGTTCAAAATCACTGCTAACCCGGCTATTGACGATAACATAGGCGTCGTCCCGGTAATTAACTATAACATTATGCCAAGGCTTGCAGATGTGAGGCCGGTTATTGAACCATTGCCGGCGGTGAAACTGGTAGCCGAACCGCTGAGCAAGCTCTACCGTAATTACATACGGGGAGGGGCAGGCAATTATTCAGCCCTTTACGGCGAATTATTTATGAGTTCACTTCGCTCTAAAAAATATCTTGCTTCGGTGCATCTCAAGCATCAGTCATCCGCCGGAAAAATTAAAGACTACAGCCCCCCGAACAACAGCCGCAACGAAGCCGATATAACAGGGTCAAGGTATTTCGACAATCATACGCTTACCGGAAAGGCTTTTTACTACCGCGACGGTCTTCGTCTGTACGGATACAAACCTTCTGAATTTCCCGACACGCTGATTACGGATGAGGATGTAAAGCAGCGTTATTATACAGCCGGAGCGTCAACAACATTCGCAAGCAGCTATAAATCCACTGATAAGCTTAATCATACTTTCGGACTCTCGTATTACCATATGGCCGGAATGCACGAAATGGCTGAAAACAATGTTCAGTTTACAACAACCCTTACCAAGCGGTACGACCTGTTTAAATGGGATAACGACCAGGTTCTCGGCATTAATGCAGGCTACAATTTCCTTAACCAGCACAATTCGATGGGGTATTCCAACAACAGTATTATTTTGTTTAATCCTTTTATCAAGGCCGAAATAAACGAATACAGCCTGATGGCCGGATTTAAGCTGAATGTTGCCAAAGACTCGGTTACCACCAAGGGACATCTTTATCCCGTGGCCGAAGCACGTCTCGAACTCATCCCCGATGCATTAAAACTATATGCTGGAATCAGCGGTGGTATCGAACGCACTTCGTTACAGAACACAACTGAAAAAAACCTGTATATCAGCCCGGTAATGCCATGGGATTTTGTAAACGAAAGATTTAAAATTTATGGCGGGTTTATGAGTAACATCAGCCGCAGTTTCAACTTTAACGGAAGCATTTCGAGCATCAGCTACGAAAACTACCCGTTTTTTGTAACCGATACCAGTAATTATCTTTTGAATAGCTTTAGTTTGTTGTATGATAATGTCAGCACCGTAAGCGTTAAGGGCGAACTTGAATTTGTAAAATCTGCCCGTTTGAGGCTGGCATTGAACGGAACCTATACCCATTATAAAACCAACGAGGAATATGCATGGTACAAACCGGCGTATCAGTTCGAATTTACCGGAAGGTATGATATACAGAGTAAAATCGTAATTACAGCCAGGGCAACGGTAAACGGTCCGGTATGGGCTTTGGTACCTCTTGCAATTCCTGCTCTTATCACTGAAACTCCGTATATCCTAGAAGCGCAAAAATTAAAAGGATGGGCCGATATCAGCCTGGGTGCCGAATACAGGTTTACCAAGGCATTATCGTTCTGGCTTAATTTCAACAACCTGACCAATAATAAATACTATCGCTGGAATAATTACCGTTCGTATGGGATTAACCTGCTGGGCGGAGTGAGCTATTCCTTCTAAAACGGAAGGTGATAGTTACTGGTATATAAATAATTTACGAATGACGAATAACGAGGTACAAATGGGGTAAATCGTAAATTGTCATTCGTAAATCGTAAATCCTTTTAATCAACAATCACCTCATCCGGTATTAGCACCTTTTGTTTCACCACAACTTTTAATTTCCAGTTGCCTTTCAGATAATAGAGGTACGAAAGTGTCATACCGATAAACCATGCTACAGGTATTGACCACCAGATACCGGCAACACCGAAATAACGCGACATGATCCAGGCTGCAGGAATACGGATAGCCCAAAGAGCAAAAAGCGTAATAAACATCGGGATAAGCGTATCGCCTGCACCGCGCATTACCCCCCCGATTACAAACATGGTTGAGAAAAAGATATAGAAAGAGCTGACAATTACAAGATATTGGGCACCAATGGAAATCACGGCTGCATCATCGGTAAATAAATGAATAAGTTGCTGCCTGAAAATAATGACAAACAGGCTGGTTAAAAGCGCCAGCGCTCCCGACATCATAAAAGTTGCTTTCAGGCCTTGTTTAACCCGTTCCGGTTTATTTGCACCCAGGTTTTGTCCAACGAAGGTGGAAAGTGCTGCTCCGAAATTCATGGCCGGCAATGCGGCTATTGAATCCAACCGGCCCGCAGCACTATACGCAGCAATTACATCGGTACCAAAACCATTCACGATGCGTGTAATAGCCAGCATCCCCATCGAAACAAATGTTTGCTGAAGCCCGGTGGGGAGACCAATTTTGAGACTTTTCCGGAAAATCGCCTTATCGAAAACCAGTTTTAAGCTGTTAAGTTTCACCACCTCGTGTGTCCGGTTCAGATAAATAACACCTGTAATAAATGCCCCGGCCTGGGATAAAACAGTTGCCCATGCCGCACCCGCCACACCCCATTTGAAAACAGCCACGAAAAGCAGGTCGAGCGCCACATTCATAACCGTGGAAATAATAAGGAAGTAAAGCGGGGTTTTCGAATCACCCAGACCGCGTAACACAGAGCTTATGCCATTATATCCAAAAAAGAAAATCATCCCGGTGATAAAGACATTAAAATATGTAACAGCCTGTGGCATAACATCTTCGGGCAGATTAATTAGCCGGAAAATGGGTTTGCTCAATGTTATCCCAAGTATAGTAACCACAATGGAAGCAACAAACAGGAAAATGTACATGGTATCGATAGAGCGTCGTACCATTTTCATATCCTTCGCACCGAAATACTGCGATATGATAATAGTAGTGCCCATAGCCACTCCCACTACGAACGAAATGAGCATGAAAATAAGAGGAAACGATGCACCCACTGCTGCGAGCGCTTCTTTACCCACATAGCGGCCCACCACAATGCTGTCGACAATATTATATAATTGCTGAAACACATTACCGATAAGCATTGGCATGGCAAACTTAAAAATAAGGCTTCCGCTGTTTCCTTCGGTAAGGTTTTTCATGAGGCAATTAAGAATCGGTAAAGATATTTATTCGTAATAAGGAACTGCATGCAAATTCGGAAATATTTTCAATCCCCTGCTACTCGCAAGGTTTCAGCCAGTCAGCTTCCACAGGAATACAACCGGAAAATTTCCGGCGGAAAAACAGGATATCAGTAAACTATAGGTATAAAACGCCTGCTAATTATGGGAATACCCCTGGAAATCGACCCCGGGAAAAGAGCTATATCATGGTAAGCATCAAGCTGGGGAAAGCAGGTCGGTTTTCATTTGATCGACCATCAATAAAATTCGTTTCTCTGCGCAGTTTATCAGGTCAGGCAGTTTTCCATCTGCATTTTTTTCTTTAGCAAGGTCCTCTATCATCTGGAAAGTTTGTTGTAATCCTGATGCTCCAAAAAATGAAAAATGCGGTTTAAGTTTATGAGCCAGTTGTCTTACAGTTTCAAACTCATTCATGGCAGAGGCCTTGCTGATATCTGCTACTGTACCTGGTGTGTTTAAAACAAACATTTCGACGATTGACCTGACAAAATCCGGATCGTCAGCTTCGAACATTTCCAACGAATATAATTTATCCGACCCATTGTTTGAATCCGTTTTTAAGTCAGACTCAGGAAAACAAATATTTGCTTCACTCATAATAAAACGGGATAACTTCGTTTTAAGCTCCCGTTTGCTGATTGGTTTTTGCATGTAATCGTCAAAACCCGCTGTTGCCACAATACTCATGATATTATCATCGTTGTGTGCGGTGAGGGCAATGATAACATGCTTTTTCCCATTAACTTCCTGCTGTTTCCTGATAATTGAAGCTGCATCCAGGCCATTTGTGCCTGGCATCTCAATATCCATCAAAATAATACTGGGTTCAATTTCGCCAACCAGAGGTAATAGTTTATCTGCATTTTCCATGCATAAACAGTCATACCCCATTTGTTTTAAGTATTTCGAGAATAGAAGCCGATCGGAATCAGAGTCTTCTACAAGCAATATCGTACGATTAACGATCATCAGGCAGCCCTGTTTTTATGTGTAACAAAAATAACAACTATTTCATTATGAAATACATCTGTTATTAAAAATCCGTATTTGTCTGGTCTACAAATGCTTTGGTCGAAAGAAGACCACAGGCTGCATCAATATCCAGTCCGCGGGAAGCCCTTATGGTTGTCACGATTCCCTTATCATTAAGCGCCCTTTGAAATTCGAGCAAACGATCCTCGTTGGTTGGGGGAAGCGGGACATTGGGTACCGGGTGAAAACGGATCAGATTGATACGGCAACGGGTTTTATTCAACAACCGTGCCAACTCCTTAACGTGCTTTTGTGTGTCATTAAGCTCTCCGAAAACAATATATTCGATAGATACACGCCTGTATTTGCCCGGGTCGGCGCGGTTAATGGCATCAATAACGTCCTTTATAGGGTACACATGCTGTATGGGCATCAGCCGACGCCGCTCATCGTCGAAAGGCGAATGCACGCTCACGGCAAGGTTGCATTTGCTTTCTCTGAGGAAGATTTCCATAGCCGGAACAATTCCGATCGTTGATACGGTAACTTTGCGTACACTCAGCTCAAAACCATAATCCGCTGTAAGTATTTCCTGGGCCTTCATCACTTCTTCCGCATTATCGAAAGGCTCACCCATGCCCATAAAAACAATGTTGCTGATGGACTGCCTTTCGGGCAAACTGCGCAATTGATTGAGTATCTGTCCGGCCGAAAGCTGCGCCTGGAAACCCTGCCGGCCGGTGGCACAAAACAGGCATCCCATCTTGCAGCCAACCTGCGACGAAACACAAAGCGTGTTTCTTCTTGCTTCCGGAATAAAAGCGGTTTCGATAAACTTATGGCTGCTGACCGGGAAAAGGTACTTTTTGGTGCCATCAGCCGATTCCTGAAACTTTACGAAAGGAACTGCACCCAGGTCGTAGTGTTCGGCAAGCAAAGCGCGGACTTTCTTCGAAATATTCGTCATTTCATCATACGACTGAATATCCGTTTTGTACAACCAATAAGCAAGCTGGGCAGCTACAAAGGCAGGCAACCCGAGTTTGCCGGCAATAGCTTTCAGATCGGAAAGGGTTTTGCCAAGCAGATGTTCTTTAGCTACAGAAGTGTAATCAGGCAACATTTATCAGAAGTAGATTTCGGCTACTATGTTGCTGAAAGGAATTCCCTTATTGAGTAATATTTCCCTGCATTCAACAACCATTTCGGCGCTTCCGCAAAGATAATACTTTTGATCCACAGGAAGCGTATCTATTTCTTCGAGGTATCTTGTAACCCGCCCGTGATAAATACCTTCGCCCTTGTTTTGTGAGCAACAGCGGACGTAGCGGGGGCCGAGATCAGGTATAAGATTCTCACTGAAATAAAAAGCATCGGTTGTCCTGGATCCGTGAATCAGGGTTTTATTGCCACCTAATCCGGAGCGGTACATACTGTAAAAGGGAGCAATGCCGGTGCCTGCAGCTATCCAGTATGCCGGCTCGGCTGATCCTGTGTACGTGCCGAAAGGAACCGTAATCCATAAAGTATCATTTGGTTTTAATTCGGCAAGGTTAGGGGTAAGTTTTCCCCCGGGTTTAATGTTATAAAGAATATCGATATTAAAATCGTTTTCACCGCTGGCTATGCTGTACAGCCGCGCATCATCATTTGGCGATATGGCCAGGCCAAGCACCTGCCCGGCCCTGAATGTAAAATCGCGGTTAAACGAAAGCAGAAAAACATTGGGTGATATTTCAGTATTTGAATTAATTATGACCGATTTGAACTTTACATTCGGTTTTGACTCAACAGAATTCATTCTATATGTTTGATTATTTTTTTATGTTTAATTATTTTTTTCAAATATTAAACGGATTAACTTTGAATTGGTTCATTAAAAAAAAATTTATCCCTGTTTTTGGATGTTATTTTAAAAACCGGGAAAAGATAATAAAAATGTGGGAAATATATATATATGATCATGAAATTATTCTACTTTTATTCTTTTATTTATTATACCATACCATTTAACAATATCATAAAATGAAACATATAGCATCAGTGAGCCTGATTGTTTTTCTCACGATAAGTAACGTTATGCTTTACGGTCAGGATAAATGCAAAGTGTTAATGCCATCCATTTCCAAAACCTACGAAGGCAAATGCAAGAATGGCCTTGCAAACGGAAAAGGAATTGCGGAAGGCACCGACAGGTATGAAGGCCAGTTCAGCAAAGGATTGCCAGGTGGCGAAGGCAAATATACCTGGGCCGACGGATCAACTTATTCGGGCGAATGGGTTGAGGGAATGAGACATGGAATCGGAAAATACACCATGATACTTAATGGGAAAGACAGCGTACAGGACGGGCTCTGGCAACGCAATAATTACAGGGGAGCCAAACCTGCGAAACCTTTCGTAAGCTACAATTCAGGTGTCGACCGGTATAGTTTCAAGAAATCACCTGCATTGATGAACAGGGTTTTAATTGATTTTTATCAAAACGGAGCGCGAAATAAGAAAATATCTAACCTATTAATGACTTCTTCGAGCGGACAGGATATCTCGTATGGAATTTTGTATGGGTATGATAATGTCGATTTCCCGGTTACCATAAAAATATCCTACACTACGCCGAATAAAATGAATTCGTCGATGAATAACATGAAGTTTGATTTCGTGATTTATGAGCCGGGCGACTGGACAATTGAACTGTTTAATTAATTAAAGATCTGTAAATTATTCAGATTGACAAATCAGGAACAGGGCTTTCAACCATCCTTACAGAAAGCATCCATACCGCAGGATTAAGATTCATGCATTTAACGATGTTGATGCGAAGTAAGGATTTCTTAATGAAAATAAATCAAAAAATGTCGCCGGACGATGCCTGCCTGCTCTGTTAACAGAATAAATACATATTGATTTTATCTGCATTTTTATTATTTTTGTGCATGCTGGCTAATAACACACAGTTTATGATTGATTGCAATGGCTTTGGATGCAATCGTACACGTAAACATATGCACGACGGCAAGTAGTATTATTATCTGACGAACGGGTTAATGCAGTATAATTACTAGATCAATCCATTTGCAATGAAGACAAAACAAATTTACTTGCTGCTCATTATGTTGTGCCCGTTATTATTTTCAAGGTGCACCAAGGAAAATAAGGAAAATATTGCGAACACAAAAAGTGTAATTGATACGCTGCATGTCACCCATTCCGTGAAAGGATGGGAAGTATATAGCTGGCCAGCCGGAAGCGACTGGAAATATTCACTGATGGCTGGCACCAACAGAACCAAGACCTATGAAGAAGTAACATCCGTAAAATCATCAGATATTCATTTAATTACCATAACAGGGATTGATGCGCTCAAACTGGAGCTGGCCCGGTTTCCCGAAAATGAATTTATAACGATGATCGGACAAGGATGGTTACAGGCCAGCTGGGGCGGCAATTACGGCAATCTCCGGTTGCCTCCGCAAGGTGCTATTGATGATATTAAACAATTTTGCAGAGCCGGGAAGCTTAACTTATCGATAACCCAATAAACATAAGCGGTTACAAAAGGGAGGAACAGGTTAACTTCCGTCCTTTATATGCAGAAGCTTCCGGCGATGTGCCACAACCGATCAGTAAATGGAAAAGCTAATCCTCTTTGGAATTCTCAGCATACCGGCTCTAATACTATCCAGGCGGACATTTTTAAAGAATACCACGGTTTTATTGTTATTTGTAGCATTGCTGTCGTCCGTATTTCTTTATTTCACTGCCCTGATCGATGAAAAGGAATGCATTGCGTTTTTTGGCAGCAAGTATAGCGAATACATGAAGCGAAGCAAAAGGTTTATTCCTTTTGTATTTTGAGGATCAGGTCTAAATTATTTTTTCCGGGAGATGCTACCCGGAATATATTGATTTTTTTATTTTAAAAATTTATCTTTGTGTTAAACATCCGACATAGTCCCGGCACCTGGCAATCAGAAACCCGGCATAAAAGACTGCAAAAGCAGCAGTTGGTCAGATGCTGAAAGAAAAACTCAGTAAAAAACCCAGGTGGTAGCTGGGAAGAATTAAACAACTCTTATCAGGTTTTACTAACAAAATAAAACACCAGCTTGAAACTCTACATTAAATATATGGTATCGATCCGCTGCAAAAAGACAGTAAAGGCGGAGCTGGAGAAACTCGGCCTCCATTTTGCTAAAGTGAGTCTGGGCGAAGTGGATATTAAAGAGAATATAACACCTGATCAGTATGCCCAATTAAAAAAGGAGTTGCTAAAGTCGGGGCTGGAACTGATGGATGATAAAAAAGCCATCCTGATTCAAAAAATAAAGAATGTGATCATTGATATGATACATTATTCGGATGAGCCTCTGGAAATAAATTTTTCCGATTATATCAGCAAGAAAACCGATTATGATTATACATACCTGGCCAATCTTTTTTCGGAAGTAAAAGGCATAACCATTGAGCATTACATTATTGCGCACAAAATTGAGCGGGTTAAAGAGTTGCTCTTATACGACGAACATAGCCTTACCGAAATAGCGTACATGCTCAATTACAGCAGCGTGGCACATTTATCCAGCCAGTTTAAAAAAGTTACAGGGTTAACGCCCTCTTATTTCAGACAGCTCAAGAGCAAGAGAATTACCACACTTGACAAAGTGTAAATTGCTTAAGGTCGCATTATTCATGCGAATCAAGGGTTGAAATTGTAATTTGTTGTTTGCCAAGCGAACCCTTCTAGGGTTTAAAACCCTTGAAGGGCTTAACTGACTCAACCACATGAATTTAATTCAACCATTGATTCGAATTATTCACTATTCACTTTTCACTTTTCACTCCCTATAGCTATCGGCATCACTTTTCACTTATTTCAGGACCTCTGTCAGTATTATCGGGATCACTTTCAAATTTATGCTTTATGATCTGAACGGAATATTCGTTGGGAATAATTTTCTGCCCGTGCGTGGTTGCAAATACCTTGGTAAATTCGGCACCGAAATAAAGAATGATGGCTGAATAATATACCCACAGAAGAATCAGGATCACGGAGCCGGCTGCGCCGAACCATGATGCGATCGGGGTACGGCTCAAATAGGCCCCTATGGCAAATTTGCCGATCATAAAAAGAAAAGCGGTAAATGATGCCCCGGTAAGGCAATCGCGCAATGCAACTTTCCCGTCGGGCAGGGTTTTAAAAATCACGGTGAACAGAATTGTAATAATCAGGAAAACGATTGCCAGATTGCTGATATAATACAAGTAAAAATTATCAATAGGGAATAATCCACCTAACCTGTTATTCAGCAGATCCATCAAGGAGTTAATAATTAAACCGACCAGCATTAAAAAACCAACCGATCCAATCATCGAAAATGACATCAAACGGTTTATAATAAACTTTACCAAACCACGTTTAGGTTTTGCTTTCAGTCCCCATATATAATTGATTGATTCCTGTATTTCGACAAACACGCCCGAAGCCCCAATCACCAGTATAATAATGCTGATTGTGGTGGCAAATACACTGCTATGCGAAAGCTTCACATTTTTGATTATTTCCTGAACCTGCAACGCAGTCTCGTTGCCTACCAACCTGTTTATCTGTCCGAAAAGCTCTCCTTTCACGGCATCTGCGCCAAAAAAGAAACCGGATAAGCTTATAATAATAATGAGCAGGGGCGGCAACGAAAAAATGGTATAATACGATAATGCTGCGCTCAGCTTCAGCCCATCGTCATTTATAAATTCACTGACAGATTCTTTCAGAAGAAAACCAATCTTTTTTGCCCTTATTTTTAATTGCAACATATGCGGAATGTTCATCTGTTGTATTTTGCTGATTATTGTTCAATGGTGTTACTGCATATTTTTTGTGCCGGATGCCGGGAATCACAAGTAAACTGTCGTACTATAAACTTCCCAAAGTTAATTTCTTTTATCGAAACACAACAACTGAAGGTTTGCTTGTTTTAAAATCCCTGAAGCTAAAATCTGACGTTTTCAAACAGTGCGTGAGTGGCTGACTGCGCTCATTTGTTATTCTATAATTCGATACTTATGATCAGGGCATGTGTGAATCATGTAACTATTTCCCCTAATTGTGTAACGCTTGTAGGTATTTATGGACTCACCTTTGCATCTTGAAAATTAATTTAATTTTTGGATAAATTAAAATGAAAATCATAAAATTATTTCTTTTTGGGACGGCATTATTCCTTGCAGCAGCAACTCAGGCGCAGGTATCGGTAAGTGTAAACATCGGATCGCCACCCATGTGGGGTCCTGCAGGATATAGCGAAGTTCAGTATTACTACCTGCCGGATGTGGAAGCCTATTATGATGTGCCATCATCCAATTTTATTTATCTCGAAAGGGGAAAATGGGTTCACAGGACTTACCTGCCGACGCGATACAGACATTATGATTTATACAACGGGTATAAAGTAGTGATGACAGACTATCACGGCAATACGCCATATACCCATTATAAAGAACATAAATACAAATATGCAAAAGGCTACCATGGACCTGCTCAGAAAAATATTGGTTCGAGGCCGCCAAAAGGAAACCCTGGTCACTCTAACTATAAACATGCCAGCCAGGGCAATAATAATGGTCATGCCAAAGGAAAAGCTGAAAATAAAGGACATGGAGGCAAAAAAGGACATGGAGGCGGAAAAGACAAGCGTTAATACCTGTTGGCTTTTAATCCCTGGTAATAGTTTTAAAACATCGAAATAAATCGAAAATCAACAATTAAACAAACAACTAAACAAACAAACAAACAAACAAACAAATGAAAAAAATTGCTTTAACATTAACTTTAGCCCTTATCCTATCCGGGACTAATTTATTTGCTCAGAAATCTTATTCTTCAGGATACGGACACACCTTAAACCTGGGCCTTGGTGTAGGTGGCTATTATGGATATTACCATTATGCAGGCCGTTCGTTGCCCGTTTTTAACATAAACTATGAATTTGATGTGGCACGGAATTTCACATTAGCTCCATCGGTAACTGTTTTTTCATACAGAAATGATCATAAATACTATCGGGAAACAATTATCCCTGTAGGTGTTAAAGGCACATACTACCTTGATCAGGCTTTTAACGCCGGTTCCGACTGGGATTTTTACATTGCAGGTTCGTTAGGATTTGCGATTGTAAGAACAAACTGGGATGCAGGTTATCACGGCGAATCATACTACCATGGCGTAAGCCCTTTATTTCTGGATTTACATTTAGGAACAGAGTACCATTTGAGTAATCGGGTTGGATTATTTCTTGACTTGTCGACCGGAGTATCAACCCTTGGACTTGCGTTTCATTAAAATTTAAAGCTTATTAGTTATTGCTTAAATGAAAATTTAAGTATAATAGAGGTGAGAAATCAGAAGCGGGAAATGCAAATTTCAAACTTCGGGATCTCACCTCTTGTTTTATTGCTTTCAACCAGGCTGCCTGGTTCATAATTTGAAAATACCGCAGAAAACAGGTTTTGTATGTTGTTCAGAACATTCCAGGGTCTGATGCGTATAAAACCCTTTACCTCAAACAATGTGTGAATCATGTAAATTGAAAATAAAGTTATGTAACACTTTCAGCATTTCAGGCTATTACCTTTGATCCAACATTTAAAATCATTTTTATGTCACTTCTTACCATTTTACTCGTAATTATTGCCGCAGGCATTCTGCTTTGGGTTGTAAACAATTACATTCCAATGCAAGGCACACTAAAGAGGATTCTCAACATTGTAGTTGTGATAGTTGTTATCATCTGGCTTCTTAAGGTTTTTGGCCTTTTCAGTTACCTTACGGATATACATGTTTAATATTGTTTACCGGAACAATAACAGTTTGCCGGATTAGCCCGGAAAAGATTGGATAAGACCGTTTGAAAATAACACTTTTATTGTTATAACATTATTTAAAAACAAGAATCATGAATTTAAAAAGAATCTTTGGCGCATTGCTAACTTCGCTTGGTATAGGCGGACTGATCTACACTGCAATTTTATTTGTGAATACTTCAGGCGGAACTCGGGATATTAAGGCGCTTGTCATTTATGGCGTTCTTGGCCTTATTTTTTTCGTTGCAGGCATCAGCCTGGTTCGCACCACGAAAGATGAATCTTAATTTGCAAATTATTGTATTCGACTGGCTTGTTAAATTTCTGCCAGCAATAATGCAAAGCATTCAAAGGTTATAACAACCTCAGCAGTTCGTTACATCAGGCTGCAGGATTTTGGCTTTCATTCCGGAATACTTCCGGTTGATACATTATTCTTCCGATTCAAGCATACTATAATCATAGATGAATCAGCCATCAAGGCGAGATTGTGATTTGTGGTTTTTGTTAAATGATAGCTCAGCCTGAATTGATATTTATCCGGTCATGGTATTCCTGACCGCATACTTTAAAACCGTTACCCTACTCTACTGCATTATACTATCAATATGTACAGTTCGCCACCTGAATATGAATGTGTGAATGATGTAACTCATAAACAGAATTGTGTAACACTCGCCGAAACATCACAAGGTATCTTTGTATCTCACAATTTCACTAACGTATTTAAACTTAAAGAAAATGAAAAAAACTATCTTTTTTGCGCTGCTTATGATCATGTCAATGAGCGCATCAACCTTGTTTGCAGGCAATCTAAATCCTAAAAATGCGATTGAAAATCCGGCAATTCCCGCAAAAACCGACACAAAATTAACTGAAGCACAAACTACTAAATTGAAAGATCGTATTGAAGAAATACGAGACATGGACAAATCGGATATGTCATCTGCCGAAAAGCTTGCTCTTCGTAAAGAAGTAAAAGAAATTAAACAAACTATGAAAAGAGGCGGCGGTTATATTTACATTGGAACCGGTGCCCTTGTTCTTATTATCATCCTGCTCATCGTTTTACTTTAATCACTGTTTCCAGATTTGACCCCGGATTAACATTCGAAAAAAGTATAGTGTATAGACTTACCTTGCAGAAATCATTTCTGCTTTCATAATTCTTTCAAGTCTTACATTTACTATCAAAGCTTGTTATAACAAAAGAGTTCTGTTTCACACAGAACTCTTTTGTTGAATCTGAGAAATCAGTAAACTCAACCATTTCTGATCGGAATGTAAAAAATTGCAAATATGATGTACACAATAAGCACCAGGCTTGTTCAATAATTTGCAGTTATATCTTCCACATTCCTTATGGTGAAAGGAAAAATAAATGCAGTAATCCCTTAATCCTTAATCATTTTGAGAAATTTGCCTGAACCCTGCATTAATTGGAAAGTAATCCTTTTCAGCACGATTGTTCTATGGCATTTCCAGGATGTTGCTGCACAGGAATATTTTCAGCAGGAAGTAAATTATTCGATTGATGTTACGCTTAATGATAAGCTTCATGAATTAAATGCATTTGAAACGGTCGGATACATCAACAATTCTCCCGACACCCTGAATTTTTTATTTTTTCACCTCTGGCCTAATGCTTATTCCGATAACAACACCGAATTGGGCAAGCAGTTATTCAGCCTGAAAGGAAAGGAAAAGCTTTTTAACGACCCGGAATTAAAAGGTTATATTGATTCACTGGACTTTAAGATTAATGGTCTGCCGGTTAAATGGAACCTGCTTCCCGGCTTTCCTGACATTTGCAAAATCACGCTCAATACATCACTCAATCCCGGTGAATCTATCATCATTACCACCCCATTCCATGTAAAATTACCAGAAGGGGTGTCTTCGCGTTTAGGGCATATAGGTGAATCGTATCAAATTTCGCAATGGTATCCTAAACCAGCGGTTTACGACAAGTCGGGCTGGCACCAGATGCCCTATCTCGACCAGGGAGAATTCTTTTCGGAATTTGGGAGCTATGAGGTACACATTACGCTGCCTGATAATTATACTATTGGCACTACCGGCGACCTGCAAAATAAGAAGGAATCGGAAAGACTCGACAGCCTCGCAGCCGATACTTCCTGGAAAAAAGATTTTTACTTTGGAACACCAAAATTCCCGACTTCTTCAGGACAATTTAAAATACTAAAGTATACCGGGAACCGGATACATGATTTTGCATGGTTTGCTGATAAGCGCTTCCATGTGCGGAAAGGGAACCTAATACTTCCCGAATCAGGAAGAACGGTAACCACATGGCTTATGTTTACCGATAAACAGGCGCCACTCTGGCTGGATGCATTACCTTATGTTAACAATGCTATATTGGATTTTTCAAACTGGATAGGCGATTATCCTTATAATAGTTTTACTGCCGTTCAAAGTTCCTTAAGTGCAGGAGCCGGAATGGAATACCCCGGACTTACTGTAATTGGTCTTGCCGATGATGCATACGATCTCGATCAGGTAATTACCCACGAAATAGGGCACAACTGGTTTTACAGTGCCCTCGGTTACAACGAGCGCCGTTACCCATACCTCGACGAAGGTCTCACGACTGCTTATGAAAAGCGCCACATGAGTGATAATTACCCGGACAAGAAACTATGGGAAGTGTATTTCAAAAACAGGAAAATGGCGAAATTTTTCCATATCGATAATATGCCCGTTGAGCGGATGCAGGAAATCGGTTGGCTCATCCAGGCCCGCGACAACACCGAACAACCTATAAATCTCCCAGCGCCTGAATACAGCGATGCAAATTATAATATGATGATTTATTACAAAGTAGCACTTGGGTATAATTACCTGAGGGCTTACCTGGGAGATTCCGTTTTTGATTCAGTTATGCATGCTTATTATCGTGAATGGAAATTCAGGCACCCGCAGCCGGACGATCTTCGAACTTCATTCGAATCACTGACAGGGAATAATCTGGGCTGGTTTTTTGATGATTTACTGTCGACTACCAAGCGACTGGATTATAAAATACTTCGTTTCGAAAACCAGCATCTGCTGGTAAAAAACAATGCTGAACTTGCCTCACCCCTGTTAATTGCAGGAATGACGGGCGACTCTGTTTTTTTCGAAAAATGGATTGATGGGTTCGCAGGAGAGAAATGGATTGATCTTCCGCAAGGAAATTACCAGGAAATACAAATAGATCCGGGTCACCTGATGCCTGAATTATACAGGCTCAATAACAACATCAGTACATCAGGAGCTTTCCGAAAGTCGGATCCGATACTTACACAGTATTATTTCACCATGGAAGACCCCGACAAGCGATCCTTAATGTATATTCCTTTAGTGAACTGGACAAGAGAAAACAGTTATATGCTGGGAATAGCTTTGCATAACGGGTTCCTTATACCCAAACCATTTGAGTACTTTTTAATGCCGTTCTATACTTTCAAAAAACCGGGAGTAGCAGGTTTTGGACGGATTTCGTACAACAGCATACCGTACAATACTTTTATCAGGCTGGCAAAATTCACGTTGGAAGGCACACAATTCGGCGCACCGGGCAACCAAAACTACCACAGAGTAAAAGCTGGTATTGACTTATTTTTCAGGCCTCAAAAACTTAATAATCCACTATCGCATAGTATTTCCGGATATTATATTGCAGCTACTGATCTCTACCAGATAGAACTTACAGAAAAGGCAAAAATGAGTTCATACCTGCAGTTTGGCTATCGTTTGGAAAAAACACGCATGGTAAACCCTTACAGCCTCGACGTCACTTTAGAAGCCCATAAGTCGTATCAGAAAGCAGCAATGGTTTTGAACTATACTTACAGCTACAGGGGCAAAGACAATGGGCTGGATATCAGATTTTTTGCAGGAACCATGCTGCGAAACACATCCGTTGTGCCATTTTACTCGCTTTCTCCCGGAGGCCGGAGCGGACCCGAGCAATATCTTTATGAAGGAACCTTTCCTGACCGTTTTACAGCATATCCCGAATCATTCCTTTCGCGACAGGTGATATTTTCGGAAGGCAGCCTTGTATCGCCGGTTAACGAAAGCCTTGGGTTTAGTAAACAGTTGATTTCCGTTTCCTTTACAAGCAGCCTGCCCGGCAAAGCCGGCAGGATTCCGGTTAAACCTTTTGCAAATATTTTGCTCAATGATCATGGCCTCGGCACAAGTCATAATTCACCGGTCTTTTTTGAGGCAGGGTTGAAAGCAGGCATCTGGGATGTATTTGAGATTTACTTTCCTCTTCTCGTATCGGCAAACATTCAATCCATCAATAGTTCTGTGAAGGAAAGAATACGGATAACACTAAACCTCGATTTATCAAAGCAGCTAAAAATAAAGGCAGGATTATTTCAGTAAAAATTGCTGACGTTATGCAATCATTTGGCAAACACCTCTTGTAATCTCAGGACCAGAAAGCTGATAAAAACAAAAAGAAAACCTTATAAAAAGGCTCATAGCATTTTCAGTTCGTCGATTTCAATATTATGTTTTATTGTCTGAACCGTATAATCGTTGGGTATTATTTTCCCTCCGTGGGTTTCGGCAAATACTTTAGTAAATTCAGCCCCCGCTGTCCTTAGTCTTTCTATAAAATCAAAATAAGTGTTATCCGTAATCTGTAACTAAGGATGCCGATGATAACTTTGAGCTACCTCATCGGTTATTCAGCTAAATATTCAAGCCAGTCATCAATGAGATAAATCAAAATGTTTATCTTTGATTTAAAATATGGAATATGATTAAAAAAGCCGAAATATTAAATAAGCTCAGGATCAGCAAAGCGGAATTGCTTAAATTCGGAGTAATCCGTATCGGGTTGTTTGGTTCCGTTAAAAGGGAGGAAACAAACCAGGAAAGTGATGTTGATATTTTGATTGATTTTAATCCGGAACAGGAAACCTATGAAAATTATATAAATACCTGCACTTATCTCGAAAGTATATTTGAAGGTTCATAATTGGATATCGTAACTGAAAAAGGGTTAAGCCCATTTATTGGCCCATATATTTTAAAAGACGTGGAATATGCATAATAGTCAGGGCATCACTCAAAGTGAAGCCCTGCCTACTCACAATAAGTGCAACCAGTTTTCGCCAACTGCCTGCTGCCCTTAATCTTCCTACAAAAATCAAAAACAAGTGTCCTCCGTATTCTGAACCTACTCCTACCGAGGTTATCTTTGAGCCACCCCAATAGTTAGTCGGCTGAAATATTGATGCCAATCATCAATGAGATAAATGCTTACATTACAAAAAAATAAAGTCAACATTATGGTAGAAAATAATTCTCAAATAATTATTTATCAAACTGAAAATGGAGAGACCAAATTGGATGTTCGTTTTCAAGATGAAACTGTTTGGTTAACGCAGAAATTAATGGCGGAGTTGTTTCAAACAACTGTGCCAAATATAAACATGCACTTAAAAAATATTTTTGAAGAAGATGAATTGGAAGAAAATCGAACTATTAAGGATTTCTTAATAGTTCAAAAAGAAGGAAGCAGAGAAGTTAAACGGAATCAGGTATTTTATAACCTTGATGCTATTATCTCTGTAGGCTATCGAATAAAATCCCACGTAGCAACAAAGTTTAGACAATGGGCGACAAATCAATTGAGAGAATATATAGTTAAAGGTTTCGTGTTGGATGACGAAAGGCTGAAAAATCCTGATTTACCATTCGACTATTTTGAAGAACTGGAAAAACGAATTCAAGATATTCGTACTTCAGAAAAACGGTTTTACAGAAAAATAACAGACATTTATGCAACAAGTGTAGATTATGACCCAACATTGAATATCAGTATTGATTTTTTTAAAACTGTACAAAACAAATTGCACTGGGCAATTACGGGACAAACTGCCGCTGAAATAATTAGTGTGAGAGCCGATAGTAAAAAAGAGAATATGGGCTTAACCAATTGGAGAGGTGATATTATAAGGAAACCAGATATTTCTATTGCCAAAAATTATTTGAATGAAAATGAATTGACTGCACTAAACAATCTAGTTGAACAATACTTAATTTTTGCCCAGGGACAAGCACAACGTAGGATTCCGATGTATATGAATAATTGGATTGAAAAACTAGATGGCTTCTTGTCCCTCAACGATAGAGAAATATTAAAGGATGCTGGAAGTATCTCACACGAATTTGGAAAGGAAAACGCAGAACGGGAATACATGAAATTCAAAGAGAATAGACAAAAAGAAATTGAAGAAGGAGACTTTGAAAAAGTAATTGAGAAAATTGCAGAAAAGAAGAAAAAATAATCTCAGAGCATTTTCAGTTCTTCGATTTCAATATTATGTTTTATTATCTGAACAGTATAATCGTTGGGAATTATTTTCCCTCCGTGGGTTTCGGCATATACCTTAGTAAATTCAGCGCCAAAATAGAGTATGATAGCTGAATAGTATACCCATATAAGAATTAAAATAACCGATCCGGCAGCACCATACCATGATGCTATTACAGAACTGCCAAGGGCTCGGCACCGAGTTCCTGCCGGAGCTCGATGAGGGCTCCATTCTCATCGAGGCGATCCGCGATCCCAGCGTCTCGCTGACGATGTCCGTGGCCATGCAGCGCGAAGTGGAGCGCACGCTGCG
>JBBQSY010000054.1:0-23612 GCA_038213495.1 Bacteroidales bacterium
GGGTTTTGTTCCGATGCATTCCAATTTGTAGAAAGAAAAAAATAAACATTTCTAAAGTTGAAGTACTTTTACAAGATGGTAAATCAATTGAGGTGGATAGTAGTTTCAAAAGAGCTATCCCGCAGGGATTTAGTTCAACAATGCATGTACTTTATGATGGGTTGCGGAATGCAAATGATGATTTTGGTTACAATATTAAATCGATGTAAATTGAGAGAATAGTATTTCAAAGTCAGCCACAAAGCACATGCTGCCCGTAAAAAGCTCCGAAGTTTCCCAAACATCATATCTTTGTGATAGGAAATTTTGAACAGGCGAAGTTCGTTTTGAAACCCGGCTTTTACCTGTCAAGTCTTCAAACAAAAATAGTATGATCACCTTTCCCAACTGTAAAATTAACTTAGGCCTTTGGGTAACAGAGCGCCGGCATGATGGCTATCATAACATTCAAACTGTTATGTTTCCTGTTCCCTGGTGTGATATCCTGGAAATAGTTCCTGCAACCGGCGCCGAAACCACCCTCACTGCCACAGGTATTCACATTGAATCAGGATCTGAGAATAATCTTTGCTACAAAGCCTGGCGTCTGATGGCTGATAGGTATGAAATTCCGCCGGTTTCCATTCATCTGCATAAAGTAATTCCTGCCGGTGCCGGTCTTGGTGGAGGTTCGTCGGATGCTTCATTTACCTTACGGATGCTGAATACTATATTCAGCCTTAACCTGGACAATGAAATCCTGCGTTTATTGGCTGTTCAGTTGGGTATGGATTGTCCGTTTTTTATCGATAATGTGCCGTCGCTTTCAACCGGGCGGGGCGAATTCCTGAAACCGGTCACTCTTAACCTGGATGGGTTTTACCTGCTGATTGTTAAGCCTCCCGTTCATGTGAGTACAGCAGCAGCTTTTTTAGCAATTAAACCGGTATTCAGGGAAAATTCAATTGATGAACTTGCATCACTTCCTATACAGGAATGGAAAAAGCTATTGCATAATGATTTTGAAGACAGTGTTTTTGATTTGTATCATGAAATTGAGGATATACGAAACATTCTGTACAGGAAAGGTGCCTTATACGCAGCCATGAGCGGAAGCGGATCGGCAGTATTCGGGCTGTTTGAGAAGGGTACGGGTGAAATGGATTTTCCCGGTTGCGAGGTATTTCAAACCTTACTTGGGAGCCATCTTTAACAGAACGATGGCTACTATGGAGTAAATAATGTTGGGAATCCATAAGGCAATACCAGGAGGAAGGTTGCCAAAAACAGCAAATACCGAAGTTATCTGAAGCAAAAGAATAAATGTGAAGGCAATGCCAATGCCCATTCCGAGATGCATCCCGATTCCACCTCTCACTTTGCGGCTCGAAAGGGCTACCCCGATAAAAGTTAGGACCAGGTTGGCAAAAGGGAAAGTGAGGCGTTTGTATTTTTCGAGATTAAATTGACCTGTTAAGGTACTACCGCGCATCTTTTCGCGCTCAATAAACTTATTTAACTGGTTGTAAGTCATCATTTTGGCATCCTCAATATCAACCATGAAATCGGAAGGGCTGAAAGCCATTGCGGTGTCGGTTTCGGTTCCCTGGTAAAGGGTTTCGCCATCCGGACCTATTTTGCGGATCGAATAATTACTCATTTTCCATTGGTTCTGAATGCTGTCCCATGATATCATGTCAGCTTTCATCTTCATTTTAAGACCGGTACTGTCAAATTTTTCGAGGCTGAACCTGTAGCCGATTTTCCCGATGCTGTTAAAATTTTCGACATACACATAGGTTCCCGGTTCCAGTTGCATATGCATGTTCATTTCATTCGTTTTGAAAGGATTTTTAATATACTGCTTTTCAAAGGCCCGCAAATCACGGTTTGTATATGGAATCACATAATTCATCAGTCCAAATGAAAGCAACGTTAGGAAAACCCCCGAAATCATATAAGGAACAAGCATCCGCCAGAAACTGATGCCGGCATTTAGTATGGCTACAATCTCGGTGTTCGAAGCCATCCGTGAGGTAAAATACACAACGGCTATAAACGTGAACAGCGAACTGAACATGTTCACGAAATATGGAATAAAATTCAGATAGTACTGAAATATAATGGCTTTCAGCGGCGCGTCCTTATCAATAAAATCATCAATCTTTTCAGAAATATCGAAAATGATTATAATTACCGTCAGAAGGAGAATGGAATAAAAGTATGTCCCCAGAAACTTGCGGATAATGTAAATATCAATTTTTTTAAGTCCTAACACCTTGATTGAAAGTATTTAATGATTATGTCTGGCAAAGTTTGATCCGCCTGGATCGGGGTTTCAAATGTACAAAAGGGATCGATTGCTGCAACCTCTTATTGTTACAGCCCGTGAATCCAGGTTCCTGGCTAAAGCCGGACAGATAATTGTTTAACCATGGCAGTTTTCCAACTGGTAAAATCGCCTGCTTCGATATGAGTCCGGGCTTCGAGCACGAGCCACTGATAAAATGCCAGGTTATGAATGCTGGCAATCATCGGGCCAAGCATTTCCCCGGCTTTGAACAAATGTTTTACATAAGCGCGGCTGTATTCATGGTCCACATATGCAATGCCATCGGGATCCAGGGGCGAAAAATCATCTTTCCACTTCTCATTTCGCAGGTTGATGGTCCCCTTGCTTGTAAATAGCATTCCGTTGCGTCCGTTGCGGGTTGGCATCACACAATCGAACATATCAATTCCGAGTGCAATGTTTTCGAGTATGTTGGCAGGAGTTCCCACTCCCATAAGGTAGCGGGGCTTATCTGCTGGTAAAATACCACAAACAAGTTCGGTCATTTCGTACATCTGTTCAGCGGGTTCGCCAACCGAAAGTCCGCCAATTGCATTCCCGTCGGCATTATAGCCGGCAATTTCTTCGGCTGATTTTATACGCAGATCGCGGAAAGTACTGCCCTGCACAATCGGAAACAACGATTGCTCATACCCGTAATGCGGATCCGTTTCCTTAAACCTGCTCATGCATCGTTTCAACCAGCGATGGGTGAGATCGAGCGACTTGCTCGCATATTCGTATTCGCAGGGCCAGGGTGTACATTCATCAAAAGCCATAATGATATCAGCACCTATAACGCGTTGAATATCCATAACATACTCAGGCGTGAACATATGCTTTGATCCATCGATGTGTGAATTAAACATCACGCCTTCTTCGTTCAGTTTGCGCCTGTCGGTGAGCGAATACACCTGGTACCCGCCACTGTCGGTGAGTATAGGTCCCGACCAACCGTTAAATTTGTGCAGTCCGCCAGCCTCTGCAAGTATGTTGAGACCAGGCCGGAGATACAAATGATAAGTGTTTCCCAGGATTATCTGCGCTTTAATGTCGTTTTTCAGTTCGCGCATATGCACCGCTTTTACAGCACCGGCGGTACCTACCGGCATAAAAGCAGGTGTTTCAATCACCCCGTGAGCGGTAGTTATCGTTCCCCTTCGTGCGGCACTTTGCGGATCAGTTAGCTTTAATTCGAATTGCATCCTTGTTTAGGTAAGTCAGTAGACAAAAATTATTGAGGGAACCGTTTCATCCTTAAGGGTAGAACAAAAAAAGCGGGCAGTCCACAATATAATGATTAACAAAAGAATTATAAATATAGCTATCTGTCAGCAAAACAATATTTTACATCATCCGATAGCTGTTATAAACTTTTTCGCAAAGATAGATCATAATTCATTTCAGAGTAATACTTTTGTCAGTCCAATTCATGATATTGATGATCCAGGATTTTTACGCCCAGAATCCATTGCTGTTTGTTATACTTCTCTTGCTGGTGTTTGCCACGCTCGTACAATTGATTTATTACTGGGTGATTTACGGTAAAGTGGCTTTTTTTAAACCGAAAAATGAGTTTGTGCGCTCGGATCAACCGGTTTCGGTGATTATATGTGCCCGCGATGAATATAATAATCTGAAAGAAAACCTCCCTCTGATGCTCAACCAGGATTATTCTGCATTCGAGGTGGTGGTGGTAAACCATGGTTCGGAGGATGAGACCCATTACCTGTTAAAAGATCTGGCAGATATACACAAGAACCTGAAAATTGTAAATGTTTCGCAGGATCTTAATTTTTTTTCAGGAAAGAAATTCCCATTGTCAATCGGGATAAAATCGGCAAGTTATGAAGTACTCCTTTTTACGGATGCCGATTGTATTCCCGCAAGTAATCAATGGCTTCGCCGTATGGCTGCCAATTTTACCGAAGATACCGAAATTGTGCTTGGTTACGGTGCTTACAGCAAGTCAAAATCCTTATTGAACCTGCTCATCCGCTTCGATACCACACGGATTGCAATGAATTACCTTGGTTTTGCCCGTGCAGGCATGCCTTATATGGGAGTGGGACGCAATATGGCCTACCGCAAATCGTTGTTTTACAAGCAAAATGGATTTATTTCCCATTACCGGATACAGTCCGGTGACGATGATTTGTTTATCAATAAAGCAGCTTCCGCGAAAAATACCCGCATCGAAATTCAGCAGGAGGTGCATACCATCAGCCGCCCCAAGGCATCCCTCGATCAATGGCTCAGGCAGAAGCGCAGGCACCTGCTCACCGGTGGTTATTACAAACCGATTCATAAATTTTCGTTAGGTATGTTTGCTGTTTCACAGGTTGTTTTCTGGGCTTCAGCCATAGGTTTGCTTATATTATGGTATCAGCCCTATATCGTTATCGGGTTGGTTGTATTACGGCTGTTCAGCCAGCTGCTGATAACCGGCAAAGTAATGCGTAAGCTGTCGGAGAAAGGATTTTTAATGCTGGTTCCCTTGTTCGAACTATTCCTTATGATTGTAAGTCCGGTACTTGCTTTTGCAAATTTGCTCAACAAACCGGTTAAGTGGAGGTAATCAATTTTTACGATTGCAACAACATTTATATGACAATTGGGTTATTATTACATTAATACTCAGGTTAGTATTATTATAAATATTTTAGGAGAGTGGTCAAAGCAGAGAGCAATGAGAGTATCAGTAAGTCCGAGCGTGATTATCGCCTGGTAAAGCAGATACTGGAATCGGGCAACAGGGCTGCCTATGCTCAGCTTATGGACGAATATTTCGAAAAAGTGTACACCCGTATGCTCAAAATGACTGGTCAGCCCGGAGATGCCGAGGATCTGTCGATGGAAGCATTCAATAAGGCTTTCAGCAAACTCGATCAGTACACGCCCGATTTTGCTTTCAGTACCTGGCTCTATCGTATTGCCAAGAATAATTGTATCGATTACCTCAGGCGGAATAAAAAAGATAACGACAATATGGTTAACCAGCAGGAAGCCGGCGTTGGTATTGCTGCTCACGAACTGGCCAATCAGCTCCCGAGTCCGGAACAGCTAATGATCAATCAGCAGGAAACACGCCTTCTGCGCGAGATCGTTGATACGCTTCACCCTAAATACAAGGATATCATCAACCTGCACTATTTCAAGGAATTGTCGTGCGAGGAAATAGCCACAAAACTCAATCTGCCCGAAGGCACGGTTAAAGTCCGGCTTTTCAGGGCGCGTGAACTGCTTTACAATATTATGAGTAAATCTTGATATTTACGATTTACGTCCCGATAGCTATCGGGATACGATTTACGAATGAGTAGGAGCGAAAGAGTGTGGTAATCGTACTTCGTACCTCGTAAATCTTACTTTTTAACTATGCAATCCGCATTATGAGTAAATCCTGATATTTACGATTTACGATTTAAGAATGATGATTTACGAATAAGAAAAAGTGGAGTGGGACCGATAATCGTACTTCGTAAATCGTAACTCTTTATTCCGAAATCCGCAATCCCAAATTATTATTTCCCTGCTTCATCCAGCGCTTTCCGGCATGCCACTCTGCCGACTTCGATGAGCTCTTCCGATTTATAAAAATCGAAAATAGTTGCTACTTTAAATGAAGTCTCTATAACAATATCGGGCTTGTATTTCTCGATTGAAATAAGGGCAACCTTGTTCTGAGCCAGGTTTACGGAATCGGAGATAATATCAAACAGATTAATTGATTTCGGTTTTGGTTTGCGTCCATTGCGGAATTTTTCCACATATTGGTCCATCAATCCCGACCAGCGTTCGTTAATGATAGCTCTCACTTTGCCATAATGCTTTTCTATTTCTGTTGGCGCAGGTGTTTGCGGAGGTGGTTCATAATAATTGTTGGCATTCACGTTAACGGCTATAAGCAAATCGCCCGGGGTGCGATAAACGACATCCATTGGCAATGGGTTCAGGATTCCGCCATCAACAAGCAGCATTCCATCTGTGGAAACAGGAAGAAAAACGGTGGGTATGGAACTGGATGCGCGTATTGCCTGCAGCAAACTGCCTTTTGTGAAAACGATTTCATTTCGCCCGATCAGGTCTGCAGCTACACAGGCGTAAGGGATTGACAGGTCTTCGATATTTATATCACCAACGAACCCTTCAAGCATTTTCATGATTTTTTCGCCTTTAATCAGACCGCCTTGCTCAATGGTTAAATCCAGGAATTTTAACACATCCAGTCTGGTAAACTGAAGAAGCCATTCGGTAAATTCAGGAAGGGTGCCTTTTGCCAGCATTCCGCCAACCATTGCACCCATCGATGTGCCCGCAACCGACGTTATCGTAAAGCCGGATTTCAGCAGTTCCTCAATAACGCCAATATGTGCAATCCCCCTGGCTCCGCCACTCGAAAGAACCAATGCTATGTTTTGAGACATGTTGTGTTGTTTGATAATAATTAAAAACTGAAATCATTAAAAAAGCACTCAAAATAAAAATCACAGTCTGTTTTACAAATATAGTGATTTTAGATATATTTCGGAAGAGTTTTGATGATTTCTTTTAAAGTTATATGTTCGATACAGGGTAAAGAATAGGGGAGTGGTGCACATACGGCCATCATGAAATCATGTGATAGTTGATGCGTTTCAATCCCATAGCCTTCGGCTTCTTCGTTTCCGGTCAGGCGGTACGAATTATTTATTTTGCAAATGGTAAATGAATTCAGGTGCTGGGTAAGTCCGCGCCCGATGGCTTTGAGGTAGCTTTCTTTGATGGTCCAGAGTGTAATAAAATAGTGCATGCGCTCTTCTTCATCTAAAGCCATGAGGTCGTGAATTTCGGGAGCAGAAAAAAACCTTTCGGCTATGCGCAGGTTAACTTTACGAATGCGTTCCACGTCAATACCAACTTCGGACGAAGCTACTGCACCAACTACATAATTTCCCGAATGTGAGATATTATAATGCACATCCTTCAGATTCGCTATGTGTGGTTTGCCCTTTTCGCCGAATAACAGCTTGATTTCCTGGCGGGGGTTTCCAATGAATTGTCCTATCGTATACCTGGCAAGCAACTCACCGGCAACCGTCTGTAGTTTACTGGTGTTATTAAGCCTGTCGCGTACACGTAATTTCCCGGCCTCAGGCAGAAACTGAAGGAGCATATTCTGAAATTCCGGACCATATTCATCTTCCTCCAGATATAAGACAAAAACTTTAAACATGGTTTTTCATGGTTCAAATGCTTCGAGTTCAAGGTTCAATGCTTCGCGTTCCTGCTTCGTTCCTCGCAGTGACGGCTTCGCGTTCCTGCTTCGTCGTTCCTCCTCGCAGTGACGGGTTCAATGCTTCGCGTTCCTGCTTCGTTCCTCGCAGTGACGGCTTCGCGTTCCTGCTTCGTCGTTCCTCCTCGCAGTGACGGGTTCAATGCTTCGCGTTCAAGGTTCAAATGTTCAATTATTCAAATGTTCAATTGTTCGAATGTTCAAGGGTTCAAAGTTCAATGCTTCGCGTTCAAAAAGTCAAATGTCCCTTATTTCAACTCAAAGCACTCAGCCTCCTCATCTCTCCATCTCTCAGTCTCTCAGTCTCTTAGTCCCCTTAGTCTCCCCATTTCCCCATCTATATTCATTATTCATTTTTCAAAATCCTGCATTCGGCACCTTTTCACCTCATCCGCCCTTCGGGCACCTTCTCCTCAAGGAGAAGGCCGCAAACTCCCTATTTGCAGTAATAGGGGAAGTATAGGTTCTCTAGATTATTCATTATTCTATATTCATTATTCATTTTTCATTCTCCCCAACTCCCCATCTCTCCATCTCTCCATCTCTCAGTCTCTCAGTCTCTTAGTCTCTAAGTCTCTTATCCCCATGTCCCCCGTTCGCCGGTTCTTCTCTTAGCTCCCCGAAGCCAAAGCAACATCATGCATCACCCGCATCAGGTTTCCACCCCATATTTTTTTTATATCTTTTTCGCTGTAACCCCGTTTTACGAGTTCCAAAGTAATATTGCCCATCTGGCTTACATCTTTGCAGCCTTCAACCCCTCCGCCGCCATCAAAGTCGGTGCCAATTCCGACATGATCGATACCTGCAATTTTTACCATATGGTCGATATGATCAACCACATCACTTACAGAGGCAAGCTTATGGGGGAATAAATCATCAATGGAATGCCATTCTTTATAAGCGATCTGCGATTGCTCATCATTCAGTTCCTGGAAGTTGTTATATTTCATCCGTACCGCCAGCCTGGCTGAATCGCGCGCAGGATCGGGCAAAGGTTTTTTCACATAGTCGCTGAGGATACACATCTGTACCACCCCGTTATTGGCAGCCAGGGCGTGCAACATATCGTCAGTCATGTTACGCGGATTATCGCAAAGTGCCCTGGAGCAGGAGTGCGATGCAATAACCGGCGTTTTGCTTAGTTTCATCACATCATAAAACGACTGATCCGAGATATGTGACACATCGATCATCATTCCCAGCCGGTTCATTTCCTCAACCACCTGTGTTCCAAAAGCTGTTAGCCCGGTTTTGTTCGCGGTATCGGTGGAACTGGTGCAAATATCATTGTTTTTTGTGTGACAGAGCGTGATATACCTTGCCCCGCGATCGTAAAAATGTTTAACATTGGATAAGTCATTTCCAATTGGATACCCATTTTCGATTCCGATAAAAACAACGCTTTTTTTCTCTTTCACAAGTTTGTAGGCTTCTTCAGGCGTTGTGGCAATTCCGCTGATTTCGGTATTACGGTTCACGGCAGCGTAAATGGAATCAAATATATGTTCAGCTTTGGCTTTCACCCTGGCATTGCCTTCGGGTGTGCGCGCCCCCTGGCTGGTAAATACCGCAAAAAACACTGCATCAAGGCCCCCTTTACGCATTCTTGGGAAATCGACACAACTGTTCGGCATGGTTTTGCTGTTATCCAACGCCACATTAAATTTTTTATTCAGAAAATTCAACGGAGCATCGGTATGCGAATCCACTGTAAAAGCAGACTGGTGAATCCGTGCTGCCCTGGCTTCGAGTTTGCTTTGGTTTTGAGCCGTTAAAATTTGAGTTGCCGAAAAGCTTACAAGAAGCAACATAGCAAGCGGAGAAAAATATTTCATTTTGAAAACAGTTAAAAGAAAAGGCAAATGTACTAAAATTAGACTATTGAGCGGGTTTATATCCGATGAGTTGTATCAGGTCGGCAATTCCCTGGTGAAGAGGACCTTCGTTGAGCATAGCCTGTGTTTCGCATAGTTTCAGAAAAGTCAGTTCCTTAAAATCCGATGCCAACTGTTCCCGGGTAAAAAGCAGTTCGGCTGTTTTTGGACCTCCGCTGGTCCGGGGCAGCTGGTTGATTGTAAAAGCTTCAAGAATAATTATACCGCCGGGTTTTAAAGCGTTTATTGCCTCCTTGTGTACTTTGTGCCTTAACGCTTCGGGCAGGTGCAAAAATATCAGGGCTATACAATCATATTGATCCGGTTCGGGAAACCATTCGGCGAGGGATTGAATTGAATAATTGATGGTGACACCTTTCTGTACGGCCAGTTTAATCGCTTTCTTTTGTCCTTCCTTACTCTGATCAAATGCATCGGTTTCCCAGCCCAGCGAGGCTGCATATACCGCATTACGGCCTTCACCCTCTGCCGGGAAAAGAATTTTTCCGGGTTTTAAGGCGGAAAGCTGTTCTTTCAGAAAGTTGTTCGGCTCCGTTCCATATATGTATTCCTGGCGGGCATAGCGCTCATCCCATTGGTTTTGCATGGTTTATTATTTTTGATTGTACTTTATTAAATCTCCAGCCCAAAGGAAGGGTTTCAAAGATAATAGTTTCCGGGCATGAATATCGAAAATCCAATATTGAGTCTGCTCCGAAAAGTCTTTTACCCCTAAATCCCCTAAAGGGGACTTAGTCCAATTTATTGGTTTTCAACGCATTGCCCTTTAGGGGTCAGGGGTAAAAAGTTGAAAATCAATAAATTGTGACTTTTCGGAGTGGACTCAATATTTGAAATCAGAATTATCTTCCTATTCTACAACAATTTCGTCGGCAAACAACCACGACTTGTTTCCGGCTCCCGGATGCCATGACGGGCAGGTGCCCTGGTTAATGGCCGTTAGTTTTATAAATCGCACTTTTCCTTTATATGAAAACAAGAGCGGCTGAATAACGGCTCCTTTTACTTCTTTTTCATCGGTAAAAGCACTTTCACCAATGTTTTTATACGTGATCCCATCCTCCGAAACCTGCAGGGTAACTTTTTTTGGTAAAAATATCCAGGACTGGTTATCCGATAGGAAATGGCAACTAATGCTTTTAACCTGAATTATTTTACGCATATCAACGACCACATTCAGATCATTGCCATCAAATCCCTGCCAGTTCCCATCCTGTGAATTAGTGGTTGCCAATATCCCGTCAAGCAGCGCATTATTTCCGCCTGCATTATTATAATCCGAAAAAGGTGATGCGTAAGTAATTTCAGCACCGGAAGCTTTATTGTTAATAATGCTCCAACTGTTTACGGTGCCGGATAAATACCCGTCGCGTGCTACTACGGCATATAAGATTCCTGTATGTCCGGCAGGAAGGGGTTTTAAAAAACGCTGCGAATCTTTTCCCGGTATTTTATTGTAATCGTAATAAATATCGGATTCACGGGCTTTTGACGAAAGTGTATAATACAATGTTCCGGCGTCCGTATCAAAATATGATTTCAAGTCAGCGTTATCAGTAATAATGTCCCAGCTATCAGTCCGGAAGGAAGGTGCTGGCAGACCGGCTCCATTGAAAAATGTAGCTTCCGAAGTATTGGTAAATGCATACCTTGCCGCCAGGGGCTGTTTCACTTTTGGAGAGGAAAGAACCATTTTGTCACCAGCTATTTTAACATCAGCCGGGTAAAAAACACGGTCGGCTCCGGCTATGGAGAAATTATTTTTACCCGCTCCAGTAATTTTCAAACCGCCATCCGTATTTTTAAATGCGAGGCTGATGCGTTTGCCTGATATCTTCATATCCGTGTAAAGTGGTCCTGAATAGATAACGTCAGTCTTTCCATACGTTTTGTTCAGCGACCATAAGGCAAGTCGTTTCCCTACATCGAGTTTATTTTTCGGGTGAATATCTTTAATATTATCTACCAGGTCCATGGTAACAGCCATACCTGTTTTTGGAATCGAAAGACATTTTAACTGGGCTTCGCGCAACAATGCACCGGAAAATGGCTCATCGTAGGTATATGGCGCAATCTGAACAAAATAAAATGGGAAATCGCCCACATTCCATGCTTTACGCCAGGAGGTGATCATGGTTTTCATCAGTTCCGGGTAGAGTCGCGCATCCATACGGTTCGATTCGCCCTGATACCAGATGGCACCTTTGATGGTGAAATTGATAAGAGGGTTTATCATCGTATTATAAAGAGCCCCGGGAGTGCCCGGCCACCATTGGCTTCCGTTGTAATGGTTCAGATAGAATCCGAGATCGGGCTCAGCTTTGATGCTCTCAACCGGCGTCCAGACTTCGGCAGGTGTGCCACCCCAGGCTGTGGCAATCAATCCGACCGGTACGCCCAGTTGTTTGTTAAGATAAGCGCCGTAAAACCATGCAGTCGCGCTGAAATCATTCACTGTATTGGTATCGGCGGTAAGCCAGTTCCCTATGCAATTTACTAAAGGAATAGCGGACGTGTCTTTTTTAACAGTGAACATCCGGACTGCGGAGTAAATGCCTTTTGCAACTTCTTCACGCACTTCTGGTTTGTAGTTTTTCCAGCCTCCGAGTCCGCGCATGGTGAAATCCATATTCGACTGGCCCGAACAAATCCATACTTCGCCTATCATAATATTTTCGATAGTAATCGTATAATCGCGGCCTGAAATGATCATTTTATAGGGCCCACCTGCCTGAGGTGTTTGAATAGTTGTCTTCCAGTTGCCATCGGCTGAAGTTGTGGCGGTCGAAGTTTCGACTTGCCAGCTTGCCTGAATGGTAATTTTTTCGCCGGCATCGGCCCAGCCCCAGACATTAATAACTGCGTTTTGCTGCAGCACCATATTATTACCGATTAAAGCAGGCAGTTTTATTGCCGCATTGGCCTGAAACTGGACGAAAAATGCAGCCAACACAAGGAAACAGGTGATGAATAAGTTCTCTGGTTTTTTCATGACAGGTATTTTATGCAAAGCTAATATTTATATCAGTGTTCCGGAAACAATGTGGTTCTGATTTGGTTGAGAACTGAGTAATTTTGAATTGAACTTTAAATTATGAGTCCACTCCGAAAAGTCACAATTTATTGGTTTTCAACTTTTTTACCCCTGACCACTAAAGGGGGAATGCGTTGAAAACCAGTAAATTGGACTAAGTCCCCTTTAGGGGATTTAGGGGTAAAAGACTTTTTGGAGCAGACTCAATTATTAATTCCAGGTTTATTATCAGATTGATAGTTTACAAATCCTGTGATAAAATAAGCTTCCTGGCCGGCTAACGGGATGTTGCGATTATTACGCAGACTTAAATCCTCTATGTCCGGGAACAATATTGCCTGCCATGTGTTATTAAAGTAAAGGACCTCTTCCAGGTGAAGCCGGATATCTTTTCAAACAGCTCCCAACCTTTCGCGAAAGAAACAGAATTCAGCATTCATGTATACCAAAACTACCCAATTTCAAATGCACAAAAATATTTACGGTGAAAACCTGATACCATGCAGTACCAAACCCATGACGGGATTTTACAGGAACGGATGTTGCGATACCGATTTTGAAGATACCGGCGTGCATTCGGTATGTGTAGTGGTTACAAAAGAGTTTCTGGAGTACTCCCGCGCTATTGGCAACGACCTGATTACACCTATGCCTGAATGGAGTTTCCCCGGACTTGTTCCGGGCGACCGTTGGTGCCTGTGTGCTTCGCGGTGGGTTGAAGCCTGGAAAGCAGGAATTGCGCCTTTAGTCGTGCTTGAGGCCACACATGAGAAAACCCTCGATTTAATTCCTCTTGACGAATTAGTTAAATTCGCATTTAAAAACAGTTAACTTCAAATTTATGAAGAAACATACGGCTCAGGCTGATATTCATCACCAAAGGCATTATATAATACTGTTTTACTGAATGATTTTATCTGTAACTTAGTGTGCCACTTGTACGTCTTATACAATTATACGATTCGTGATTTTATTAATTTCTGTAATCCAAAAACCCTTTAGACCATGTTTAAACCAAAATTTCTTGTGTATGCCAGTCTGGCGTTGTTTGTGCTTGCTTCGTGCAGTACAAAGGAAAAAGCCAGAATGCCAAAACAATTCACTATTGAGCAGCTTTACAACAACCTTTCGATAGGTGCTGCCGGTTTTAATGCCGACGAAACAAAAATCCTGGTCGACAATAATTCGACAGGCATTTACAACGTGTATGAACTGAATATTTCCGACACATCTTCCAAGCCATTGACCCACTCAAAAACGGACTCTTATTTTGCAGTAGATTTTCTGCCCGGAAGCAATAAGTTTATTTATTCAGCCGACCAGGGCGGAAATGAAAACTCCCATTTGTACCTTATGAAGGAGGGTGATACGGTTGTAAAGGACCTTACTCCCTGGCCCAAAAGCGCCAACCGATTTGCAGGCTGGAGTGCAGATAAAAAAGCCATTTATGTAGCAAGTAATCAACGCAATCCCCGGTTTTTTGATATCTGGAAACTGGATACGGATACCTGGACTCCGGTTCTGCTATACGAGAATAAGGACGGTCTTGATCCGGCAGAAATCAGTAAAACAGAACGCTTCATTGCATTAACAAAGAGCATTACAACGGATAAAAATGAATTGTATCTTTTTGACCGTACCACCAAATCGATGAAGCGTCTGAGCAACGATAACGAAGCTACATGGAATCCTTCCGGTTTCGAAAAGAACGACAGCATCATGTACTACACTACCAATGAAGGCAGTGAATTCAGCTACCTGGTGAAATATAATATCAACAGCGGAAAAGCTGAAAAAATATTTGAAGACAAGTGGGATGTAGCTGGCATGGGCCTTAGCGAAAATGAAAAGTATCATACTGTTTTTATTAATGATGACGGCAAAAATAAGGTACTCCTTTTCGATCATGCCACTGGCAAGGAAGTTAATTTTCCCGAAATTAAGGATGGTGATGTATTGAGTGTGATAATTTCGCCCAGCGAGAAGAATCTTTTGCTAACCGTTGGAAGCAGTACCAGTCCGGCCAACCTTTATCTTTACAATATGGAAAGTAAAGACCTGAAACAACTCACTTCGACCCTCAATAAGGAAATTGACCGCAACGACCTGGTGCAAGCCGAGGTTGTCCGGTTCAAATCATTTGATGGGAAAGAAATACCTGCTATATATTATAAACCACTTCAGGCAAGTAAAGAAAATAAGGCAGCAGCCCTCGTATGGGTACATGGCGGGCCCGGCGGACAAAGTCGGGTAGGTTTCAGCAACTCAATCCAGTACCTTGTAAATCATGGATATGCAGTGCTGGCCGTTAATAACCGCGGAAGCAGCGGCTATGGTAAAGCCTTTTATAAAATGGATAACCGCGACCATAGTAACGGCGACCTGAAAGATTGCATCTGGGGTAAGAAATGGCTGGCAGAACAAAATTACATCGACAGCACAGCTATCGGAATTCTTGGTGGAAGCTATGGCGGTTGCATGGTTTTAGGTGCTTTGGCTTTCCATCCCGACGAATTTAAAGTGGGTGTCGATTTGTTTGGGGTGGCCAACTGGCTGCGCACACTCAGGAGCATTCCTCCATACTGGGAATCGTTTCGCAAAGCCCTTTACGACGAAATGGGTGATCCGAATACTGCCGACAGCGTAAGGCTGAAAAATATTTCGCCTTTGTATAATTACGAGAAGATCACCAAACCGCTCATTGTATTCCAGGGTTCAAATGATGTACGTGTATTGCCTGTGGAAAGCGACGAAATTGTTGCAGGTGTGAAGAAAAACGGTGTACCTGTGGAATATGTTGTATTCCCCGATGAAGGCCATGGTTTTGTTAAAAAGGAAAACCTCATCACCACTTCCAAACGCACTCTTGAATTCCTGGATAAATACCTGAAACCAGGTTCGAAAATGTAAAAATAGTTGAGAATTTAAAACAGAAAATGGCTGGTTGTACGACCGGCCATTTTCGTCGTTTATCTTCTGTAATTATATCATTTCTTTTTCGAAGCAAACAGAGTTTTCCACCCCGGCATATTGGCCATAATTTGGAATCACTTTATATCCATTTTTACTATACAGCGCAATGGCTTCCGGCTGATTTTTCCCTGTCTCCAGAATACACTTTTTATAGGATAACTCACCAGCCCAGTTTTCTAATTCTGATAACAGCATAGAAGCAATGCCCTTCTTCCTGCTTTCGGGTAAAACGAACATACGTTTGACTTCCATTGTATCCGGTGCGAAATTTTTTAATGCTCCGCAGCCTGTTGGTTTGTTGTTTTCAAAAGCAACAACGGCATACCTGATCTGGCCAATTGCATTGAATTGATTATAAAAAGCATGGTCCTCGCCATCACGTATAGCAAGATCAGCATCAAGCAATTTCACAAGTTCAATGAAATCGTGGTTTTCAGAGTTGGTCCTTAGTAAAGTAATCATATTTTCTGTTTTTTTTGAATTGGTTGGCAGGAATCCGCAACCTTATTGAAACCCTGAGTATCAGATTTGCTGATTCTGTTATTTCTCATACCTGTAATGTCCAGTGATTTTGAAGCTGAATAAACAATCCTCCACAACCTGTCCGGCACCAATGTTATGAACCATTAAATAACGTTTTCCGTCGGGTGATTTCTTGTTCACTACAATTCCTATATGAGTTACGGCGCCGCCCAGGTTCCAGCAAACAATATCTCCCGGCGAATATTCTCCATGATTTGAAGATATTTTCAGTACTGTGCCATGCCGCTTAAAAAATGTCATCAGGTTGGGAACCCGGCGGTGATCAATGTTCTTATCAGGGCGGGTAAGCCCCCAGTTATTCGGGTATTTACCGAAGTTTGCCAGCATGTCTTCATGCACTTCTTTCTGCAAATCGATTCCCAGTTTCCGGTACGCCCTGATTACCACATCCGTACAAACACCTTTATCAGCCGGAATATCCCCGTTCGGGTAGCTGATCCTAAAATAGGACGGGTCGTAAGAAACTTTTTGCATTGTTAGCCCAATGGCGGCATCAGAAAGCTTCGGATAAAAACTGGTTTGCCCTGTAGCAAGCATAACGGCGCAGAAAATCAGGAGAATGATAAGCGACGTTCTTTTCATAGGGTAAATGCTCCTGCATGGCTGTCAGGTAAGAGAAAAGTCTCTGCATCAGTGCGGAAGCAGTTTCAAACTTACAAAATAATTTCTGATTTCTATGTTCACACTATTAGTATTCAATGCGTAGTACATTGGGAACTAATTCACTTAATACCTTTCAAAGTAAAAGCGATGTTGATGCGAGCCGATAAACTCCGGCTCCCACCAACACCCCAAGGTTTTTTGCCGCTGGTTAGTGGCATTCAATTTATGTCACCATAAATAATTGTGAAATATTAAAAGACGCTGTTCTCAGCCATTGTTTTGGCTTCTTCTTTGGCTTTATTCAGATTAGCTTCTGTAATTCCAGGCGCAAAATCCATTGCCTGGGCATTGATAACTGAGATGTCATATATTCCGGCCAGTCCAAAAATAGATCGGAGATAAGGTTCCTGAAAGTCATATTGATGCATCTGGCTGCCTAAGCTGTAATCATTACCTCTTGAAGAAATAATAAACATTTTCTTGTTTTTTGCCAGACCCTCAACGCCTTTTTCGGTAAAACTAAACAGGATGCCTGCCTGCATAATGACATCGATATAGTGTTTAAGCGTATATGGTATGTTAAAGTTCCACATTGGACTTGAAATCAGGTAAGCATCGTATGCTAAAAACTGGCTCGATAATTCCGCAATCTGTTCCCAGGGCTTTTTGGTTTGTTCGTTTAGTGATCCACCGCTCATCAGTGCATATTTTGCATCAACGGCACCGCCATACACATCGGGTAATTTTACTTTGAAAAGATCTAAATCTTCAACAACAAGATCCGGATATTTTGCTTTCAGTGTATTTAAAAATTCATTTGAAACACTGAGTGTCCGCGATTTCTCACCTCTGGGTGAAGCAATAATGTGAAGTAATTTCATTTGTCGTTAATTTTATTTATTACTAATTTTTGGATTGTTACTAATACGAATCAAGGGTTGAAATTGTAACTTATTGATTGCCAGGCGAACTCTTCCAGAGTTTAAAACTCTGGAAGAGTTTAACGCCCCAATAGACAAAACATGAATTCAACCCTTGATTCGCATTACTAACTAACCAGTGAAACCTTCTTTGCACTTTCGTAAAAATTCCGGTAAACACTTCACTATGAGTTCAGATTAGGGTGTTTAGTGTTATTAGCTGCTGTTTTTTATTATTTTATTCAATTAAAATTATATGTTAATCAGAACAAAAAAAATAGTAGTCATGTTCACGGAACTCAATGGATTGATATACTTATTCCAGGAAATTATTCTGCAATTACTAAAAGAGATTTAATTGCGGATGAAATTGTAATTCAGTTTTCAACCAAATGTTGTAAGAATGATTCAAAAGATATTCCTGTTGGGTTTTCAGAGTTACAAATTACGCGCCGCCTTATTAGGAAGTATAGTCAGCATTACAATCCTGTTCAGCTAAAGTTCAGATAAGCGGGAACAAGGCTTGCATGAGAAGTATCGGGCCGCTGTTTTCTGAATTAAGTAAAGTGGCGAATATCTTTACATCAGTAGAGGAATTTCTATATGAAAAAATCAACTTATAAGAGGAGAAAGATTAAATTCAGAATATAATTCCCTACAAAAATAAAAGGCAACCCGCCTATAAGTATTAAACTCAAATTTGGGTTGCCTAAAATAATTCCGGACTATTTATTTATCAATGGGGTATGCCTCATGTTTTGGAAATTTATATGGATTTTCGCTGATTTTTTTCATAACTTCCTCAACGCCTTTCATAAGCTGTGAATCATAACCCTCCGACATTTTTTTGGAATCCACATCAATGATAATATCGGGTACAACTCCTTTATTCTCAACTACCCATTCCCCTTTTTCGTTGTAGATACGGTAGTCGGGAGCCGTGAGGCCGCCGCCGTCAATTAGTTTGATAAACATGGAGATGCCAACCAATCCGCCCCAGGTCCGTGTCCCGATAATAGGACCCATTTTATTCCAGCGGAATTCGTAGGGGAGTTCATCGCCGCCTGAGCCTGCATAACGGTTGGTTAACAGGGCCATCTGAGCCGTTACGGCAAGATAAGGTATCGCCTGGTCAGCAGAGTTGCGGCGTGTCCAGTAACCGTGTGGTTTCTTTAGCAGCCGTTGCAGGAAAATCTCGGGATCGAGTCCGCCGCCATTAAAACGACCATCGATAATCAATCCTTCTTTTTGAGTTTGTGAATAAAAATACTTCGGGAAATCAGTTGCGGAAGAATTATACGTATCGGGCAAATAAATATAACCGATCTTTCCGTTCGATGCTTTATCTACGGCCAGGCGGTTAGTTTCGAGCCAATCCATATACCTAATCCCGGTTTCGCCGCTTACCGGTTCAACAACCACTTCGCGGGCTCCGGCCAGTGTTGGCTTGGAATTAACCGTTAAAGTAACCTGCTTGCCGGCCAGCCCGGTAAAGTAACTGTATATTTCCTTATCTGCCTTTACTAAATGATTGTTCACTTTGAGCAGGTAGTCGCCTTCCAATACGCTAACGCCAGGTTTCGCAAGAGGGGGCCAGGTTTCACGCGTCCAATCCTTCTCCCTGTAGATTTTCTTAAACTGGTAGAGGTTATTCTTCAAATCGGTTGTATAATCTGCACCAAGCATTCCGACGTTTACCTTATCAGCATTTCGTTTGCTGTCACCTCCATAAACATAGGTATGCGAAGTATTCAGTTCACCAATCAGTTCGCCGATGATAAAAGTTAAATCCCTGCGGCACGATGCCCTTTCGACAAGTTTCCCGTATTTCTGTTTCATGAAATTCCAGTCCTGGCCATGCATAGCAGGCTCGTAATAATAATCACGCTCCATCCGCCACGCCTCGTCGAATATCTGTTTCCACTCCTTCATGGGCTCGTACCAGATCTTCAAATCCTTCAGGTTTACTGCTTTACCGGTCCCCCCGGCAGAGGGTATGATTGAAACAGTGTCATCCTTTTGGTAGATAATATTTTCGCCATCTACTGAAAGTTTATAGCTGCTGATATCCTCAACAATTGATTTCTCTTTCTTTGAACTGAACGAATATGAGTAAAGGGTCCTGGGACCAGGCTCGCCTATCTCAAAGCGATTGAAATTACCTTCGTCGGCATTTAAATAGAACAGCGAAGAATCGTTCACTGATAAATCCCTGTAATTCCCTTTTTTGAGAGGAAGTGATTCGGTACGGCCGGCAATGCCTTCAAAATCAATGCGAACCTGTGCCGGGGCATTTGTTTTAGCTGATGATTCAATTACATTTTCCTCATCACTCCTGAAAGGGATAATTGATTTCCCATCTTTTTTCAGTGAAACTGCATAAAGACCTGCAATTTTGCGGTATACCATTTCCCATTCAAGATCACAATACGTAGGTTCAAACCTCCGGTCGGATACAAAAAGTATAAACTCTCCATTATTGGTGAAAACGGGATTAAAATCATGGAATAAGCCGCTGCTTATGCAATTTACGGCTTTTGACTCCAGGCTGTAAACGTAAAGCTGGTACATAAAATCCTTGTTCATTTTTGAATATACCAGGAACCGGCTGTCGGGCGACCAGGAATAGTCATAAATAGATTTTACATCCATCGAAACATCCACATTTTCGTATTCCTCTTTATCAACTTTAGTAACTGCTTTGGTTGCAACATCAATAAAATAAAGGGTAAGCATCTGATCTGTGTAAGCTATTTTTTTACTATCGGGCGACCATTTCAGCGTGTGCCTGTAGCCATCTTTATGGAAAGTGAGCTTTACAGCATCCTCTTTCCCATCCGGTTTGATTAGGTAAATCTCGTATTCGCCGGTTTTATCGGAGAGGTAGGCAATCCATTTGCCATCAGGCGACCAGGTGGCATCCTTATCCCGTGCGCCGCAATTATTGGTCAGATTTCGTGTCGGGCCGTCGTTCTGAGGAACCGTGAACACTTCGCCGCGTGCAACAATTAAAGCTCTTTTACCGGTCGGTGAAATATCAACGCTGTTAATGTCCTTACTGGTATCTTTCATAAACGGACGGGTTTCCTCCATATCAGCCAAAACCTGTATAGGAATTTTTTTGGATTCCTTTGTTGCAACGTCCAACATCCATATATCACCACCCACCTCATAAACGATTTTATTGCCTCCATAACCTGGGTGCCTTACATCATATTCTGTGTGCTTAGTGATCTGTTCTAATTTCCCGTTGCCGGTAACGTAGGAATAGATATTGAGAACCCTGTCCCTGTCGGAACTGAAGTATATTTTATCGCCTATCCACATCGGGAACTGGTCGGCGCCGTTATAGTTACTGATATTGGTTTCGATGTTGGTTTTAAAATCATAGATAAAAACTTCCTGTGCCCTGCCGCCTGTATAGCGTTTCCAGGTTGCCTCGTCCTGGTTATCTTTATTGTAGGCAATTTTTAAGCCGTCGGGGGAGAAATTGCCCCGGGCCGCATCGTACATGATCATCTCTTCGAGACCTGTGCCGTCGGGTGATACAAGAAACATCTTGTTATACCTCGAAGTACTTTGCCGGCCCGAAATGAACATGATTTTATTTTTAACCGGGTTCCAGCCTATAACTTCGTCCATGCCGGGATGGAAGGTGATGCGTTTGATATCTCCGCCATCGGTGTTCATTACATAAACATCAGGGTTTGCGTCGTATTTGCCGGTAAAGGCTATTAATTTGCCGTCGGGCGAAAACCTGGGATTGCTCTCCCTGCCATCGCTGAAGGTAAGACGTGTGGCAACGCCTCCATCGGCCGCTACTTTCCAGATATCGCCACCGCTGACAAAAACAACGGTATTATTAATAATATCAGGGTATTGCATCAAAGGGTTTTGTGCAGTTACGACCGTAACCGCAAGGATCAGAATCAACGTGGCCATTACATGGAAAATGGTCCTGGGTTTTCCTGGAAAAATTTTATAGGTTTTCATATATATAGGGTTTTGGGATCATGGTTTCAGGATCGTAAAAATATAAACTTCTCTGATTCTGCAATGATTTAAGTGAATGTAAGGTTTATTTTAAAAGATTTGGATATACAAATGTATTAAATCCTCATATATAAGGGGAATAAACCCGGGTACTTAATATGTTGGCCAGTTAAAGATGCAATTTTCCGGTCATGGAATGGTCCGGTTTGCTGATACGCCGGGGCAGAATTGTCCTGCTGATTTATATTTTCTCTACAGAAAATTCAATTAATTCGATAGCTGCGCCATTATGTTCAATCATGGCTACTCTTATCCCTTCGGCGGGGGAATTTGGTTTTGTAATTATGTTGAAGTCATGCCTGCTGATTTCGAGATCCAGGTCATCCACTTCAAATGCAATATGAGGAACATTTTGAATTAACTCATCAACCGGGCTGTCGGCTTCAAAAAGCATCCATTCAATACCAAACGGGCTGATATCAAATCCGCCGACATAGCATTTAAACTGCGGTAAATACCGTTCACCTTCGAATCGCCCTGTTACGGGAATCCCAAGGTGATGATAGCGCCAGCCCCACTCGCGTGTTGCCAGGGGTGGGTCATTCTCTTTTCTCGGAATAGCTTTTGCCATGCATTCCGCTTTTTTATGAACTTATAATATCTATTCTATGATGAGCTTTTTCGTAAAATTTGTATCATTGCCTGCTACCCTGACTATATACAGACCCTTGCCAAGTGAAGAGATATCTATTTCTGTTTTGGCATTCCTGGCCGGATGCATCATAACAAGCCGGGATTGAGCGTTATAAATGAATATCGTTTCTTTAAAGTGGGTTTTTGATGCCCTGTTTTCAACCGTAATCATGTTTTTGGCAGGATTCGGATAAATGGAAAGTAAATTCCTTTTTTCAGGGGACTGTGCTGCGGACAAAGTTAAGTTCCTGCTGATATAATAATTCAGGTTTGCCCTTCCGCAATCGGAACAAACACATCCCGTATAAGAAATGCCTGAACGAAAATAGATCCTGTTGCCCGTAACAGAATCAACTGCACCCATAATATTGGATGTTGTGTTTTCAACACTGTCAACAACCCATTCCGGTGGGATTACAATAAATCCCTCCGTAAAATAACTGCCTCCGCTCAATCCACCGGTTACAAATATTCGGTAGCATGAATCGGCTATAATTGTATGAAGAGAAATCGACATCCCGTTATAACTTGCGTTATTACAGCATGCATAACTGGTACACCAGGGGACAGTGTAGGTACTTGTATCTCCTTCTATCGGGATTGAAACGGTATCACCGATTGAAACGCCTTGTCCCCAAATCCACCTACCGCCAGGCGGATCGGCGACTGTCATTGATTTAAAAGAAGCCTTGATTTCGTTGCCTGCCTGTGCATACAAGAGGTTATTATTAAACCATAAAACTGTGATCATCATTACCAGATTTAACAGGATAGCTTTTTTCATTTTTTCAAATTTAGTTTAATTCTACTTTACTAAAATAAACATAAAATCGCTTGCCTATGTAAATTATAATTATTATATGTGCTTCACATTCACCCTCTGGTACTATTTGACAATGAAGCAAATACACACAGAGAAAAAAAATTTGTCTTAAAAAGGAAATATGGATTATATTCGGTTAATAGTCTTAATACGCTGATAGACAATGAGTATTATAAGTTATCCAGGGTGTACAGAAAGAGCTCTACGCAGGTTGCGGCAGAGTATATGTCAGGGCTTTTACAGTGCGAAAAGGGGCATAAGAATATGGAACGAATGGTAGAAAGTGTAACAGATTCCTATAAGCGATATGTGCATTTCCTTTCTGTGAGCGAGTGGGATCCGTTAGCCGTAAACCAAGCTACCATGAAGGGAGCAGATAAGGTAATAAGGGAACAGAAGCAAAGAAGTGGTCGCCCTACTGGGTTTACTGTCGATGAGACTTCACACTTAAAAAAGGGAACCAAATCTGTAGGGGTTTCTCGTCAATATGCCGGGGTTGTTGGGAAAGTAGATAACTGCCAGGTTTCGGTACACGCTTTGTTGAGT
>JBBQSY010000055.1:0-23370 GCA_038213495.1 Bacteroidales bacterium
AGTCGCTTTTACCATTGCCATAGCCCTGTTCTTCAGCAGGAATAAAATACTTGTTTACTCGCTGACGGGTTTGTTCCTGGTATTGCAGTTGCTGTTTACCATACATAGCTGTGTTCACTTCGGAAGTACCGAACTGGTTTATTTTACTTATGATTCTCTGGGTGTTATCCTGCTTCTCACATTGATTGTAATCGCTGCACCGGCATTATTTCACAGTTATATTTATATTGAACAACATGAGGAAAGTAATCAATCCAGGGCGATTTATATAACTTCGATGGTATTGCTGATAACGGCTATAGGCGCAGGCTATCTCGCCAATCACATTGCCGTTACCTGGATTTTCACCGAGATTACTACCTTAAGCGCTTCAGCTTTAATTTATCATCACCGTAATAAACTGGCACTCGAAGGAACCTGGAAGTATGTTTTTGTCTGCACCATCAGCATCACATTTATTTTTATCGGGATACTGTTTCTCAGTCTTTCGCTGCAGCATGCCGGTTCGGATGATCTCTCATTCAGCAACCTGCTGGCCCGCAGGGCTGAACTGAACCCGGTATGGCTGAGGATGGCATTTTTATTTATATTCACCGGCTTTACAGCTAAAATCGGATTGGTTCCCATGTTCACAGCAGGCGTCGATGCAAAAGATAAGGCTCCTGCACCAGCCGGCGCTTTGTTTTCCACCGTATTGATGAACCTGGGCTTCGTCGGGATATTCCGTTTTTACATTGTCTTGGCAAATACACCTCAATTGCACTGGGCCCAGCTTGTGGTGGGTTCCGCGGCTTTCCTGTCGATTTTTGTTTCTACCGTGTATATGCTGAAAGTGAAAAACATCAAGCGCATGTTTGCATACTCCAGTATAGAGCATATGGGAATTGTAATGCTGGGCGTGGCAGCCGGCGGAATCGGCTATTATGCTGCCGTGCTGCATATTATACTGCATTCATTTGTAAAATCAAGCCTGTTTTTCCAGTTTAACCAGCTTTACCGGGTTTTTCAGAATAAAAGCATTTATCACATTGGTAATTACTTTAAATACAATGCTACAGGTGCGATGGTTTTGTTGCTTGGCTTTATCAGTGCCACAGCTATGCCACCTTCAGGATTGTTCGTGAGTGAGTTTCTGGTATTCAAATCCATTTTTGATGCAGGACATATACTCCTCCTCATTGTAGTGCTGTTTTTGTTGACCATGATTATCTGGGCTTTCGGGAAAAATATTTTCAAAGTGCTTTTCGTTCCGGCGGTGGGTTTCGATGATTCGAATGTTGAAAAAATAAGTCCGTGGGAATCAGTTTCACAGTTTATTTTGCTTGCATTGGCTGTGTACCTCGGATTGAATCCGCCGGCGATATTCGTTCAGCTGTTGCAAGAGAGTGTGAGTCTGTTGCCGATGTAGGTTTGAAGAGTTTGAAGGGTTTGAAGGGTTTGAAGAGTTAACACTGTAACTTTGAACCCGTCACTGCGAGAAGGAACGACGAAGCAGGAACGCCGCAGGCAATTGAACGCGAAGCATTGAACGCCGCAGGCATTGAACCTTGAAAGAATAGAATAACCATCACATGACAATTAATAAACCATTAACTAATTCCCCATGCATTACCTTACCATAAAAAATAATCAGTCCGTACCGGTTTCAGATATTCCTGAAGTCTCCTACAGTGCATTCCTTATTCTGAATACGGGGATGGTGGCTGAGAATCCCGGGAGGCATTGCGTGAATTATTTCGGATACCCGGAGGCCGGAAAGATAAAGCTGATATGTTGTATTGCTGATGATACCAATCATATAATAAATGTGTCTTCCTGCCTGGTTGACCATGAAAAAGAGTATGCTTCATTTACAGCTAAAAATTTCTGTTTCGAAAAATTTGAACGTGAAATCCACGAAAACTATGGAATAAAATATTCGGACCATCCCTGGTTAAAACCCGTCAGGTATCCGCATGATCGTTTTGATAAAAATCAGACTATAGCTAATTATCCGTTTTATTCCATTGATAGTGAGGAACTTCACGAAGTGGGAGTAGGACCAATTCATGCCGGTATTATCGAGCCGGGACATTTCAGGTTTATCTGCAACGGCGAACAGATTCTGCATCTAGAAATACAGTTAGGATACCAGCATCGCGGAGTGGAGAAATTATTCCTGGAAAAGAAACATCTAAAACAGTTATCAACACTGGCTGAAAATATAACAGGGGATACAGCAGTCGGACATTCAACGGCTTTCGCTCATGTGTGGGAAAGTTTGTGCGGGTTTGAAGCTTCACGCGACATTGAATTCGCCAGGACCATCGCTCTTGAAATGGAACGCATTGCCATTCATACCGGCGATCTGAGCGCTGTTTGTACCGATATTGCCTACCAGTTGGGTAGTTCGGTGTTTGGCAGGCTGCGCACGCCTATAGTGAATTTTATGCAGGAATGGTGCGGAAACCGCTTATCAAAAGGTTTGATCAGGCCGGGGCAGAATAAATTTCCTTTCACGCAGGCTCTTGCCGAAAGGCTGACAGAAGTGCTTGATACCTTTGAGCCGGACTTCACCGAGATGAACGACGAATTGTTCAGCCTGCCCAGCGCGTTGTCGCGTTTCGAACGGACAGGTGTGGTTTCGTCTGAGGATGCATCAAACATAGGTGCCGTAGGAATGGCGGCGCGGGCATCAGGAGTTAACCGCGATGTCCGGACCTCGCATACCTATAGTCTTTATGATGAACTTAACCATGAGCCATTAATAAAGCATCATGGTGATGTATATTCCCGTGTTCAGATCCGTAGGAGAGAAGTCTTCCAGTCCATGGAATACATACGAAAACTCATTGCAAATGTTCCGGAAGTTTCAAAGCCAAACGTCGTAAAGACTATGGTTAAACCCGCGCCCGGATTATTTACTCTTTCGCTGGTCGAAGGATGGCGTGGTGAAATTTGCCATTGTGCCATTACAGATGCTAAGGGTGAACTGAAGCATTATAAAATCAAGGATCCCTCTTTCCACAACTGGCTGGCCCTGGCGCTCTCCGTTCGGAATAACGAAATTTCGGATTTCCCAATTTGCAACAAGAGTTTTAATTTGTCGTATAGCGGGCATGATCTTTAAGGGATTGAGGGGTTTGAAATGTTTGAAGAGTTTGAAGAGTTAGTTCTGTAACACTGTAACTCTGAAACATTGAACGCCGCAGGCATTGAACCTTGAACGCGAAGCATTGAACGCCGCAGGCATTTGAACCCTGTAACCCTTTAACCCTGAAACTCTTTACCAACCGAATACCAATCTTAAAAATAAAGAAAAATGTACAACAATATCAAGATACTATACCACCAGGGCAAGCAGTTTATTCCTGATGTAACCACCGCTGCGGTGCCGGGCATTTTCAGGGGCAGGCCAGTGATCAGTGCCGTTAAGGTGGATGAAAAAGCATTGCTTGAAGTTTGTCCGGTCGAAGCCATTTCGTCGAACCCGGTAACTATCGATTTAGGGAAATGCACTTTTTGTGGCGAATGTGCCATGCGGTTTCCTGAAAAAATAAAATTTACTTCCGATTATAAAATATCAGCAAATGAACGGGAAAGTCTTGTTATAAAAGAAGGGGATGACAAGCCTGTAGCCATTAATCCGGCTAAAGTGAGGAATGAAATACATAGCCTGTTCGGGCGTTCACTGAAGTTGCGGCAGGTATCAGCCGGCGGCGACAACAGCTCCGAATGGGAACTGGGCGCTGCCAACAATGTGCAGTTCGATATGGGGCGTTTCGGAATTGAATTTGTTGCTTCACCCCGCCATGCTGATGGAATAGTAATTACCGGTCCGATAACCGAAAATATGGCCGAACCGCTTCAGATATGTTACGATGCCATTCCTGATTCTAAAATAATCGTACTGGTTGGAACGGATGCGATAAGCGGCGGAATATTTTCCGGAAGCCCTGCGATCAACCGGAGTTTTCTCGATAAATATCCTGTTGATCTCTATATTCCGGGCAACCCGGCGCACCCACTTTCCGTAATAAATGGCTTGTTGGATTTAACCCGAAAATGCTGATTCTGTTTAGATGTATTGTTCCGTATTTCGACTCTACTGAGATATGGACACTAAAAGAAGTTTTAAAGGAAATGCAGCAAAAAGTCACCAAAATTATTCTTTCGTGTGTTTCAATTGAAAAAGCAACAGAAGAACTTACTAAATCGCGGGTTATGTTCATGGTAGGCAGAGCCAACGTAAAACCGGCATTCCCAGAAGCGCTTGAACGGGCTAAACACTTACCCGAAGAATAATTAATTAAAAAAAAGCATGGATAATTTCAATTTGATAAACTTTCATTTACAATCTTATTCAAACCAGGTATGAAGAGGTTTCTGTATTATTTATTACCGGTAAAACTTCGTTATTTTTTCAGGCGGCTGTACTTTTTACCTGTTGATGCTTTTGAAACAATATCCGGTAAAAGGCCGGATGGTGTACCTCCGAGAGGTAAAATTTTTGTTGGCCCCGGCGATTACCTGAAACTTGGTGAAAAATTTCTAGGTTATTTTAAAGATCTTGCAGCACTCAAACCCAACCATGCTGTGCTTGATATAGGCTGTGGAATCGGAAGAATGGCTGTGCCTCTGACCCGTTTTCTCAATAATGAAGGCTCTTACAATGGATTTGATATTGTAAAAAGTGGCATCGACTGGTGTAAAAAAAATATTTCAAACAAATTTCCAAACTTCCGTTTTTATCACACAGGACTTTATAACCAGCTTTATAACACTTCCGACAGGGCGGATGCCGGAAAATTCCTGTTCCCCTATTCTGACGAAACATTTGATTTTGTTTTTCTCACCTCGGTTTTCACGCATATGATGCCTAATGAAGTTGAACACTATTTAACTGAAATAAGCCGGGTTATGAAACCTGGCTCATCCTGTCTGATGTCGCTGTTCATTGTAAACTGCGAATCGGAAGATTTGATGATCAAACATCCGACCCATATGAATTTCCCCGTCAATAAAGGGTTTTACAGGCTGCACTCGTCGCAGGTGGATACGGCAAATGTTGCTTACGACGAAGAATGGCTGCTCGAAAAACTGGAAAATTCCGGCTTAAAACTGGAAGCAATTAAATACGGCCAATGGTGTGGACGCAGTATATATTTCGATTACCAGGACCTGGTGATTTGCAGTAAATTGTGACGGATATTGACAGAATCAACTATCCTGAGGAGAATTAGCATAACATCAATTCAAATCAATACTACAAATCCCAAATTCCAAAATTCAAATTTCAAATCCCAAGAAAGAAAGAAAATGGAAAAGAGAAATGATCTTTGTGATAGACTTCAAAAGTTTTCGGTTGATGTGATTCTGTATTTGCGTACCGTGAAAAACACCATAGAAACAATGGACATGAAACGGCAGCTTGTTAAAACATCAACATCCAGCGGAGCGAATTATGAAGAATCCCAAGGCTCTCCTACCCGACCTGATGCCAAAACCAAAATCGGCATTTCATTAAAAGAAATGCGTGAATCAAATTATTTTTTACGAATATTTAATCAACTGGAGGCTGGAGATGGGATGCAAAGTGAATACCTGGTTAAAGAATCATCAGAATTAAAATTGATTCTTGCTTCAATCCTTAATAAACTATAGCTATCAGAGTTTTAAATCTTGGAATTTGAGACTTGGATTTTGAGACTTGGATTTTGGGACTTGGGATTGAGACTTGGATTTTGAACAAATAATACCACATTGCATCCCTTTTTGAGCCTACTTTGAATAAAATATAAGATATTTGCTATCCTTTACAACCCGCCCTTGAAACTCTCGGTAATAATAGTCAGTTACAATGTTAAGCACTTCCTCGAACAGTGCCTGCATTCGGTGCATGCCGCTGGCACCGGAATGGCAGTTGAAATATTTGTAGTTGACAATGCATCTGTGGACGGTTCGGTAAAAATGGTGAAGGAGAAATTCCCCGGCGTTAATTGTATTACGAACCAGGAAAACCTTGGATTTGCCAAAGCCAACAACCAGGCGATCAGGAAATCAAAAGGCGAATATGTCCTTTTGTTAAACCCCGATACTATTGTTGAAACGGATACTTTCAGCAAAATCATTGGTTTTATGGACAACCATCCGGACGCAGGCGGGTTGGGTGTAAAAATGGTGGATGGAACCGGGCGGTTTTTACCCGAGTCCAAGCGCGGACTTCCCACACCGCAAGTGGCTTTCTTCAAGGTATTTGGCTTATCACGGCTGTTCCCTGCTTCAAAAATATTTAACAAATACCACCTGGGATACCTCGATAAGGATAAAACACACCAGGTCGACATACTTGCCGGCGCATTTATGCTTATGCGAAAATCAGTTCTCGACACGGTCGGGCTTCTGGATGAAGCATTCTTTATGTATGGCGAAGATATTGATCTTTCGTACCGCATTACTAAGGCCGGATACCACAATTATTATTACCCGGATGCACGGATCATCCATTACAAAGGGGAAAGCACAAAAAAAGGCAGCCTCAACTACGTGTTTGTTTTTTATAATGCAATGATCATTTTTGCAAGGAAGCATTACACGGCAAAAAATGCGCTGCTATTTTCCATGCTCATCAACATTGCTATTTACTTCAGGGCATTTCTCTCCATTGTAAGCCGAATTGTAAAGAGTACTCTTTTACCCCTGGCAGATGCAGCTTTTTTGTATGCCGGTCTTGCCGTAATTGCCCGTATCTGGGAAAAACAGGTGATCTATCCCTGGGGAGGTCATTATCCTGTCGAGCTTTACCTGATTGCCATACCCTCGTTTATAGTTACCTGGATTACAAGTATTTACTTTTCCGGAGGATATGATAAACCTCTGAGTTTGTGGAGATCCTACAGAGGTTTGGCAACGGGAACCATCATTATTTTAGTTGTTTATGCCTTGTTACCTGAACATTTCAGGTTTTCGCGTTCGCTGATACTTACAGGAACCATATGGGGAATTGCTGCTCTTACGCTTTCGCGGATGATCCTGCATGTTTTGCGGATAAACGGATACAACCTGAATGCCCGGAAGAGTAAAAGATTTGCGGTGGTAGGCGGAGAACCCGAGGCCAGGCGCGTTGCAGAACTCCTCCAGAAAGCACTTTCGAATCCAGGTTTTATCGGTCTTATCTTTAATGGTAAAGAACAAAGTGATAAAAGCGGTTTCCTGGGAGATATTTCTCAGATCAAAGATATTATCAACATCTATAAAATAGACGAACTTATCTTTTGTGCCAAGGATATGCCTGCCGAAAACATTATTGACCAGATGTCGGCCTTGCAAAATACACAGGTTGAATATAAAATTGCACCGCCCGAAAGCATGTCGATTATCGGAAGCAACTCTATCGAAACTGCAGGCGATCTGTATGTAATCGATATCAACTCGATCGGAAAATTTCAGAACAGGCGCAACAAACGGGTGTTTGATATTGCGGCTGCTCTTACAATACTGGCATCCTATCCGTTAACAGTCTTCATTGTAAGTAATCCTTTAACTTATCTGCTCAATATTTTTAAGGTGTTTCTTGGGCTTAAGTCCATCAGCGGTTACCATCCTGTTGAACAAAATGAACACAAACTGCCTGAAATCCGCACAGGAATTCTTTATCCGACCGATGGATTAGATAACCAAAAACATGACGCTGTAACAATCGGCAGACTTAATATGCTATATGCCCGCGACTACAGGATCAGCAACGAATTCAGGCTGCTTTACAAGGGATTCAGGCATTTGGGACGAAAATGACTTAAGGTTTGAACCAAACAGGCTGTTTGTTTGTTCTGAATAGAGGTGTGGAAAACCCGGATACCTTCAGCACTTAAAGAGTCTAAAGTACATTGAGTTAACAAATTGAATAAATTTCAAAAATTGATTGACCTGTTTTTAAGGAATAAATATCGGTGTATCTAATTATTACCTAACTTTAAGTACTCCAAACTTCAGACATTTTAGGCACTAAAAACAAAAAGAATTATTAATCAGTAAAATACATCAATCCCTACCATGGCAAATTTTGAACTGGTAATGCCAAAACTTGGCGAAAGTATTATTGAAGCAACCATTGTCCGCTGGCACAAGAAAGAAGGCGAACAGGTTCTTGAAGATGAGTCGATTGCAGACCTTGCAACCGATAAAGTAGACTCTGAAATCCCCTCACCCGTCGAAGGTATTATCACAAAACTTTTCTTTAAAGAAGGAGACATTGTTCCTGTAGGAAAAGTTATTGCGCTTATTAACCTGGGCGGCGGAGACGATGCTGTTGCGGCAGAACCACAGGCAAAACCGGAACCTGCAGCCGCTGCTACAGAAACGAAAGCTGAATCTCAGCCTGTTGCCATAAAAGAAGTTGTTGCTGAACCAACAGGCGAAAGCGACAGGTTTTACTCTCCGCTTGTGCGCAGTATCGCAAAAGAGGAGAACATTCCTTTCGGCGAACTTGATAAAATTGCCGGTTCGGGAAAAGAGAACCGCCTTACAAAGCAGGATGTTCTCGATTATCTTAAAAACCGTGGATCCAAGGCCGTAACACCGCCTGTTTCAGCTCCTGCAGCTTCAACCGAAAAAGCTAAAGTACAGGCTCCGGCAGTTACTTCATCTACAGGTGATGTAATTATCGAAATGGACCGTATGCGCAGGCTTATCGCCGATCATATGGTAATGTCGAAGCAGGTTTCGCCGCATGTAACCTCGTTTATTGAGGTGGATGTGACCAATATTGTCCGCTGGCGCGAAAAGATTAAAGATAGTTTCGCCAAACGCGAAGGCCAGAAAATTACTTATACACCACTGTTTGTTGAAGCTGCAGCCAAAGCGCTGCGCGAATTCCCCAATGTAAATGCTTCTATCGACGGGTATAAAATTATTCAGCGTAAAGCAATCAACATCGGAATGGCCGCTGCTCTTCCGGATGGCAATCTTATTGTTCCGGTTATTAAAAATGCAGATCAGAAAAATCTGCTGGGAATCGTAAAGGATGTAAACGATCTGGCTGATCGTGCACGTAAAAACAAGCTTAATCCTGATGATATAGCTGGAGGCACATTTACCATTACCAATTTCGGAACGTTCGACAGCCTCACAGGCGTGCCTGTAATCAACCAGCCACAAGTTGCCATACTTGGCATAGGAACCATTAAAAAACGCCCCTGGGTGCTCGAAACTGCCGATGGCGACGTGATTGCAATCCGCCATATCTGTATGCTTTCGCTTTCGTACGATCACAGGCTCGTTGACGGTGCTTTGGCCGGATTGTTTATCAAACGCATACAACAGTTACTCGAAGGGTTTGATGTTAATATGGTAATATAGGGGATTTCGGATTTCGGATGTCGGATATCAGATTTCGGATTTTGGATATTGACTATACCAGAATCCTGAAACATTGAAACTTAAGTAAAAAACCCGGTTTTATTCGCCGGGTTTTTCTTTTTACACCCAAAAAATCAATAATTTAGCCATTCAAGGATTTAACCTATCATTCAACTGAACAATTATGCAACTTAATCTTACCAAACCTCTTCTTGTTTTTGATCTGGAAGCCACCGGAGTAAATGTTGGCAGCGACAGGATTGTCGAAATTGCCATGCTTAAGGTTTTTCCCGACGGACATGAGGAATTTCGCCGGCACCTTATCAACCCTACAATACCTATTCCTGCAGTAGTTGTTGCCATTCATGGCATTACAGATGAGATGGTTAAAGACGAACCTACTTTTAAGGAAATTGCCGGAACGCTAAATGCATTTATAGGAAATAGTGATTTATCAGGCTTCAACTCTATTAAATATGATATTCCTTTGCTGGTTGAAGAATTTCTGCGTGCCGGAGTTGAATTTGATCTGAAAAACCGCCGGATTATCGATGCACAGAATATTTTCCACAAAATGGAACCCCGCACCCTGAAAGCCGCCTATAAGTTTTATTGCAATACCGAACTGATCAATGCCCACAGTGCCGAAGCCGATACACGTGCAACATTCGAAGTGCTTAAAGCGCAGATCGAGCGCTACGAAGGCATAAAATACACCGACAAAGAGGGAAACACATCAACACCAGTTGTTAATGATATGAATGCGCTAAATGACTTTTCGTACTATAACCGCAATGCCGACCTTGTTGGTCATATTGTGTTTAATGCAAAGAGCCAGGAAGTACTGAACTTTGGTAAACACAAAGGGAAAGTGGTGGAAGATATTTTTAAGAACGAACCCTCCTACTACGACTGGATGATGAAAGGTGATTTCCCGCTGTCGACAAAGAAAATCATCACGGCAATTAAACTGAGAGGTTTTAATAAAGGATAATAAAAATTGGATTGCAGATGTCGGTCCCGATAGCTATCGGGGTGCGATTGTGGATATTTACGGCACCTGGAATCTGTAACTAAAACCCTACAAATTACTCATTCAACCCCGGCACTTCGTTACCTGGCACCCGGAACCAATAATTTAAAATCAATACTCTACCCATGAAAATCATCTGCATCGGACGCAACTACGCGGAGCATGCCAAAGAGCTGAACAATGCCGTTCCCACCGAACCGGTTTATTTTATGAAGCCGGATTCCGCTTTGCTGACCCGTAACCGGCCTTTCTTTTATCCGGATTTTACAAAAGATCTGCATTATGAGTGCGAAATTGTGCTGAGGATCAACAAAGTAGGCAAATGCATCAACGAGAAATTCGCATTGAGTTATATTGATGCTATAGGTGTCGGAATTGATTTCACGGCACGCGACCTGCAGCAGAAAGCCAAAGAGAAAGGATTGCCCTGGGAAAAAGCCAAAGCTTTCGATTTCTCCGCTCCTATCAGCAGTTTTATTCCGGTTGCAGAATTTGAAAATATGGAACACATTGTATTCAGCCTGAAAAAGAATGGCGAAACCGTTCAGCAGGGTAATACGGAGGATATGATATTTTCGTACCCGAAAATAATTGCATATGTTTCGCAATTCATGACACTCAAAACAGGGGATTTTATTTTTACAGGGACTCCGGCCGGAGTCGGGCCAGTTGCCATTGGCGACAAACTGGAAGCTTTTATAGGGCGAAGAAAAATGCTGACGGTGAATATCAAATAATTTAATCTTCGGATTTTCTCGAACAAATAGAAAAGTATAAGGTGTAAGAGATAAGTTGTAAGTGAAACGTTAAAAATAACTTCCCCAAAACTAAGCATAAATTCGGTAGTTTAATTCTGGGATTTCCGGGTGATGACTAATTCGATTATCAGTTAAATCTTCTATCTGTATTTTGATGCCTTTTTGATAGTCTTTTAAGTTTAATCGAACCACAACACTCAATCCAGTTTTGGTCGAAGTTTGTTCAATTAATTTTTGTACAGTTTGATAATCTGAAAAAACTACACCCTCCATCGCTTTATGTACTTGACTGAATAATCGGTGTTCGATCGGATTCCATTTGGAACAATAAGGTGGATAATGACTTACGATTACAGATAAACCTGTTTGAGATGCAAATTCCATAAGCCGGTGTTTGAATATATGATGACGGTAAGAATTTGCCCCACCTGCATCACATAAAATCAGAATGTTTTTAGCGTCAGGGTATTGATGAATACCATATTCCCACCACCACCAAAGCAAATTATCCACGATGAAATCAGCTGTTTCACTAGTGCCTCCAATAGAGATATAACCTTTATTGGCCTGCAAATCATAAATTCCATGCGGAATAACTTTGCCTTCGGATAAATATTCATAATCATGGTCAAATACTTTGATTGCCTTTGTGCAAAAGCATTTTCCATCACGGTAAAGATTACCCAACCGCTCTTTTTTCTTGCAATCTATGCTCAATACAGGGCTATCTAAACTCATTATCAACACCAAAGTACAAATAATTTGAAACTGCTTATTCCGATTTGCATAGCTTCCTAAAGCCACCTGTTTTGTTTGCTTACGATACCCATATCCCAATTCCTTAAGCAATCGCTTTACCAAACCATTGCTGACTTTGATATGGTGTTGGTCTTCGAAGAGTTTAACTATAGAATATGGCTTTAAGCTTACCCAATAAACCCCGCTCTCAGTGGGGCTACCCGCTTTATGGCTTTCAATTAATGCGACCAGCAATTCTTTAATCTCCGGAATTACTTCCGTTTTTTTTTCTGCCACCGCCAATTTTACGTTGTCTATCTGATGGGGTGAAAACAAGCAATTCCTCTTTTAATTCCTTGACTCCTTGCAGGATAGTTTTTCTATCAACCCCAAGTACTTTACTAATATAGGTAGTACCTCCTCTACCTAACTTAAGAGATTCTAACGCGGCATATTGCCTTCGGCCTTTTTCTGATAATCGGCTGTAGTGCAATTGCATCAGCATTAAGGACTTTTCTGAAAATTGATCGATCATAGAGGTCAAAGAAACGTACTAAATGATGAGATTTTCAACTCAGTCTTATGTTTTTATCAATAAAAGGTTGTTAATATCTATATTTGTATAAAGTCTCAATTCTATAGAGTATCCTTAAATGGTTTTGGGGAAGTTATTTCGAAAGTTTCACTAAGGGATAAGTTGTAAGGGATAAGTTGTAAGGGATAAGTTGCAAGGGATAAGTTGTAAGGGATAAGTTGTAAGGGATAAGTTGCAAGGGATAAGTTATAAGATGAAAAGGCAGAACCAAAAAGGTTTCCCACAAAGACACAAAGTACACGAAGATACTTTGTGAACTTAGTGGCTTAGTGGGACAAAAACTTTGCCGGGAAATATACAAGTATTTTATTAAGTCACTAAATCTTCCTTTTGAGGAAAAAGCCCTGCTGGAAAAAGAAATTTACGATTTACGAATAAGAAATGTAAATCCCCCCCAATCGTACCTCGTAAATCAAAAATCGTAAATTATTAAGCATGTTTCCCATCTGCAATTTAAGAATGACTACCGAATGACAATATGTTGGTAAGTTTTGTCCTTAAAGCATCTAAACCCTTACCCGAATTTAATATCATCAATCGCCTCAATACCGACAGCTGCATTCAGTTTTTTAACCAGTTTGCTGCGCTGAAACGAAAGTTCTTCCCGCAAAGCAGCTGCATCGACTTTCACATACAACACCCGGTCCTTAACCTGCATCTGGTTGGTATGCCTTGCAATAAGTTTACCGGCGACTTCCTCCCAGGCTCCTATCACCCGGGTTTCGATGAGTTTTGTTTCAAGGTTATTGTCTTTCAGAAAAGATGAAATGGCATCCTTCAGCAATATTTCGTTCGTTTTTTTCACAGCTACCTATCTTAATTTCAATATGATATCCTAGTATTTAAAATTGACATTCCCTCCTTCTATTTCAAATACCCTGTGGTTAATGGCAACTTTTTCGAAAGTGCGCCGGATGCGCTCCGGTTCGGTATCGGTAATAAATACCTGTCCAAAACTATCATTATCAACCAGTTGAATTATCTGTTGCACACGCCCGGGATCAAGCTTGTCGAAAATATCGTCGAAAAGGAGTAGTGGCTTAAAACCGATCAGGTCGCGGGTAAAATCAAATTGCGCTAGTTTTAATGCCACAGCAAACGATTTTTGTTGCCCTTGCGAACCAAATCTTTTAACTGGATATCCTTGGAGGTTAAAGATAAAATCATCCTTGTGAACCCCACAGGATGAATACCTTAGCGATTGATCTTTTGCAAAAGCATCGTTTACCGCATCGAGGTAAGAACCTTTGTTAAGCTGCGATTCGTATTCAATGCTTACTTCTTCTTTACCCCCACTGATAAATTCAAAGTAATGCCTGAATATCGGTGCAAAACCTTCGAGGAACATTTTGCGTTTATCACTGATATTGGTAGCCGGCGCCATCATCTGCTCGTCGAGAAGCAACAGAAGTTCCCTGTCGGTATGCCTGCGTTCGGCAAATTGCTTAAGTAAACCATTTCGTTGCTCCAGCAGGCGGTTATAGCGGATCAGGTTATCCAAATATGCTTTGTCGAATTGAGAAATTACGGCATCAATAAATTTCCTGCGAATATCACTGCCCTCGTTGATCAGATCGCGGTCGTAGGGCGAAACCATTACACAGGGAAATTGTCCGATATGATCTGAAATTTTCACATAATCTTTCTGATTAATGCGGAATTGTTTCTTGATTCCTGCTTTTTGTATACAGCTTACCTGGTCCGGAAGTCCGCCATTCCGATGAAAGGTTCCGTGAATAGCAAAAAATGCTTCAGCATGGCGGATATTCTGCTGATCGACCGAATTGAAATAACTTTTGGTAAATGAAAGGTAATAAATAGCATCGAGCAAATTGGTTTTACCGGCGCCATTGTTGCCGACAAAGCAATTGATTTTATCCGAAAAAGCCATTTCCTGCTCTTCGTAATTTTTAAAATTGATGATTTTCAGGGTGTTAAGATGCACGATTGCTTTGTTGTTCCGTTATTAGCCTGGGATTTGTTCTTTTACAAATTTAGTGTTTAAATTGTTTGAAGCTTAAAATTGTTAATAGCATCTGGTAAACTATTGTTTATTAATGCTTTAACCACAGAGGCGCGGAGAACACTGAGATAAAATAGAAATCAGCTTTATATCCCTTTTATAAAGTCAGCCACCTGTTCAATTAACCAGCCGGGAGCAGAGGTTGCACCACTTACGCCAACAAATTTTATATCCTGAAACCACTGATGATCAATATCTTCAATATTACTTACAAAATAACTCCTTTCATTAACAGCTTTGCAAATCCCGAACAGGTATGCTCCATTTGCACTGTTTTTACCGGAAACAAAGATTATAACATCCTGTTGCGCAGCAAACGCCCTCAATGCCGGCGCCCTTCCTGAAACCTGCCTGCATACGCTTTTGTTGATTACAAGGTCAGAATTCCCATATGCTTCCATATGCTCCTGAAGCCTCTGCCCTATCCGTTGGTATGCTTCTGCATCCATGGTGGTTTGCGAAAACAAACGGACCGGTTTTGATAAATCGATTTTTGCGAAATCATTTTCGCCGTTAATTATAATGGCTGCATTACCGGCATTTCCTGTTAATCCGGCCACTTCCGCATGACCGGCCTTACCGTAAATTACTATCTGAGCATCAACTGTTTCGCCTGAAACATAACTCTCATTAATACGCTGCTGAAGTTTGATGACAATCGGACAGGTTGCATCAATAACCGTAATCCCCAGAGCCTTAGCCAGCCGGTAGGTCTCCGGAGGCTCGCCATGAGCCCTGATCATAACTTTCTCGCCTTTCAGATCAGGCAGATCCTCTAAAGTAATCACTTTGAGGCCTTTGGATTTTAACTGGTCCATCTGAACCTGGTTGTGAACCATTTCGCCCAGGCAATACACTTTATTACCGGCTTCAAGTTCAGCTTCGGCTGTTTGAATTGCGCGGTTTACACCAAAACAGAATCCGGAATCCGGATCGATGGTTACTTTCATGGATACTAGCTTATGGAGTGCGAAAGTAAATAAAAATGTTTCAGGGTCTCAGGGATTGAAGAGATTGATGGGATTGAAGAGATTGATGGGATTGACGGGATTGCTGGAGTTTAGGGTTTCAGTCCCCGTCAATATTCTTTTGAAACATGAAACATATAAATCAAACAAGAAACTTATATTTTGAAATTGCCGGTCAAATTACTTCCTGCCCCAGTCGCCCAGGTTGGTGCTTATGGAAATAAAATTTGGAGAACCATTCAAATGAAATGCCGCGCGGGAGTAGCTGAAATTAAACTTATTAACTTTTAAACCGATTCCCCACGAAAATCCGACCGTGCCCGGGCGTGAAACAACTTTCATTTCCTGTCGACGCAGGTAGTTGTATCCAAAACGTATGCTGAGGAATTTTGCAGGAATAAACTCTCCCCCAAAAATAATATGACGCATCGCATTATTGGCAAAAGCATCAATACCCGATTGTTTGGCAACCTCACCGGTAAAAGGATCAACCTGTGCATTGGGATCCGAATAAGTAAGATCCCATTTTTCGAGATGCTGCAACAATATGGAATACCTGAAAGGAACATGAGCCAGTTTTTTCGAAATGCCCGCCTGTATTTCGAAAGGCAAAGGCTCAACACCTTCGGCAGTATAAGCTGTTAATTGCCTGCCGATATTGCGAAAAAGTACGGATGCACAAAAAGTCTCGTTTGGAACGTAACTTCCGGCCACATCTACGGCCAAACCCATTGAGTTATAGGTTTCGAGCCCGGAATAGATCATTTTGAAATTGGCACCGATGGAGAATACCGAGTCGAGCATCCGGCCCCAGCCCAGGTTAAACGCATATTCGCCTGCACTGAATTGCCCGATGGTTTCGCCATATTCGGTAGTATTATCCGACTTGCCGTAACTGTAATATTGCATGGTACCGGCAAAGTTCCCCAGTTTATTCAGGTTAAATCCATAACTCGCAAAGCCAAAATGTGTTCCTGCAAAATAATCAGCAAAATTCAGCGACAGATTATTATTCATTTCTGACGAAATCAGGGACGGATTTGCCAGTGCAAGGCTCAGATCGTTATCATGAATGGTGAGAAAGTTACCTCCCAACGCAGCCACGCGTGCTGAATTAGTAAGGTTAAGGAATTTGTATGTGCTTTTCCCTCCCGACTGTGAAAATACCTGAATACTGAAAATCAAACCAATAGCAACAACAACTGCAGCTACGAAAAGGCTTTTTTTCACAAAAAATGTTGTTTGAATGAATATTTTAATCAGGATGCTGATATAGTAACGGCAGCATGCAGTTTTTATTTTCAGAGCAGATAATAATTCCCTGAATTCTTACAAAAAAACAGGCAGTGAATAATCAGCCTGTTTTATTTTTAAAAGAAATCTCTCACTATTTCAGCTTTTCTAATGAGCCGGAACCTTTTATATCCGATGAAATATCAGGATTGCCACTATAATATACGTTTCCGCTTCCCCTGACCACAATCGAAAGGGCAGTGGTAGCCATAACCTTACAATCACCAGAGCCATTTACCGAAATTCCAACGTTGCCTGTCGGGAAGTTCACAGCTTCCATATTACCGGATCCGTTTACTTCAATTTTGTGGCGTTGAGCAGCACCTTTCAGAGTAATGTTTCCGGAGCCGTTTATTTCGCTTAGCACGTTGGTTGCATCTACATCTAAATCAATATCCCCCGAGCCGTTTATGCTCAGTTCCAGGTCTGAAGCTGCCATTTTAGTTTCCGATTTTATGCTTCCTGATCCGCTGATCTGTAGTTCTGTAACCAATTTCATTGGTATGGTAATCGTCAGATTTCTGTGGGTCGAAAAACATGGCTCGGAAGTGATACGCAGCTTTTTGCCCTGTTGCTCCAGGATTACGGCTTCAATAATATTGCTTTCACCTTCAATTTTAACAATACCCGATGAATCATCCACGAACTTAACATCCGCACTTACCGAAAGATTGATGGCTGTAATTTCAGTAAACTTGGCGGTTCGGGTAGCCATTTTACCGTTGCCCTGCATACAATCAGCACATGAAGATAAAATTACCAGGAGCATGAGTGCAGGAATCGCGATCGGAATAAAGATTTTTTTTGACATAGTACTGCTTTTTAATGCTTTTTAAAGTTGCTTGTTTTATACAAAGTTAATTATAAACGCCATACTTTTTCTTATGCTTCAATTATTTCAGTTCATCGGAAGCTCTGTTTATCCGTATTATATAACCCCGGGAAAGAGTTCAATTCAGTATCCTGAAAATAAGTAGTGGTTTACATTTTTGCCAATAATGGTTCAACCTTTTTAAAGTACTCATTATCAATGAGGCGGGCACTGCCAATAATAGCAGCATTTTCCTTGAGTATGGAAAGAGAAACCCCGGCTTTCACATGATGTCTCCCCAGAGATTGCATCAAATAACCGCCGAATTTATCAAAAGCACCGGTAATATTACCACCTATTACGATATGCCCTGCATTAAATTTCTTAATCCATGGTGCCAGAAAATCGCCCATATTGGTACCATATTCGACAAGTAATTTATGCGCAATCTCATCGGAATCGAACAGTCCCGAAATTTCTTTTACACCGTTTACTTTTTTTCCTGTAATTCTGAGGTATGATTTTTCGAACCAGCGTGTTGAAAAATAGTCATCGGCAATTCCTTCGCCGAACGGAAGATGCCACACGCATCCCATTTCGGGAACTGATTCACCTTCGAGTACCGGAATTCCATCAGCGATAAACGCGGAACCAAAACCGGTGCCCAGTGTGAGTGCAATTATTCGGGGAAATGCCTTCCCCACTCCTATCCACGCTTCTGCAACAGCAAATGCAGTAGCATCGTTGATAAAACGAACCGGCATGGCATCGGGCAATTCGAGGCGTTTGCGGATTTCGTTGTCCACATGCACGCCATAGAGGTTCAGGTATTTTTCGACTCTTTCGAAAAGTGCGATCCCGTTGGCATAATCAAACGGTCCGGGCATAGCAAAACCTATTCCTGAAACCTGGTCTTTGCCGACAACATCCATTGTAAGTTGTATGGCACCAACCCATGAATTAAGGATTTTATCAGCAGAAGCTGTGTTGTCAACTTTGGACTCGAAACTGGTTCCGGGCAATAATTCATTGATTTTCAAATCAACAGCTCCACAACTAATATGTGAGCCTCCGATATCGATTCCAATAGCAATATGAGCGTTATTCATTTAACAAAACTTAGATTGATCTGATTGAAGTTTATTTTAAATTTACAGCAACAGCTAACAAAGATAGAGTTTTTATAAAACTGCGATGTGTTAGAATCTAAATCAATTATATCCCGATTCATGATCAATAAAAATAAGGTTTCAGAAACAACTTTCTGAAACCTTATTTTTATTGGTGACCCCGCCAGGATTCAAACCTGGAACCCCCACATCCGTAGTGTGGTACTCTATTCAGTTGAGCTACGGGGCCCTTAAGAGGGTGCAAATATACAACTTTATTTAATTTTGCAACCCCAATAAAGCTATTTTTGCGATTAAAATCGAAAAACAAGGCTATGAACACCTATGAATTCACCGATCAACTTCCGGCTATGGCCAAAGAACTGCCATTTGCAATAACCGTTTGCGATACCGAAGCTGTTATTTTATATATGAATGATCGTTCTGCTTCTACATTTCAAAAATATGGCGGAGCTGATATTATCGGCACCAACCTGTTTCTTTATCACCATGGATCCTCTTCCGAAAAACTGCGCGAACTTCTGGACACTGAAACCAAAAACGCATACACTATTGAGAAAAAAGGTATCAAAAAAATGATTTATCAATCACCTTGGTACAAGGAAGGCAAGTTTGCGGGACTGATCGAACTCTCCCTGGAGATTCCGATGGAGATGCCGCATTTTGTGAGGGGATAGGATTTATGTTTGAGGGGTTTGAGGGGTTTGAAGGGTTTGAAGGGTTTAAGGGAGTTCAGGATTGAAGGGATTGATGGGATTGACTGGAATGACGGGATTTAGCATGTTCGCATTTCGATATTTTCACTTCAAAATATTTAGTCTGAAATCAATAATCTTCTTCATCCCAACGCTGACTGCGGATTGATTTTATGCCTGATTTTTCTTTTTTATTTTCAATCCGTTTGCGTTTTGAGCTGGCTGTTGGTTTGGTAGCAATCCTAATTTCTTCGGTTTCGAATGCTTTTGTAACCAGTTTGGTAAATTTCTCAATTACCAGTTTTCGGTTTGCTAACTGTGTACGTTCGCGGCCTGAGCTTATCCTGAAAATATTGAGTTTCGATATACGAGTATAGAGTTTCGCTAAAAATATATCTTTTTGCTCCTGATCCAGCTCATTGGATTCCAATACGTTAAACAACAATATCACTTTGGTTGATACCTTATTCACATTCTGACCACCACTGCCACTGCTGCGGGTAGCTTCGAAACGGCACTCATTAATTAATGTTTCTATGTCAGGCAAAGTAGTCATAACTAGAAAGAGAATTTATACTTCATATCAGGATTCAATTCCGGCCTCAAGAGTGCAAAGGTCAGAAAAGAAAGCGAAAAATCAGTAAAATTTTCTTTTAAAATGTTGTTGTCGGAAGTTATTCCGGAAAAGCGAATCCACGCGGTACAATTCCGGCAGCAATAGAGTCAACCACAGAACCGTTATCGGCTTTAAACCGTAATACAATCCCGGGGTTTACATATTTTTTGGGATCGGATGCATACAAATAACCGGTTTTGTTCTCGTATCCAAGTGAATAAAAATTTCTTGAAATAAATTTCTCAGGCACCTGGTTGGCAAGAACTATATTGAATCGATAAATCGAATTATTATGCAGGAAATACAGTATGGATTTCTGTTTGTTGATAACTAACTTTTCGGGATGATCGCCCGTTGAGGTGAATTTATAGGTGAAATCAACCCCTAACGTAACAGGGTCAATCCTGATCAATTTTCCAGGTGTATCGCCGGCCTGCGGCCAGCCCGCAAATCCTATTCCTTTGCACATGACCCATATACGACCATTTCCATCCGCTACCATTCCTACAGGTGCTTCTCCAACCTTTATTATTTTCACAACCTTATCCGTCGTAAAATCGATAACGCTAACGGTACTGTCAATTCCTAAACCGCCCGAATTAGCCACATAAACATAATTTCCTGATTTAACCATAACATCAGGTCCACGTCCTGTCGGAACAGTACTTACCACAACATTTTGTGCCAGGTCAACAACGGCCAGGTGGCCAATCCAGTCAGATACATAGGCTTTATTTTCATTTACGACCAGGAACTGGCTCGGGTTTATCAGGTTTGTAATAGTTTTTTCTGATTTAAATGTTGCAAGATCTACAACTTCGACAGTTCCGGCATTGTTAACAACAATATATCCTTTGCCGTTGTAAATGGTCATGCTTTGAGCGATGTTGCCCAGCGGGCGCCCGTTAACCGATTCAAAAATATTTTGTTTCACCAGGTTGCTATCGGGGTTATAATATGTGATGGTGCCGGTCCCGCCTGTGAAAGCGCCTTCGTTAACAATAAAAACGCCATTACTGAATGCGCCATACGATTTCTGGTCTTCATCTTTTTTACAAGCTGATAATGATACAATTACGGCAAGTGCCAGATAAAGGAGTGTTGATTTTAGTTTTCTCATTTTTGATTTAAGTGTTACTTATTTGGAAATTATTAAACTTATTGAATAGGACCTTCCCGGTTCGGGATAATACAGGAATGACTGGTAAGTGGCATTCAGGACGTTGCGAATTGCGGCCTGTATCCTGAAGTTTATTTTATTTGCTTTCAGGGTTGTACCTGCATAAAAATTGAACAAAGTGTATGCCGGCAACCAGGCTGAATTATCACTTTGCACAAAACGCCTGCCGTTAAGCGAAAATGAAAACAATGTGTAATACGTTCCTTTGCTGATAAAAAAGGTTTCCTGAACCTTATGCAGGGGTGAATAAATCAATTGTTTATCAATGATATCGGATTGGTCCGTATCAGCTTTTTTATATGTGGATGGCGAATAAACATATCCGAATTTGAAATACCCGTTGAAGCCGGCATATTTCCAATCGGAATGGGAAGATATTTCGGCACCCCTGCTCCAAACTTTTTGCACGTTCTGAGGCGACCAGAGTACTGAATTTCCGGGGACCCATTGTATCATATTGTCAATAAATAAATTATAAAAACTAAGGCTGATTTTTGAATTGACAATATCACCTGTATGCAACTTAACATCTACCCTGGTTTCCACGTTCCAGCTGCTTTCGGGTTTCAGATTTGGATTACCACCGGGAATCCAGTATTTGTCGTTCATGGTAGGGACACGGAAATTTCGCGAAACGCTGAAACTGGAAGCAAGATGTTTCGAAACAGGAATTACAGCACTAACCGAAGGACAAAATGGCACCTGGTAGCCTTTTGAGAAATCCTGTCTGAGGTTCAAAGCACTTTTTATTCCGGTTTTTATGGCAGTAAATGCCAAAGCCAGCCAAATGGATGCTTCCGGCTGATATTCAATACCTTGATAAGAAGCAACATCAGCACGTATAACATGCATGGTGGCGCCGCTTCCCAGTGCAAAATATTTTCCCAGGTATCGTTTATATTCAACATCCGCCTGGTATGTATTTAAATGATAAAAAGCATCAACCAAGGCTGTTTTAGTCTGGAAATGCTCCTTTTCATCAATAAAGGCAGACCTGGCGATAAATGATTGTTTTTCACCCGTATACGACCATTGCAAACTGCTGCGGATGGCCTGGTCCCATTGTTGCTGATCGCTGTTAGCCATTGTCATTGAAGGAGGAATCTGTCGGTCGGTTGCCTGGTACCAGAATGCTGCGGTAAGGCGTTGTTTCGAATTCAGAATATATTCAGCCTGGTGGACGGTGGATGTTGATTTTAAAAGTGCATGCTCAAGTCGTTCGCGGTCACCCGAAAAAGCAGTGTACCGGAAATTATTCCGGTTCCAGTCGCCTGATAATGAGCCTGTATATGCCAGACGAGCAGAACCGGCACTTATTTTCAGTGCCCCGGCCGTTTGTCCGGCGGTTGAGCCTGTAAGAGAGACCGACAAACGTACAGGACTTGAAAATTTCATTTTATTCGACAGGTGCAGGCTCCCTCCTATTACTCCCGATCCGGTCAATGCGCCGGAACCGGCGGATCGAAGTGAGATATCGCTGAAATCGAAAGTCGAAATCCGCGACAGGTCCGTCATTCCAAGGTTTAGTTGACCCAGGTTTATTCCGTTCCAGAAAATAGCGGACTGGGATGAACTGGTGCCACGCATGATCAGAGTCGCTATGCCCCCGGGTCCGGCAGAGCGGATAAAAACAGGTGTTTGCTCCGAGAGCAGTGTGGCAATGCTTATTCCCTGGAGGACGGAAAGAAGCGTACTATCGATTTTTTCGGTTTTAAGACCTGCTGAAAATGAAGAAATCCTGTCAGCAGTAATTTCAACGCCGGTGATCGAACGGACGGAATCCTGTTCCTGCGCTGAAACTTTCAGTGCAAAAGAGATACAGAATAAAACAGAGACTACCCGTCGGATCATAACATTTTAAACATTAACGAGCAAAAAGGAGATCAAATCCTGCCATAGCAGAAACCGCCGTTGCTTTTAACCCGAAAGCATTGAACAATAGTACAGCGGCAGGTCTTCTGACTTACTCCCCCTTTCCGGCGCCTTCCCATGACGCACGAACGTCAAAGTGGCATAAGGATTGCCGGTGGGCAAAATCGGAGTTTACAGCAGCGGGACTGTCCAGGATTTGCACCCGGTTCCCTTTTCAGGCATACCCATTGCAAATGGGATGCACACCGTTGATGCGGCAAAGGTAAATCAAAAATTGGGATGCTTACACTAAAAAGATGTGAACAAGGGGTGTTGATAAGTT
>JBBQSY010000056.1:0-23051 GCA_038213495.1 Bacteroidales bacterium
TAGCAGTAATCTTAACCACATAGGATCACAGAACACATAAAAAAAAACTATGTGAAAACCTATGTTTCTATTGTGCCTATCCCGAAAAATCGGGACAGTTTGTGGTTCAATATAAAAAATCATCTTAACTAAACGACATTGCCCTAAAGGGGAATGCGTTGAAAACCAATAAATTGGACTAAGTCCCCTTTAAGGGATTTAGGGGTAAAAGACTTTTCGGAGCAGACTCAAGATTCACTTTTCTATTTTTTTGCAGATCCCGAACTTGCCGAAACTCCTGTTTCCATTCCCGTATCTTTGGCCTTAAGGCTTGATATCACAGGAGAAACTCCATCAGAATCATAAATCACACGACCTTGCTCTTTGTTTATCCAGAGATTTTTAGGATCACCATAATCTTCGAGCATAAAATTCGAGAAATAGAAATTTTTAATTCCTTCTGCAGTAATTGTTCCTGAAATAACCTGAAGAACTTCAGCCGGAGTGCCTGAATTTACGGCATGTACTTTTACAAATATCGAAAAATCACTTCCATTACCCGAAACAAATCCACCAATACCTGTTCCCGATTCAGGGCCGTTTACATAATCGAGCTTGATAGTTAGTTTATCATTGTCCTGATCGTATAAGCGAAATTTGTAATCAGCAAATACATACCCTAACGCAAAATCGTTAGGCACATTTGTGGCTTTTAAAGCATGGGGTGAGGCTTTAAAAATATTTTGCAGGTCAGTAGGTTTTGTGCCTTTGTTTATTGGCATTCCCAGGGCTATAATTTTGTTCAGTGTCGAGTCTGGGACTATGTTTTGAATGTCCTTGCTTAGGCTAAGAGTTTCACTATCTTTCTTACATGAAGTAAAAATGAAAGAAAAGACTGCAATTACCAGCAATCCAAGAATAAATAATTTTTTCATACAAAAGGATTTTAAAGGATTTGTAAAAAATGAATTAGAAAATATCTTAAACGAGCCAAAAGCACATTACATGCCTTTAAATAACTTAAACTAACAATAAATAATTTTGTTCAATCTCCAAATAAAATCATCCTTTATTTTGCAATTACTACAAACAATACATTCAAATCAACACGAAGTTCAAATCAATTGCAGCTCCGGTTTTAATTTTCAGATCAGAATTTTTCATTCTCAGAAATACACCCTCACACTGAATCCGCCATAAAGCAGGGTTTCCGAATAGCAATAATCCATCCGGAAATTGTGATGCCAGGTTTCGGATCATTCGAGGCTGCTGCAATGGACTGGGCCTATTCTTATTATTTTCTTGATAAATCATTATCCGGCAGAGTATCATTTTGGCTTTTGAGAAATTGTCACCCTGTCAAAATAATCACCTGCTTCAAGACCCACGGTTATCATTCTTTTTATGTTGCGGGGATTTGCATCTGCTTTGATAAACAGAGTGTTCTTTTCGCAGCTTCGAGGCATGCGTTTAGTTTTTCAGGCTCAACAGGTGTTGCGGCATACCGGCGAACGCTTTGACAGGTAAGTATAAGTTCGTTAAAAGTCATGGTAATAGTACTATTAGAATTACCGGGCAGCAAAAGTTAACCGGCAGACTAGAGGAAAAATATCCGGCTGCAAATATATGCCTGTTTTAAAATATTTAAACATTGCTTGACATTGCCTGCTTATTGCCATCTGAATTTTGATGCCTGCAAGGGGGCATTATTCTGCCAGAAGATACACGAATATTGTTGTTAAGGCAATGATGAAACTCTTATGGCAGATACACATTGTTTGTGGTTCGTTTATTTGCTTTGTCAATCTGATTATTTCTTATTAATTCGGTATATATCCACTCTCAGTAATAACACTTTTTCCTGCCTTTGTTTGTATCAATTCATAAAGCTTGTACGCCATTGACGATTTATCCAAATCACTTCGAATTACGGCATAAACCTCTGCTATAAATGGATATGTTTTGTTTTCAATAGTAGATTTTTTAGGATAAATTCCACTAATAGTAACAGGTTTCACCGATCCATTGTCCCTTACAATTTGATTTTTGTAATAATATACTGTATAGCAAATTGCGTTGGCATTGGACCTTACTTCGGTAAATGCGAGCATCATGCTTGATAAAACTCCTTCTGGCCAATTGGGCATAACCAAACCTTTCATAACGAGCGATTCCATCAATTCCTGACTACCTGAATTTGCATTCCGCACAAAGGGTTTTATTGGTGAGTCCAGGCCTCCAACTTCTTTCCAATTAGTTATTTTGCCGGTATAAATGTCTTGAACTTGTTTAGTTGTCAATGTTACTACTGGATTTTGGGGATTAATGATAAAAACAAAGGCATCAAGCGCAATAGGTGTTTCGATTAGCGTAACCCCTAAGTTATCGGCGTAAGCCTTTTCGTCTTCCGACATTCGTCGGGCTGAAAGAATAAAATCAGCATTTTTATCAATAAGGTTAATAAATGAATTATGTGTCTGCGAAGTTTTTATGCGTTCTTCAAAGAATGTGTAAGGAATATGATTGTAATCAGGTTGGATCCCCCAGGTGTTGTTGGATTCTAAATGTTGTCTCCAATTATACCCGCAACCCAATAATTTACATGCGATTAATATCTGTAAAGGTTCGGTTGAGGTTGAACCATCAACTTTGGGATAGTTCACGGTATTTATACTATCGATAACAAATAAAGTCTGATCCAGGTCCGATTCTTCTTTGCAGGAGAAAAGAATTAACCCAATCAGTGCTAAGAAATAAAATTTCAGATTATTCATATCCTATGATTTTAATTATGGCTAAAAAGGTCATCGAGCTCTTTTTGTGAATTTAAGGCTACATGGTCGCTAATAATAGATTATCATTTATCTGTGTTAAAAATAAAATCCAACTCTAAACCCGCCATCCAGCAAAGTTCCCGAATAGCCATAATCCACCCAGGCATTGTTATACCACGTATCGAAACCGGAATTGCGGTTGTTGTGGCTGATGCGGATGCCGGCCCCCGTATAAATATCAAAATACACTCTATCCCCCAGCAGCCATTGGTAACCCAGGTGAAAATTACCGCCGAATTTATACACATTCGTGCTTACATCACCTTGGAAAACTCCAAAATACTGCACCCCGTTTTCGGTATATGCTTCGGTATATTGCCGGTTATCGGTCATCGAAAAATACTGGAACATACCGCCATACTGTACATAAAATCCGCTGGGCTCCATTCCCGATGCTTTTAGAAAAACCCTGTGTTTTATATCAAGTCCAACGCCCCACATCTCCTTAAAATCGTGACTGAACCGGGTTCCGGATACCGCAAAAACCTGTGGCGAAAAAATAATCCATTGGTTTGATGATTTTGAGACACTGCGGTCGATATCGAACCGCAATCCACCGGTAATGGTGTATTGCGGCACAAAGCCGAATGCTGTGCGATGTACGGATTTTACCGCCTCCTGAGCCATACAAAAGGACGTAACAGATGTCAGGAACATGATTAGAATTAACTTTTTCATTCTCATAGCTGTATAGGAATAGTGCTGATTTTTAGTAATCCTGCTGCTGTTTGTTTATACTGATGCAACCCGTCGGTTCCGATCACGATCACACGGCCTGGCTGATGAATAACATCGTTGGCCTGGATATCAAAGATGTGTTTTATCTCCTTAGGATTTTGTTTGTCTGCTACGTTAAAAATCCGCAGGCCCTGGTCGCAGACATACAGTGTATCATTATCGATATCGAGGCCAAGCGGGTTTGTCATGCCGATGGTTTTTACTTCTTGTGGGGAGTTCAGGTTGCTGATGTCAACAATCTGCAATTGGTTGGTGCCGTTAAAACAGCGCTGGTTCAGGGTATTGAGCGTAATATAGGCAAAACCGTTTTGAGCAACAACCGGGTCGCAGGAGCGGATATGCTGAAAAAAAGTAAGCTTTTGGGGGCTTGCCGGATTGCTTATGTCGTATACTAACATTCCGGTTTCGGTTCCCAGCAGCAGAGAATTCTGATAAGGATATATGGTTTCGGTATAAATTCCCAATGATTTTTCCGCAACTTTTAGTGGGTGCTCAGCATCAGCCAGGCTGATGGTGTGTAGCGATGACTGGTCGACCGTGTAAAGGTAATCGCCCGAAATGGTAAATCGCGCCAGCGATCCGCCCTTGCCCGACTGGCTGATTCCGGAATCACTTTTTTCGCTCATCGAGCAGCCTGCCAATGCAACTGCAAGTACTAAAACGGGTAAATATAATCTGGTGTTTTTCATGATTCACAAGAATTAAATTTTCTTTTTCCAGGCTACAAGAACGCCGTTATCAGGCCTGAACTGATTTACGGTGTAGGTACCCCAATATCCGTCGGGCGATTCGGGTTCGGGGAAAATATCTTTGATCCTCCCGGTCACCTGCACGCTGGCAAAATTATCGGTTGTCTTCATTGCAATAAGGTCGACAGCATTATCAGCGTATAAAATGTTGTTTCGCATGGCCATGTCGATACATCCGTCTATATGTATAAAAGCCTTGTTAACAGGTGCCTCCGGATTGCTGTTATCAATAACATGTATTCCTTTGTATTTTTCATTTACAAGTATATACTGTCCGTACAGGTATATTTTACCTGTGCTGTGCAGCGGCTGTGCCGTTTCAATTTTTACGGCCTTCTCCAGTTCGGAACGCACCATGTACACAGGCAGGAAATTGCCGTATGTAACAGGGTCGAATCCGGAAAGCAATATGCCGGTCCCCAGGCAAAGCAGGGAAAACAAAAGAGAGAAAAATGATTTTTTCATTGTTTTGGATTTAAAATTATATGCAGGTAATATTAAAATTATGCAGGAGGGGAATTATGAGTACCAGTTTATCAATGTTTAAAAACCAAAGGGTAATATAAATGCAAATTGGTTGTATATCAACGGAATTAAATTGATATGTTCGATTCCTGAAGTGTTACGGAACGACCCACAAACCCGGTATATGCTGAAATTCAGGTTGCAGACGCTTTTATGTAAAATTTATTTATCAAAATACTGATATTTATCTACATAACTCATTGCCGAACTATATAGTTTAAGTTCATTCGATTCGAGGATAATCAAATTATTGTTTTCGTCGTATGTCATTTTTATTTCCCGCTGATGGTCCATGTTTTTACCCGAATAGATATCAGATCTTACAAGAAGACCATTCGAATATGAATTCAATGTATAAGTGTATGATACATGGTTTTTATCAAACGATGTTTCTTTCACCAGTTTTCCGTAAGGATCATATTCATTAATGGTATAACTTTCCATTTCCTCCGTAATTCCATATTTTTCAATTTTAACTACCCTGCCATTATTGTATCTATAAATGGAGTACTCAAAGGAATTGATCAGGGGATATTCTATATATTCCTTTTCTTTCCTGCCGTTAGCGTAGTAGGAATAAGTATAATTTTTCAAATTTACAAAACCTGAAACCATATTAAGATTTGCGTTATAACCCCTGATTTTACTTAACCGCCCCGAAGGATCATATTCATACAAATCATAGGAAATTAAACCTGAAACCACACCGTCCTGGTACATTGGGCAGGTCACCTTGCTGATCTTTCCCGATTCGTTGTATTTATATTCTTTAATAATGCTGACAGGTTCTTTTGAGTCTGTCGTTGCATAGAGCAATACCCTTTTCAGGCGGGCATTCCCGGGAATGGCCGACCTTTCAGAAGAATCATCGTATTTTTGGCAGCCTAAGAAAATCATCAAAATCAGGCATATTAAACCTGCAAATCCAGGCTTTTTCATACAGCATTGGTTTTAATATGTGAGACTAATGGTTAAAGGGCAGTTTAAATTCAAAATGGTTGTATATATTATAAAGAAATAACTACCAATTTTCACGGCGCGGTAAGCGGTTGGGGAATCATCAGGAGCTATCAGTTAGCTCACAATTTATGAAATTCGGTTATTCGTATCCCGATAGCTATCGGGACGTAATTCGTAAATCCATGCCTTTCAATATTGGCGTTAAATTTACCATAAAAGTTTTACCTTTGCAGCTCAAATAAATAAAAAGTATATATGAAAGACATCAGTTACGCATTAGGCTTAAGCATTGCAAGCAATTTAAAAAATTCAGGTGTTGAAGCACTTGATATTGAGCATTTTACAAAAGGCCTGAATGCGATTTTAAACAACGAAGAAATTGGCATGTCGCCCGATGAAGTAAACAAAATACTAAACGATTTTTTCGAAGGAATGCAGAAAAAAGCAGAAGGCAACAACAGCGATAGCGGAAAAGCTTTCCTGGCCGAAAATAAAAACAAACCCGGTGTTATTGAAACTCCAACCGGATTGCAGTATTCGGTAATTACCGAAGGAACCGGTGTTAAAGCCACGGCAAAAAACCAGGTAAAAGTTCATTATACCGGCACACTGATTGATGGCACTGTATTCGACAGTTCGGTAAGCCGCGGCGAACCGGCTACTTTTGGAGTAACACAGGTTATTTCAGGTTGGGTCGAAGGATTACAGTTAATGTCGAAAGGCTCAAAATACAAATTCTTTATCCCATCCAACCTCGCATACGGAGCGCAGGGAGCCGGTAAAACTATCGGTCCAAATGCAACACTTATTTTCGAAGTTGAATTATTGGAGATACTGTAACTTAAACAGGATTTATGGTTGGAAATGGATTACAGGGGACTATAAAACTTAATGTATTTACATTAGCAATGTAAATATATTTCCATTTCTAATGTAAATTATCCGGTTATTGCCTGATATATAAAGTCATGCTAATAATCTCCAGCAATTCTTGTTTATCTGATTGCCAGGCTGGGATTATCTGATTTAAACAAGTTTTCAGAAAACTAAAAACAGCCGGAAGCAAGACTTCTGGCTGTTTTTGCTTTTTCGGATTGCAGAAATACTTTTCCTGTTTTTTATTCCACGGATTGCATGCGTGTCCGATTTCGAACGTTTTTCGCTATCTTTGATCATCAATATTCGTTTATGAAAATTCCCGGTTTTATCGAAGATTTTATATCCTTATTGTATCCCAATGTTTGCGCGGCATGCGGCAATTCGCTGTTTAAGCACGAGGAAATAATCTGCACATATTGTCTTTATCACCTTCCAAAGGCAAATTTTCACCTTATGGCCGACAGTCCTCTGGATAAGGTATTCTGGGGCAGGGCTCAGTTGGCCAACACCGCCGCCTTATATAATTTTCAGAAAAAGAGCAAAGTGCAACATCTGATCCATCAGTTGAAATACAAAGGCCGGATGGATGTGGGCATCCACCTGGGAAAACTTCTAGGCACTGACCTGGCAAAAAGTGATGCGTTCGGCGATGTTGTAAAAGTTATCCCGGTACCTTTACATCCGGATAAACAGCGTAAACGCGGCTATAACCAGAGCGAACAGTTTGCCATCGGCCTGGCAAAAGCCATGAATATCGAAATGGACGCTACTTCATTTATCCGAACCGTCGCTACCGAAACACAAACGCGTAAATCGCGTTTTGCGCGCTGGGAAAATGTAAAGGAAATATTTAAGGTTACGGCACCAACGGAGGTAGCAAACAAACATATACTTCTTGTTGATGATGTAATAACCACCGGCGCCACACTCGAATCGGCGGCTCATATCCTGCTGGCTGTTGAGGGAGTTAAGTTGAGCGTGGCTTGCATAGGATATGCCAGGGACTAAGAGCCTGGTATTGAGTCTTAAAAATCAGGAGGAGGATCAATAAGTCGCCTTCTGAAAGCTATTTGCAGTTTCGAATAGCATCTTTGCTGAATATACCTTGTGTCAATCGTACAGGCAGGAGAAAGCAGTTCAACCAGTTCATTTCCTGAGCCTAAACAAGTAGAAACTTAATGTCAGATTAATATCTCTGATGTACCACTTCACACTTTTGAAAATTTGAAGTCTAATAAATATGGCTTTAGTCTTTAAATATATACCAATTCAATATAAATTTACTACAAAATACAATTAATCTATATTTCTTTCTGTAAGCATGTTATGTTTTTTGGCTCAAATAACACATCTGATTTATACAATAATTTAACCAAATTGTATTACACAAATCCTTTATTTGATATCATCTTTGCAATATCCGTATTATGTAACTATGTTATCAGCATCGATATTACAACACCAAAAAGGAATAAATTAAATCGTGTTGAATCCAAAGAGGGCAGCAAAAAAGATATGCCAAACTTACATATTGTCCTCTATCAGTTTCAAACGGTAAGAAGTATTCACTCAATTAAATAAAAAAAAACATTATGAAGAAAATTTACTTTTTAATCTTAATTGCTTTGGCGATTTTAAACAGCCAAAACGGATTCTCCCAAAATGATACTATCCTTATTGATTTTGGAGCCGTATCAACCTCCTCGCTAAGTCCCTGGAACAATTTAAATGATGTTATGGGAGCAGGCGAGATCAATCAGCTTAAAAATTCGAGCAACCTTGTAACCGGCATGGGGATCAATGTCTTTGATCGTTTTAATGGAATCAACACAACCGGCACAACCACGCCAAATGCCTCATTAAATCTGCCTGTATCAGCAACCACAGACAATTATTATGGCAGCATTGCTACATTCTCCGGCCAACTGGAGCCTCAGGGAGCCATGCAGATCACAGGATTAAACCCTGCCAAAACGTATGAATTTATAATCTTTGCCTCCCGTGCCGGGGTTAGCGATAACAGGGAAGCCAAGTACAAATTTGTGGGTTTTACGACCGACTCGGTTTATCTTGATGCATCCAATAATACAGGCAATACTGTGAGCGCAATAGTAACACCAAAAGCTGATGGCACTATCGATCTGTGGGTTTCTCCCGGCGAGAATAACAACAATCCAACCTATAAGTTTTATTATATAGGTGCTTTAAAAATGGTGTACGAACATGAAGCTGCTCTTCCTCCAGGTATCACACTGGTTTCACCTAATGGCGGCGAAGTATGGGATGGCGGATCAACCCATGCTTTATCCTGGACATCATTTAATCTTGTTGAGGATATTATAATTTCCTATTCACCTGATAATGGTGCAAACTGGCTACCAATTGCTACTGTTGCATCTACAGAGCACCCAATAGATTGGGTTTTACCTGCCACTTATTCGAACCAGTACCTTGTAAAAATTACTTCCTCCACCGCGAGTGACGTGAGCGACTTAGCATTCACAATACAGGATCCTAACGATGCCATTCTGATTGATTTCGGAGGTGCTGCTACTGCTTCGCCAAGCCCGTGGAACAACTTTACTGATGTAATGGGCGCTGGTCTGATTCCTCAACTTACAAACTCCCGAAACCTGATAACGGGAATGGGTCTGAATATCTTTGATCGGTTTAACGGTATAAACTATACAGGCACTACCACTCCGAATGCAGCTTTATCATTGCCGGCTACAGCCACCAGCGACAATTTTTATGGGAGTGTTTCATTATTCTCGGGCCAATTGGAACCTGAAGCGGGGATGAAGTTTACCGGATTAAATCCTGCCAAAACATACCACTTTTCGATATTTGCTTCACGCACAGGAGTAACTGACAACAGAGAAACCAAGTACAAATTTATAGCAAATACAACCGATTCGGTTTATCTTAATACTTCAAATAATACAAGCAATGTAGCCACAGCTTCGTTTCAACCAAAAGCTGACGGCACTATCGATGTTTGGGTATCACCCGGCGAGAACAACAACAATCCGACCTATAAATTTTATTACCTGGGTGCTATAACGATGTCGTATGAGCGCGAAGCCGCTCTTCCAGCCAATATTACGTTGGTATCACCGAATGGTGGAGAGGGATGGCTTGCCGGTTCAACTCAAACTGTATCGTGGACAAGCCAAAATCTCACTGATGATGTTGTGGTTTCCTATTCCATTGATAATGGAGCAAACTGGGTACCTATTACGACAGTGCCAGGCAGCCAGCAATCCATTGAATGGATTTTACCGGGAACTCCATCAAACCACTGCCTTGTAAAATTAGCCTCAGGTGCGACTACCGATGTTAGCGAAAGTGTTTTCACGATTCTGGATCCCGTATCTCCTTCAATTACACTTTTAACGCCTGGTACAGGTGAACACTGGATCATCGGATCAAAGCAAAAAATTTCCTGGAGCAGCACAAGCCTGTCGGAAAATATTGGAATTCAATATTCAACTGATAACGGCAACAACTGGGAAGCTGTTGCAACTGTTGCTTCAACGCAGACGTCCTACAAATGGACAATTCCGGATACACCTTCAGTGGAATGTCTTATCAGGATAAATTCAGGTATTTATGCTGATACCAGCAAAACAACATTTACAATTCTCGCAGCGCAATGTTCCAAAACAATTGTTGTTCTGGGCTCATCAACGGCTTACGGCACAGGGACTTTGGTAGCTGACAGCGCCTGGGTTAAACGGTATACTGCTGCGTTAAAAAATATAGATCCCGAGTTCAATGTTGTAAACCTGGCCCTGGGTGGTTATGTTACATACAAGATTCTGCCAACAGGTACCCCTATGCCATCAGGTGTAATTGAATCTATTGATGTAGCAAGGAATGTGACAAAGGCATTGACTTATTCCCCATACGCCATTATTGTTAATATGCCATCCAATGACGCAGTAAAATACTATACTGTAGAGATGCAAATGGCTAATTATGAGATAATCAGGAAATATGCAAATGCGCAGGGGGTTAATGTATGGTTTAGTACTACACAACCCCGGTACTTTACTGATCCTGTGCAGATAAATATCCAGAAAAATATGGCGGTTGCTGTTATGGAAACCTACGGAGTTTATGGTATTGATTTCTGGACACGCACAGCAACAGCTGGCGGATTTATTTTATCGCAATACGATTCCGGCGATGGTGCACATTTAAATAATACCGGGCACAGGATTTTATTTGAAGAAGTTTTTGCAAAACAAATTGACACTCTTGCCTGCTTATCCACTGCCTTAAAAGCTGAAAAAGCTAAAAATATCGGAATCAGGGCATATCCAAACCCATTTAACAATCATTCAGTAATTGAATTTGAATCAACATCAGCAGGTAAAGTAGAAGTGAGTTTTATGGATATAACCGGACGTCAGGTTGGATTTATTGAGAAAGCTGTGTCAGGTTCCGGCATGCAAAATATATCTGTTTCGAAAGATCAGATTACTTCAGCAAGTTTTGTTATTTATGTGATTGTTACCATAAAGGATCAGTCAGGAACAAAACAAGGTAAGGTGAAATTAATCAGGATGAACAATAATTAAGATTATTGCCTATTTCACAGCATCCAATATAATCCAAAATCCCTCCTGTTTCGTCTAAAGGCGATCGGGAGGGATTTTTACATTTCTATGAATTGAAATGGATTGGAGTGAGTAGTCAGGTGGCTTAAAGACGAAGTTCATTCTGTGATAAGTCTGACATCAGAATTTTGTCAGAATTTGCTGTATGGATGTCCGGTATTCACTGGGCGTCTGGCCTTTTATCTTCTTGAAAATCCGGTTAAAATTTGAGATATTCGAGTATCCGCACATAAATGATATCTCTGCAATGCTATTTGTTGTTTCGAACAGCAATTTTGTTGAATGGCCAATACGGGCATCATTGAGGTACGAAATAAAACTCCGGCCGGTTCTTTTTTTGAAAAAATGACTGAACGATGATTCTGACATAGCTACTATATCCGAAACATCGGTCAAACTAATCTCTTTGGCATAATTTGCTTCAATGTATTTACAGATAGTATCAATCCGCCGGCTTTTTGATTCCCTTATAAATGTGGAAGTATCAAAAGTGGAACTTGCCAGGTAACGCTGATCCTGTGAAGTTGCTAAGTCATAAAGAATTGAATAAAAATCGAGTGCTGTCATAAATCCATGCGACTGGCTAAGCAGTAAGAGCTTTTCCTTCACCTTTTGCTTGGTCGTTAATGAAAAATCAAGTCCTCTCGAGGATCGGATAAGCATATCCCTTATCGGAGTGAATAATCTTTTCTCCAACAGAAAAGAATCGACAATCCTGTCATCAAACTGTATAGTAATAACATGAGTAACCTTACTGGTAGGAGCTTTCCATTTATGCGGTAAATTTGAGCCTAACAGCACTAAGTCAAATTCATTAAAACTTTCAACTGAATCGCCAACAAACCGCTTACCGCTGGTATTGCATACCATATTCAACTCAAAATCCGAATGGAAATGAACAGGGTAATCAAATTTAGCCATCTTGTTATTTAACAGAATAAAAAGGTCATCCTGATTCAGGGGAGTTATTTCGCGTACTGCATTTTCCATCTTTAAAAATAATATCTGCAAATATCCAACTAAATTTTCATGTTTTGACAAATATATACGGATTTTATTATATGTAGCAAACAATTTATAATTATCATAAAATGCTGTTTATCTTGGTATTAAGTATTTTACACTAAAAATACCTTCATAATTGTATAATAAGTTAACCAAAATGTATTACAAATCAGGTTAGTTTTGAATCATCTTTGCAATGTTAAATTACCGTTACAAAATCAATATCTATATGTAATATTATGAGAAAACTTCAACAAATCTCTAACCAATCTGAAACACCAAAGAGTAGCTGCTTTAAGTATTTCCTGGGCTTACTTATTTGGTTCCTTTCCGTTTTTTCAGTGTCTGCACAAAACATTGACGTGAAAGGAATTGTAAAAACCGCTGACGGTCAATCCTTACCGGGAGCAACCGTTGTTATTAAAGGAACTACAACTGGTACAACCACATTGCTTAACGGTGCATTTTCCCAAAATGCAAAAAAAGGAGACATTCTTCAGGTTTCTTTTATGGGTTATATTACTCAGGAAGTAACAGTTGACAATACAGCCATAACAATTACACTGCTCGAGGATATTCAGAACCTGGATGCGGTAGTTGTAATTGGATATGGGTCGGTTCGGAAGAGTGACATCACCGGATCAGTAGGCACAGTAAATGTGAAAACATTGCAAAGTATTCCGTCAAACTCAATTGATGGTTTACTCCAGGGCCGGTCAGCTGGCTTACAGGTTATTAATAATTCACAGGACCCAGGAGCAGGATCAACTGTTAAGATACGCGGCGGAAGTTCATTACGCGGCTCCAACTCGCCCCTGCTTGTTGTTGACGGATTTCCTCTTGGCGATGCAGGAAACCTGAAACAAATAAACCCTTCCGACATTGCTTCAATTGAAGTATTAAAGGATGCTTCCGCCTCTGCTATCTATGGCTCACGCGGAGCCAACGGAGTTATTATGATAACTACCAAAAGGGCAAAGGAAGGCACAACAACAATTAATTTTAAGCAGCAGACCATCGTTTCGAGGTTTAACTCAACGCTCAACCTGTGGCGCGACCCTGTACTTATGGCACAATTAAGCAACGAAGAGCGTATAAATGCCAACCTCCCTCCTCTTTATATTGGTGAAACCAACACAACAGGAGTATATTATCCTTCCATTGAAGAACTTACAAATGGCACCTGGCCTTATAATACGGAATGGGACAAAGTTGTTTTCAGAGACACACCGGTTTCGAACAATACAACGCTTTCGATAAACAGCGCAAATGAGAAAACGTCGTACAACCTGGGTTTTAACTATTTTGATGAAAATGGGGTTTATGTTGAAGACGATTATAAAAAAGGTATTGTAAACCTGGGAATAAACCATAAGGTTTACGACAACTTTACAATCAGAACTTCTAATATTTTCTCCAAAGGATACAGAAATTATAATGGCGGACTTTCCTATTACCGCAATCCTTTATGGCCGGTATATAAAGACGATGGTTCCTATTTCCTGGCCGGAGCGAATGATTATTCACACCCGGTTGCCATTACTGAGCATGTTACCAACGAAACCAACAGCACTGACTTTATTTCTTCGTTACAGCTTGACTGGCAGATTTTAAGTTACCTGAACATCAAATCGCAGATTAACTACAAATACGGGAATTATATATCTGACCGTTACTCTCCAACAGTATATACCGAAGCAGGCGACTTTAACAATGGCGCAGCCCAGCTCAGCAACTGGATGGGACAGAACATGGTTTCGGAAACATACATGACTTTCGATAAGGAATTCGCCGGTATTCACAGGCTCACAGCCATGGTAGGCCAATCCTATGAATATGGAATGAGCAAGACTTCGGACCTGTACGCTTATGATTTTGTAAACGAATCAACAGGAAACCAAAATATGGGTTCAGGTGATCCCGAAAAGAACAGGCTTTCCAATGGATATTCCGATACTAAACTTCTTTCGTTTCTCGGGCGTGTAAATTATGCACTGAACGACAAATACCTGGTTACCGCCACTTTACGTGCCGATGGATCCTCAAAATTCGGGGCAAATAATAAGTGGGCTCAGTTCCCATCAGGAGCTCTTGCATGGAAGGCACATAACGAGTCGTTTATAAAAAACCTCAATGTTTTTGATGAACTTAAAGTAAGAGCAAGCTATGGGATATCCGGAAATCAGGGAATTTCTCCTTACCAGACTTTGAGCAGATATGGTGTTGAACAATACTATGATAATGGTCAATGGCGTACCGCTATTGGTCCGGGATATGTTGTTGGTAACGAAGGCGACGATGGCCGGTTTAAAATGTGGGGAGGAATTCCAAACATTGATTTGAAATGGGAAACCACCGCACAACTGAATTTGGGTACTGATATGGCCTTTTATAACAACAGGCTTAGGCTGGTATTTGATGTGTATCAGAAAAAAACGTCCGATTTGCTTCGTGAACGAATCCTGCCTCTTTCATCAGGATACAACAGGATGTGGGTAAATGACGGTGAAATTTTAAATAAAGGTTTCGAAATCACACTTGATGGTGATATTATCGCTAACCAGGATTTTAATTTCTCTGCCTCATTGATTTACGCCCGGAACAGGAATGAAGTTGTAAGCCTTGGAAACGAAGTTACTTCCGGATTGAGCACCGACTTTAATACAGGAATGAAATACGAATTCTGGGGAACATCACTGTCTCAATTCCGGCAAACACCTAATATCCTTGCCATTGGACAAGCGGTGAATGTTTATTATGGATACAAAGTTGACGGCATAATACAAACAGAAGCGGAAGGACTTGCATCTGGTTTGATCGGGGCTTTGGCACAACCGGGTGAATTCAAATATGTGGATATAAACGACGATGGCCAGATCAATGACAAGGACCGCACCATAATCGGTGATCCAAATCCTGATTTTATGATAAGTTTAAACCTGAACGCCAGGTATAAAAATTTCGACCTCGAAGTATTTTTAAATGGTGTGTCCGGAAATGACATTGTATATCAGAATATGTGGGGACAGCCTAATACCTCACCATTACGGTGGACCCAGGATAATCCTACCAACGAATATCCAAGCCTGAGGAATGATCGTTCCTATTATTTATCCGACTGGTTAATCAAGGATGGATCCTTTCTCAGAATACAAAATATAAACCTGGGATACAATTTCAACACTGCCAGAGTAAAATGGATAAACAACTTCCGCCTTTACCTGAATGCATCTGATGTTTACACGTTTACTAAGTTCAAAGGCTATGATCCTGAGGTAGGTACTGATGGTATTTATTGGGGCGGTTATCCGCGATTGAGCAAATGGACATTTGGTTTGGACTTAACCTTCTAAAAAATTAAGACATATGAAAACAAAAATATTATCTCTGTTACTGGTTTTTGGACTGTTTCTCAGTTCGTGCGATCTGAACGAAGAACCCTATGGATTTTATTCCGAAGAGAATTTTTATAAAACACCTGCCGATGCGGAAGCTTCACTGATTTATGCCTACAACGCACTCACTTTTCTTGAGTATTCGCGTGGTATTTTTTACATCGGTGAAATCGCAACTGAAACCTGCGATATAAAAGCAGATGAAGGTTACGGCTCGCAACAGCTTAACAACTGGACAGCTGATGCCAGCAACGAAAGTCTTACCTACTATTTCAAATATTGCTACATTGCCATTAACCGTGCAAATGCAGTAATTGAAAACGTTGCCAACAGTACCTTTAACACAGAAATTAAAAATAAACTTCTTGGCGAAGCTTATTTCCTGAGGGCTTACAATTATTACAACCTGGTTAAGGTGTTTGGGCTGGTTCCCATTCAGCGTAATATGGTTAAAACCATCTCGCAGGCATCGCCAACAATGGCTAAAAACATGGATGACGTTTATAATTTCATTCATGCTGACCTCAGGACAGCCGAAGCATATCTTGGAGTATCGCGCAATGTAGGCCGTGCTGATAAAGTAGCTGTTCAGTCGCTCATGGCAAAAACATATTTAACAGTGGCCTCTTCAAAAGAGAGTGGTGTGCCAAAATATACGGATATGGGAAAAGATGTGACTATGATGTACGACAGTGCCGCTTATTTTGCAGGGAAAGTTCTTAATGATCAAACGGAATATTCTATTGATCCGCAGCTCACACATATTTATGACGTAAACGCACCTGACGGACCTGAACACATTTTTATTATGTCGATGGACAGAACAGGCCTCAATGAAGGGAATTACTCGAAAATAGCCATGATGTTTCAGCCATGGGTTGATGGTGTTCCATATTACATAATGAATCCGGATGGTTCACTCACTTATACCACCAATGGCTGGGAAGTATTTAAAACAACAACCGCATTTTATAATTCTTTCGGTGCTACCGATAAACGGAAAACAGAACTCCTGGTAACCAAAATTTATAACCAGGCAGGAGTACAAACCGGTGCTATGGGAAATAATTTTTCCTATGCATTTACAAGGAAGTATGTTGATCCTGAATTTGTTGGGCAGAAATCAAGTGCAAAACCTTATCTTATTCGTTTTTCGGATGTTGCTCTTATTTATGCCGAAGCAGTTGGCCCAACAGCCGAAGGATACAACTGGATTAACCAGGTACGAAGCAGAGCCGGTTTAAGCGAAGTTATTACCGGCCTGAGCACAGTCGAATTCAGAAACGTTGTGGTAAGGGAAAGAGGATGGGAACTTGCATTCGAAGGTCAGAGACTTTATGATTTAAGAAGAAAGTCAATAGTTACAACCACTGATCCAAGAGCCACCGCTGCAGGTATTACTGAGGCCGAAGCTGCATTCTATCCAATTCCTCAAATGGAAATTGACTTAAATCCGAATTTATCCAATTAACAGCTAATTTTTAACAGCCAACACCCGGTTATGAAAACAAATAAATATATAATGGTAATCATGCTTGCCACCACTCTTTTTGGTTGTCAGAAAGATCCGCTTTCGGAAATTAACGACGGTGCATGGAATAAAGAACGGAATATACTCAAAATTGGTTTTGCCGGACAGGTAGGAAAAGCTACGATAGTGCGGAACGGTGACGATGCAACAATTGAATTTGTGTCTTTTTCCGATGATTTCAGCGCTATAGAAGTTACCTCTCTCGAACTTTCCTATGGCGCTACAGCATCCATATCAGTTGGAGGAAAGCTCAATTTCAACAACACCGATCAAACTGCAACTATTACGATACAACCTGTAAACGGTGAGCCCCTCACCTGGACCATTAAAGCGTCATCATTTACAAATCCGTATGCAGGAACCTGGAGCATTCAAAACTTTAAGTTCAAATGGGACGACTGGAACGGCTGGGGCCTTTCAGGCGAAGCTGAAGTTGCTTTAAAAATATTGACGACTGCTCCTGGCTCGGATGATATTATATTCTTTAGCGGAATTGAAGGGATTGAAACATCCGGTGCATTTTATGGTACCTACGAGAGATCTACCGGAGCTAATGGCGCTTTTGGGGCTTATACTTCACCAGCCGGAACAGATTGGAGCGATAAATTCGGACAATTGCCTAAAGGTAAAGGCAAATATTACATTAATGCGGATAATACGGTTTCAATTGAAATTGAAGGCAGCGGCAAGAAATATACTTCAACCGGATCTACTGCATTAACCAGTACTACAATGACTTACTCACTCATTTCGCCACAAACATGGACCATTAACTGGGACGACTATTATAGTACCGAAAACCAGTTAAAAGTAGCTTATCAAATATGGTACTCATTAAAAAAGCAATAAATTAAAAGTGGATTTTGAATAAATTCAGAAAGACAGAAAAGACAGGAATATTGGCATATTCGTTAAGAAAATTGGTAAATTACTAATTTCCAATGGGTTGACTGGTTAGGTTCTCAAAGGAGGTTGGAACAAAAACCAACCTCCATTTGAACAAAAAAGCAAAGGAATTAACACCCGGGTATTTTTGCCAAAACCATTATACCAAACAAAAAGACTACAATTATCGGGGAAATCTTTTCATAAAAGCCAACCTCAACGATTAAAAAATAATACCTGACCACAAATGAAATACTTCGTACTACTAACATTGATGATCCTTTTTTCGGTTTCCTGTACTAAAGACAAGGAACCCGATAATCCGGTAACGGATACAAAAGATGATCTTTCTATTAAAACCGGAATCATCACCCAGTCATTTGTCGGTAATGGAGTTCAGTGGGGAGGATATGATGTTCTGCAAACCTGGACCGGCAGTCCTACGCTTTCGGACGCTGATTGGAACACGCTGTATGAACGGGTGCGGTTTATGCGTCCGCCACTCGTAAGGTTAATGATCGACCAGGGATGGAATTATATTGTTGATGGCAAGTATGATCCTTCTAAAAGTGATGCTGTACTGATTAAAATCCTTGATTTCTGTGAGGCTGAAGGCATCAGCGTTATGTTAGGTGAATGGGGCCATCAGGGTGGTACAACAATTGACCAGGCGTGGCTCGAAAATTCAGCGAAATTCCTCGAATACCTGCTGAACACAAAAAATTATACCTGCATCAGGTATTTCAATATGGTAAATGAACCAAATGGCGATTGGTCAAGTATTAATGGAAACTACTCTCTGTGGAAAACACTTATTGAGCAATTTCATGCAAAACTCACCGCGAAAGGAATTGCCTCAAGAGTAAAGATTATCGGACCGGATATTGCGGTATGGGATACCAATCTTATCTCGTGGGTGATTAATACTAATGTTGATCTTGGCGAAAAAGTCGGAGCATATGATATTCACACCTATCCCAGCGAAACCGAAGTGCGTGATGGCAGCTACAAGAATATGGTTAAAGCTTACAAAAACGCAGCCCCTTCTTCGAAAGAAATGCTGATGGGCGAACTTGGTTTTAAATATCCTTCAGGGTCAACATTAGGAATTGAAAACACAAAACGAATATCCAAAGATCCTTTTGCCGGCGACGACAGCAATATGTTTACCTACGATGCTTTTTATGGGATTGATATGGCTGATGCACTTATTCAGAATATGCTTGCAGGATATGCAGGTTCCCTCCTATGGGATCTGGACGATGCAATGTACAATATTGGTGGCGGCGGATCAACAAAACTTAAAAGATGGGGATTTTGGAATATCCTGGGAACTGAAAAATTTGGCAACGCCGCTGATGAAAATATACGTCCCTGGTTTTATACTATGTCGCTGATGTGCAGGTATTTCCCAAAGGGAACCAAAATTTTCGAAGTAACTCTTCCCGACAAAAAAGGCCTTAGAGCTATTGCAGGCGAAAAAGATGGCAAATATACCATTGCAATTGTAAACTCAAATTTTGTGAGCTACAACATCAATCTGAAAATGGAAAATGGAGCCACATTATCATCTGTAAATTCTTATAAATTCGTTTCAGGCACGGGTGCGGTATTCACCGGAAAAACTAACGCTAACGGATTTGCATTGCCCGAAGAAACAAATATCACAATGGATTTCAAATCAGGAGGTGCACAAAAAATCAACATTTCCGGACAAACATTTTTGCTGTTTACAAACATCGAGTAAAACATAACAGGTTTAACTGTTGCTTTAGTGCGAAATAGTCACATATAAATGCATCTTATTTAATGCTTTCATAATCTTTACCAATGATTTTACACAAGTACAAAAACAATCCGATTTTATCTCCAAATCCATCTAATGGCTGGGAAAATCTTGTAGTTTGCAATCCGGGAATATGGCATGAAAACGGCATATTTTATATGTTGTACCGGGCAGCCGGTGATGACGAGAAACACGTTATCCGTTTTGGCCTGGCTACCAGCGAGGATGGCTTCAACTTCAGCAGAGTAAGTGATTTGCCTGCTTTCGGTCCGAGTGAGGAAGGTCCGGATAGCGGTTGTGTTGAAGATGCTCGGATTGTAAAATTCGATGATTACTTTTATGTAACGTATGCTTTCCGCCCCTTTCATCCGGGGCAGTATTGGAAATTCGCACACGACGAGGTTTTAACCTGGGATCATGGGAAGAATGCCCCTTGTTTCCTGCAGAAAAATATGGCTAACACTGCGCTTGCCATGACAAAAGATTTTAAAAACTGGATCAGGCTTGGCCGTATTACCCAATCAGATATTGATGACCGCGATGTGATCCTTTTTCCTGAAAAAATTAACGGGAAATATGCCATGCTCCATCGCCCAAAGGAATGGGTAGGACCGGAATGGGGACCTGAATTTCCTGCCATATGGCTGCGGTTTTCGGACGACCTGCTTGTGTGGAATGAACCGAGTTTTATGCTTATGCAAGGCATTACAGGGGGTTGGGAAGAAAAAATAGGTGGATCCACTCCTCCTTTGAGAACGGATAAAGGCTGGCTGGTGCTTTACCACGGAGTCGAAAACGGAGGCAACGGGTACTACAGCGTAGGTGCTGTTTTGTTAGACATTAATGATCCAACAAAAATCATTGGCCGCACACCTAAGCCCATTATGTGGCCCGAATGTGATTACGAACTTGAAGGGTTTTATAAAGGCTGCGTTTTCCCGACTGGAAATGTAATTTTGGGTGATACACTATATGTTTATTATGGCGGGGCTGATAAATATATCGGAGTAGCTACCTGTTCAGTTAATGAGTTGGTTGAACATCTTTTATCGTGTAAATTGAAAACAACTGATAAAATATCTGCTGCCATGATTGTTTGATGGAAGGATTAATTGATTCTGTTTTGAATTAGAACTGAAAAACCTGATTTTAAACCGCATCATCATTGAAAAGCATTTGTAAATTCCTGATTCTTAATCCTAAACTTATGAAGTTAAAACACTTTATATTATTTGCTTCAATACTGTTTACCGCATCCTGCCAGAAAGAGGTAGTAAGTGATAAAAAGGAGATTTTGTCTTTTAAATTTCTTGCAGCAGAAAATGAAGGATTAACAGAGGATATTACCGGAATTATTACCGGTAATGAAATTGAGATATCTGCAAAAGGATTAACCGACATCAACTCCCTGGTAGCAAGTTTTATCACGACCGGCATCAGTGTGAAAGTTGGTACTGCCGAGCAAATCAGCAGTGTTACAGCAAATAATTTTTCTACACCATTAGTATATAAAGTTACTGCAGGAGATGGATCGCAGCAGGAATATACTGTTTCTGTTTTTAGCCAAAAACTCACATATACTATTGATAAGGTTTTAGTCAATCCTTATTCCAGGTCTGCCCTCTCAGCTGTGATCAATATATCTGCCAATCTGCCTTTTGCAATTCATACAAGAGTGCTGGGTTTGGATGGTCCCGGTTCGGATATTTCATGGAGAAACGATACGCTAAAAAATCAGCACCAGGTTTCTGTTTATGGTCTGTATTTTTCAACAGATTATAAAACATCCGGTTGGGCCGGAAACAAAGTGGTAGTTACCCTGAAAGGTGAAAACACCATGACTTATACGGATACGCTTACTGTTGAAACTATGGCAAAACCGGGATGGTTTCCTAAACTGGCTACAACCGGATCAGCGATGAATGACGGCGCACTGTTTGCATTCCTCTATAACAAATGGGGACATGGAAATCAGATCAGCGCAATGGTTAGCGACAGGTATGGCAAATACCGGGGATTCTGGTATATCGAAAATGAAGAGGATAATCTGTTCCCACTCACTTTCTTAAAGAACGGAAATATCATTTATTCAGTTCCTGAAAGAAACATCCTGTATGAAACGGATTTTCTTGGCAAAATCATAAATACATGGAAGTTACCTGTTGAATTTCTGGGTTCTCATCACGAAATCTGTGAGATTCCATCAGGTCCCAAAGAAGGGAATTTCCTGATAACGGTCTCACAAAAGGATGTCAGGGCTCCGAATGATCCCAAAAACAGGCTTTTTGTTGAGGATCATATAATTGAACTTGACCGTAAAACAGGAGAATTGCTCGCTACCTGGAATCTTCGTGAGAGTTTACAGGTCGGCCGATCGATTATGCCAACTTATGCCAGAAATATGATTTTAAATACACTGGAATTCGACTGGTGTCACAACAATGGAATAGCTTATGATCCAACTGATAATACCATCATACTGAGCACCTTTCACCATGGATTTGCCAAGGTGGATTGGAGTAATAACCTGAAATGGATTCTTGCCCCGCATGGTGGCTGGGGTGTTAATGGCAGAGGTGAGTCACTGGATAAATACCTGCTCAAGGCAGTGGACCAGCAGGGAATTCTGTATTCCGATTCTGTCCAGCTTGGATTTAAATCCCAGGCCGGGTTCGAATGGCCATGGGTAAACCATTCACCATCAGTGCGTACCGAACAGGGAAAACTTATACTGACTTGTATGGTTAACGGGGCATCCAAGAATTTTAAGACCATGCCTTTCTTTGAAATATCATCCTGGGGCGCCGAATACCTTATTAATGAAGCAGACATGACAGTTAAGCAGGGCTGGACTTATGGACGCGAAAAGGGTGCTTCCTTTTTCGCGGTTACTGCCGGCCAGGTAAGCAGGCTCAAAGAAGGGAATTATCTCCTCACCTTTGGCTCAATCGGATCAGCTTTACTTGGGGCATTTTATACCGGGGGAGATGAAAGAGGCATTGTAGTGGAAGTCGAAAAAAATAATCAGCCTGTCTGGCAAATGACTGCCCTTGAATCCGAAAGAGCCGATTGGCGGATTTACCGTACTCAGAAATTTACATTTCCAAATCAATAAACAATTAATCCTAATTCACTAATTTACAAATAATTAAATCTTAAA
>JBBQSY010000057.1:0-22933 GCA_038213495.1 Bacteroidales bacterium
CCGTATTTCGGACGGCGATAAACGCAAACCCCTGATTGCTTCTTACTTTTCGGGGAAATATTATTCAACCAAGTATTCCGACCTGATTACCGGTAGCGACCGTGTAATCTTATTACGAACGGCTGAGTTGTATTTTATCCGCGCAGAAGCCAATTACCGGATTGATTCGGTTGCAAACCTTCCACAGGTACTTGCAGATGTCAACATTATCCGCAACCGTGCCGGCTTGCAACCCGCTATAGCTGATACTATCACTTCACTCCAGGATTTCATCGAAAGGGAGAAACAGGTCGAATTTGCCTTCGAAGGCAAACGATGGTTCGAATTAATCCGCACCGGAAGGGCCCTCGCCCTTGTTCCGACGGTCACACAGGCTTACCAGATGCTTTTCCCCATTCCACTCAGCGAAATCCTCTCAAATCCTCAAATTGGCATTAAAGGCCAGAATGAGGGTTATTGAAATGATTCAGGAACTTTTGAGATTTTTGCAACACTTAAATGATTGATAAAAATCTTAGGCGGTTTCTAAGTTGAAAATGAAAAATATTCAACCGGGCTTCTTAATGAAAATAAGCCGCCTTATTCATATCACTTACCGTTTTGAATTTTACGGGCGGATCCAGGTAGCCGGCCAGGAACTTATAGATTTTCAGCCTTATCTCCTTGCCTATAGCCGTGTCGATGCGATCGAATGAATGACCGCCCTCGACTCCTTTAAATATTTCGTACTCAAATTTCTTGTTTTCGGCTTTCAGAGCTTGGATCAGGTGTTCCACTTCCAGCACATTTACATCATCGTCGATTGTATTGGTATGGATCAGCAAAGGAGTCTTCAGTTTAGCCGCATTCCATGCCGGGCTGCGGCGCCTGTATTCCTCCACATCTTCGTTTGCTGTTTTACCGATATGATATTTGGCGGAGTATAAATTTCTGTAATCCTCATCATAATAACCCATGCGGGCAATTAAATCACTTACCGGTACGCCGGCAAAACATACTTTATAATCTTCGGGATGAGCGAAAACATCCATTAATGCGATTAACCCGCCATGGCTCCAACCAATAATCCCAACCCTTTTGGAATCAATCATTTCATAATTGTTTACCATATAATCGCGTGCCGCATTCACATCTTCAATCTCCAGACCGCCGTAATCAATATTCTCCCAGAAAGCTTTTCCGTAACCGGTGCTACCCCGGTATTCGGGTGCTATCACAATATATTGCTGTGCAAGCAATTCGCGGATAATATGTGCGTAATACGTAGTAAAATCGGCATGAACACCACCATGCGGTAAAACAATCAATGGATATTTCTTTGAAGGGTCAATCGATTTGGGGATAAAAATATAGGACTGAAATTTAAGGGGATTTGTGGCTCCCATAGCCGTAGGATTTGGCACTTTAGCAGGAGGCGGACCTGTGATAATTACTTTATCAATGTATCCAACATCGCCGACCTTATCGTACCAAAGTGCATCGTCATTCTGCTTTTCGAGTATATCGAACCTATGCTGTAGGTTGTCGAGCGTTTGCTGAAGCTGTTGCACCTGTTTTTTCAGGTCGGGGGTTTCATCCTGGCATTTGCCTTGATAAACCAACAGGACAGTAAATCCAAAAGCTAAAAAGAACAGCGTAAATCTTTTCATGATAAGTCTATTTTAAGGAGGAAAAGGAGCTAAATTATCAAAAAAGATAACATAATTTCGTGTTTGGCAATTAATATGTAGCATACCCTGAAGGAGAATTCTAAAAATCAGTACCTGTAACGACACGATCAGCAATCATTTTTTTGATTTTAAATCATTAACATTGAGGCTGCTTCCAAAAGTCTTTTACCCCTAAATCCCCTAAAGTGGACTTAGCCCAATTTATTGGTTTTCAGCGTATTCCCCTTTAGGGGTCAGGGGTAAAAATTTGAAAAATCAATAAATTGTGACTTTTCGGAGTGGGCTCAACATTTAAATATTCTTTTTTAGAAAGACCAAAATTTCAGGTAGTATAGAAAAGACATCTCTAAATTTGAACACCATACCTATATAATTTCAAAATGAAATTTAATTGATTTTCTTATCTTAGCCAAGAGTTACTAAATGTGATTTTGTTTTGAAACTAGTCAATTATTCATCTCTTCTTCAACTCAACACTTAAATGAAAATTTTCTTTGCAATCTTATTAAGTTATGTGTTTGTTTCTACTTTGCAGGCACAGACAATTATCCCGCCACTCGAAAAAAACAACTACCAGAAAGTTACTTCCTACGACGAGCTTTCTGCATTTGTTAAGCAACTGGATGAGAAATCAGGCATTCTTAAAGTGGAAACCATTGGACAGTCGGTCCGGGGAAGAAATCTTTATGCCTTAAAATTTTCAACCACAGAGTTCGGTAAAGACAAATCCAAAATAAAAGTCCTTTTCTTTGCCCAGCAGCATGGCAACGAACAGTCGGGGAAAGAAGGAGCCCTGTTGCTTGCACAAGCCATACTTCGGCCGGAGAACAGGCAACTTCTTGATAAAATCGATCTTGCCATCATTCCGCAGATGAATCCCGATGGTTCTGAATTAAATCAAAGACGCAATGGGAACAAGATGGATCTGAACCGCAACCATCTTATCCTTACCGAACCCGAAACCCAGTCGTTACATCGTTTTTTCGATCAATACCTGTTTGAAGTAAGTATGGATATTCACGAATATTCACCTTATGGCGAAGCATGGAAAAAATACGGTTACCGAAAAAACGCAGATGAAACCCTGGGCGCAACAACCAATCCGAATGTTTCGGAGCAGATCAGGAATTTATCAGATAACGAAGTATTTCCCTTTGTGTCAAAATATGTGACTGACAAGCATTTCAGCTTTTTCGGATATTGTCCTGGCGGTCCGCCCGAAGTGGATTATTTCAGGTACAGCACTTTCGATATTAACGATGGCAGGCAGAGTTTAGGGATTCAGAATACACTTTCGTTTATACAGGAAGGGAAAAACGGGGAAGATGATTTTGTAGAAAATATAAAGCGCCGCGCCGAAGGACAAATGGCCGGAATGCTCGGAATGCTGCAATATGTTTACAATCATAAAAATGAAATTATAAAGATGGTGAAAGCAGAACGGAAGAGTTTGATCACAGGCTTAGCGAACAAGCAGGTTTCGATTCAGTCGGAGCATGTTGCCAACGGGCAGAAACTCTCCATTCCGCTTTATTCGTACTATTCAAAAAAGGATTCGGTGGTGGTGGTTAATGATTACAGGCCTGAAGTCAAATCCCTGTACGATGTTCAGAAACCGGCCGGGTACCTGGTTCCGAAACACCTGAAAGAATTGGTGGAATGGGCCGACAGACAGGCACTTACCAGGTCAGAATATAAGAAACGGGGCGATCAGAAGATTGAGCAATACTTTATCCATGGAATGGATTCAATTGATTTTGAAGGGGATATGACTATTAATCCGGTAGTTGAGGCGAGAGAATTTAAAGGGGAAATTGCGGCTTCGGATTATATTTATATTCCCACAGCCCAGTTGAAAGGCAACCTTATCGTTCTGGCCCTTGAGCCAAAATCGGAACTCGGACTGGTAACGTATAAGCAATATGCGGCTTTGTTAAAGGTTGGAGAAGTATTTCCGGTACTGAGAGTTGTGAAAAAGTGATTTCGAATTTGCGATTTCGGAATGCGGATTTCAGAATAAAATCACAATCAGTGAACCAATTATCCTGACTTCGACACTGGGACACCCTAAATATTTTTTTCAGAAGTTTTCGTCAAATAACATTGCGATAGACTTGTGTTTTTAAATTATCACGAAAGTTGCCCTTTCTCTTCTCAATAATCTGAACACTTATTACTTCACTTTGATTTTTTTTCTTTCGTATAAACATAGAATAAAGATAGCATTTTAAGACAAGGACACCCATTTGAGTATCCTGAAAATTGTATTAAGCTAACATATAGCATGTTATAGAAATACAGACAACTAAGTGTCAAAGTCAGGAGGAATTTCCTCCCCGAGATATTCATGATTAATCTCCTGGTTTACTTCACTTTTTAAGATGCTGGTTCCTGATTTGTGAGATGCCGGTTTTAAAAAGCCGTTTCAGCATCCCGATTCCATAACCGGTTCCCAGCATCAGCAGGAAAATTCCAAGTACAACCAGAGGAATCAAGTCACCATCGCTTGCAGATCCTGTTGCTGAATACGCGTTTTTAAAAATTAAAATAAACAGAAATGGAACGATCTTTTTCATAACCAGCCCTTTTAACATTGATGGTTAATATTGAATTTATCGTTTTATGCAGATAATGCAAATATAGTTGATTTTAAGCAGATTAGTATTAAAAATTGTAATTATACTTAGTGTGGGATAAAAGTACGCATTAAAAAAAGACCCAAGTCTCAAATCCCAAATCTCAAGAACCAAGGCCTACTCTTAAACCCCGCTTGGAATTGGAGATTGGAATTTGGAATTTGAGATTTGAGATTTAATGAATGTGGAAATTTATCCCGTTTTAAGTATAACTTAGTGAATGCTTTGCGTTTTCTAACCTTGGTCGCATTTTAGCTCGCATAAAAGGAAAAAGAGCTACAAATAATTTTGTAACTCTTTGATTTTTAGGTTCCCCCTTGCTGCCTAATATGCTGCCAGTTAACTTCCTGTCACAAGTTTTAAGGTGTTCATTTTCAGGCCCCTTTATTTTTGAGGTATAAGCCGATAAACTCTTAGAAATAACACTTCTCTACTGATTTTAACTAACAACCTCTTATGGTCAATGCTATAATTAAGAATACAGATGTAAGCACAAAACGTTCAGGCCGGAAAAATGAATCGAGGTGTCCATTAGGCCTTATTGTTATATAAATTCAAGATATTAGTCTTTTTATAATCGCTAATACCTGACTGCATTTTTCGGAAATAAATTTATAATCCCCCGATTCGATCACCTCTTTAGGAAATAATTGTGATCCGATTCCCACACAGTGAACTCCGGCTTTAAACAACCTTTCAGATTTTCTTCATCGGTCGATACGCCGCCGGTAGGCATGATGCTTGCCCAGGGCATAGGGCCTCTTACGCCTGAAATAAAGTCAGGTCCGCCAACTGATGATCCCGGGAAAACTTTCACTACTTCGGCACCCAGTTCGTGTGCTCTGTTAATTTCGGTTACCGATCCACATCCCGGACTCCAGGCAATTTTCCTGCGGTTGCAAATGCGTGCCGTTTCCTCTTCAATCAATGGTGAAACAATGAAATTGGAACCCAACTGAATGTAAATTGCAGCTGTTGCACTGTCGATCACCGATCCAACTCCCAGGATCAATTCCGGCACTTCTTTGGCTGCCCATTTGGACAATTCTGCAAACACCTCATGGGCGAAATCGCCGCGGTTGGTAAATTCAAAAACGCGCACACCTCCCTCGTAGCAGGCTTTTACCACTTGTTTGCATATTTCTGCATCCTTGTGATAAAATACCGGAATCATGCCGGTTTCTTTCATCTTTAATGCTACTTCTATTCGTGAAAAACGTGCCATTTTTTAAATTTAAAATTTTTATCATTGATTTTTCAGGCTACGGTTATAAACCATAACCTGCACTTTCCATAACCTGGAAATCTATCGTGAAACCCGCCCGGAGGCATCCCCACCCATCAGTTTCTCAACTTCATCAACAGTTACCCGGTTGTAATCGCCGTAAATGGTGTGTTTCAGGCATGATGCTGCCACGGCAAAATTCAACGCTTTCTGATCATCGCCGACGTATGTAAGTAAACCGTAAATCAAGCCACCCATAAATGAGTCGCCACCGCCAACACGATCCACAATATTTGTAATCTGGTAGGTAGGCGCTTCGAATAAATTTTTTCCGTCCCAGAGTATGCCCGACCAACTGTTGTGATTGGCATTGATTGATCCGCGTAGTGTTGTAATTACTTTTTTGCATCGCGGATATTTTGCCATAATCTGCTCCGAAACCGATTTATAAGCAGCAGCTTCCACGTGTCCGCTGGTCACATCAAGACCTTAGGGCTTAATACCGAGTACTTTTCCGGCATCTTCCTCATTTCCGAGAATAACATCCGTTCCGGCAACCAAAGCAGGCATTACTTCGCCGGCTTTTTTGCCATAATTCCAGAGGTTTTTGCGGTAGTTCAGATCGCAGGAAACAGTAATTCCTTTTTCATTGGCTTTCTTAATCGCTTCCATACAAACATCGGCGGCTCCCTGGGATATGGCCGGAGTAATTCCGGTCCAGTGAAACCATGTAACTCCTTCAAAGGCTTTGTTCCAGGCTATCATTCCCGGTTTTATTTCGGAAACGGCTGAATTAGCGCGATCATAAACCACTTTGCTGCCGCGGCTTACAGCTCCTGTTTCGAGGAAGTAAATGCCAATACGCTCACCTCCGTAAATAATCTGATCAACGCCTACTCCAAATTTGCGTAAATCGCTGACACAGGCCTGTGCAATGTCGTTTTTGGGTAAACGGGTTACAAAATCAACAGGGACACCATAATTGGCAAGCGATATGGCCACATTAGCCTCGCCGCCGCCAAAAGTGGCTGTTAAACTATCAGTCTGGTTAAACCGTAAATACCCCGGTGTTGCCAAACGCAACATAATTTCACCAAATGTTATAACTTTCATTTCAAAGAATTTTATTACTGCTAAATTAGCAAGATTACTGACTCAATTTATTACTCATGGAAATCAAAATAACAGAAACTGCCTCGCGTATATCTGCCAGCGCTTGCACTATTTATCTTTTTATAACTTCCATCCCCCTTAAACTCTGTTAAATACTCGTTTTGCCATCAGACACGTGTCAGGAGATGATCACTTTATTGCTACCAATTATCTGGTTTTCTTTAAGCCCGTTAACAATATTTTGAAATAGCATTAAGCTGCCAGACCCCAGAAACGAAGATTTTAATTTATAAAAAACCAGGTGTATGTTTTCCCGATTAATTTTTGTTTTACTTTTGTAACCGGAATGAGAAATTTAACAGCAAATATGAATTGGTGGCATGTTACAACAAACGTTGTGGACAGCTAATTCTATTGCTTTAATTTATATAAGGTAACCCGCTGTTTGCAAATAACAACGGGTTTTTTGTTGCAAAAATTTTAACAAACGAATCAATGAAAATTTATACCGAAACATACCAGACCTTATCCGATACCAAAACACCGGTAAGTTTGTTCCTGGCTTTACGTGACGAATACAGCGCGCCTATGTTGCTAGAAAGTAGCGATTACAATAGCAAAAGCAATCATTATTCTTATCTCTGCTTCGAGCCGATCGCAAGCATCACCATCCATAACAAGCAGGTAAAAACGGTGATAAACGGCGAAATTTCAAAAGAAACCCTTCCTGCAGATGCACAATCACTCAACCGGGCGTTCACTGATTTCATCAACACTTTTCAATTCGCTGATGAGCTGCAGGATCAGCTCAAAGGCCTGTTCGGCTATTGCTCGTTTAATATTGTGGAATATACCCATGAACTGAAGTTGAGAAATAACGCCAATGAAATCCCCGAATTGCTGTACCACCTGTACTCGCTGGTACTGGTTTTTAATCATGCCAGTAATGAACTCAGCGTTTATTCTCATGCATATTCCCAAAACCAGGCTGCCGAAAACCTTAATTTGGTGATTGAACGGATCGATCTGCACAAGCACCATAACTATTCATTCGACCTGTCAGGAATTGAAACCAGCAATTGTACGGACGAGGATTATATGACCAAAGTAAGCAAGGCAAAAATACATTGCAAACTGGGTGATGTTTTTCAGCTTGTTGTGTCGCGCAGGTTTTACCAGGATTATAGAGGCGACGACTTTAATGTTTACAGGGCATTGAAGAAAATTAATCCCTCACCATACTTGTTTTATTTTGATACAGGCAATTTCAGGATATTCGGGTCCTCACCCGAAGCACAGTTGAAAATAACCAAAGGAATAACCGAAATACACCCGATAGCCGGAACTTACAAGCGCACAGGAGATGATGCTTTTGATATTGTAAAAGCCGGTGAATTGCTGAACGATGCGAAGGAAAATGCCGAACATGTTATGCTGGTCGACCTGGCCCGGAACGACCTGAGTAAATACTCGAATAACGTGCATGTTAAATCATACAAGCAAATCCAGTTTTACTCACATGTTATTCATATGGTCAGCAATGTAATCGGCGAATTGCGGCCCGGGTTCAATGCCTTCGAAACCCTGAGCGGAACCTTCCCTGCAGGAACCTTATCGGGAGCACCCAAGCACAGGGCCATACAGCTTATCGATGAACTGGAAAACGATGCACGCGGATTTTACGGCGGTACCATTGGATTTGTAGGGCAGAAGAACGAACTCAACCAGGCCATCATTATCCGTTCATTTTTAAGCAAAAATAACCGGCTAACATACCAGGCAGGCGCAGGCATAGTGGAAAGCAGCCAGGAAGAAAATGAACTGAACGAGGTATTCAACAAAATCAACGGCCTCAGAAATGCATTAAAGGAAGCTGATACCCTTTTCAAACCCAAAGCTCAGATACAGGAAATTGAAACTGAATTGTAATTTATTTAAAATTCGCAAACAGGAATATTGCGTAAAAAACAAGATATGAAACTAATGGTACTGGATAATTACGACAGCTTCACCTACAACCTTGTTCAGTTGATCGAAAAGACAAGTGATATGGAATATGAAGTTTGTAAAAATGATAAGATCACTATGGAAAGGGTGAATGAATTTGATAAAATCCTTTTATCCCCCGGCCCCGGGATACCCAAAAATGCCGGGATCCTGAAAGCTTTGGTAAAAATGTATGCGCCAACCAAATCCATCCTTGGGGTTTGCCTGGGCTTGCAGGCCATAGGTGAAGTGTTTGGAGCGGAACTAATCAACCTTGATACCGTTTATCATGGAATAGCCACCGAAATAAACCTGATTGCTGAAGATTCACTCTTTGACCATTGTCCTCAGCGCTTTGTTGCCGGACGCTATCATTCATGGGCGGTTGATTTTAAAACCATAACTGCCGATTTAGAGGTAACAGCCCTGGATGATGAAAAGTGTGTGATGGCATTGCGTCATAAACACTACGATGTAAAAGGCGTTCAGTTCCATCCCGAATCCATTCTAACAGAATACGGCGAGCAGATTATAAGGAACTGGATCAGCGGTTAGGGATTTACGATTTCGGATTTATGATTTACGAATTCGGAAATTGCATCCTTGAAGGCAAAGCCTTCACTGCGAGGAGGAACGACGAAGCAGGAACGCCGCAGGCATTGAACATTTGAACAAAAGAACATTTGAATAAATGAACAATTGAACCCAATGAACGAAATATATCTAAAACTCTCCGCCGGCCATCACCTTTCGGTAGCAGAAGCGGAAATACTGATGAGAGGATTATGCGAGCAGCAATACAACGAGCACCAGGTGGCATTCATATTGGGGCTGTTTAAAACCAGGATTATGGAGGTAAATGAGCTGACTGGATTCCGTAACGCACTGATGCAACTCTGCGTGCCGGTGAGTTTGCATAAACCAACGATTGATGTTTGCGGTACAGGTGGCGACAATAAGAACACTTTTAATATTTCAACACTGTCCGCATTTGTACTGGCGGCTTCGGGTGTTCCGGTTGCAAAGCACGGGAACTTCGCCTCCACCTCCATTTCAGGTTCCTCGGATATCCTGAAGCATTTTGGATTTACTTTTAAAACCAATGAACAGGAATTGAACGACGATCTCGACAAGCAAAACCTGTGTATTATTCATGCACCTAATTTTCACCCGGCTTTAAAAAACGTGGGTCCGGTGCGCAGAGGCCTTAAAACAAATACACTCTTCAACCTGATGGGACCTTTGGTTAATCCGGCTCAGACCGAATATAAGTACGTCGGGGTTTTTAACCGCTCGGTGGCCCGCTTGTATAATTTCTTCCTGCAAACAGGTACAACAAAATACTGCCTGGTAAATTCACTGGACGGGTACGACGAAATCAGTTTAACCTCGGATGTGCTGGTTGCCACCAATACAGGCGAACAATTGATATCACTGGATGAACTTCCTTTTAAATCAAATACATCTGAGAAGATTAGCGCCGGAAACAGTATCGAAGATGCAGCTAAGATTTTTATGGCAGTTTTAAAAGACGAAGCAACCGAAGCACAAAAAAATGTGGTTTTGGTCAACAGTGCTTTCGCCATGCAGTGTTACACGGGCAAGGACCTGGACGAATGCATAGCCGTATGCTCCGAAAGCATTGAGTCGCAGAGAGTTTATCGGCTGTTTAACAGAATTATTCAGAGTTAGTTATGAATACACTCGAAAAAATTGTTCTCGAAAAGAGAAAACAGGTACATGAGGAGAAAACCTTGTTCCCCGTCGAATTGCTCGAACGGTCGATCTACTTTAAAAGCGAATGTGTTTCGTTAAAGAAATACCTGCTGCGTGAAGATAAAAACGGCATTATTGCAGAGATCAAAAAACAATCACCGGCTCTTGGCCCGATCAATCCGCATATAAAAGTCGAAAAGCTTTCGATAGGATATATGCAGGCCGGGGCCAGTGCTTTATCAGTGCTTACGGATAAAAAGTTTTTCGGAGGCAGCAATGCCGACCTTACCATGGCACGTAAATACAATTTCTGCCCTGTTCTGCGGAAAGATTTCGTAATCGACGGGTACCAGGTTATCCAGGCCAAATCAATCGGTGCTGATGCTATACTGCTGATTGCTGCCATACTTGGTAAGGAAGAAATTGTAAAGTTCACCGATCAGGCACACCAACTGGGGATGGAAGTTTTACTTGAACTTCATGCGGAACACGAACTCGAAAAAGTGTATAATGGAGTTGATGTGATAGGGGTGAACAACCGCAACCTCGAAACCATGAAAATTGATATTGCTACTTCCCGAACCATGGCGAAACTCATCCCATCCGGCTTTATAAAAATATCGGAAAGCGGTATCGAAGATCCCAAAACAGTGATCGAACTGCAGCAACTGGGATATAACGGGTTTTTAATAGGTGGTTATTTTATGAAACACCCCGAGCCCGAAAAAGCCTGTGCTGAGTTTATACTGCAAATCAATAAACTTAAAAAGGAAAACGATGCAGCTTAAAGTATGCGGGATAACCACTTCAGAAGATATCATGGAATTAATCACCATGAATATATCACGCCTGGGATTTATTTTTTATCATAAATCGAAGCGATATGTATACTGGAAATTGATTGAAGATGGCCTTAATAATATTCCGGCACACATCAAAAAAACCGGTGTTTTTGTAAATGCTGAAATTGCTGAAATTGAACAGATTATTGAACAGTACCGGTTGGACAGTATACAGCTTCACGGGGATGAATCGCCAGCGTTTTGCAATCACTTCAGACCTGAAACGGAAGTGATTAAAACGATTTCGATTAAAGACAAGGCCTCATTTGAAACTGCAAAATTATATCGGGATGCCTGCGATCTTTTCCTATTCGACACACAAAGCGAACACTTTGGAGGGACGGGCAAAACCTTTGACTGGCAGTGGCTGGATGCTTATACATTAAATAAACCATTCTATTTAAGCGGAGGCATCAGCCTCGAAAATTTCGCTGAAATTAATAAAATCAAAAACAAACAACTGATTGGAATTGATATTAATTCGAAATTCGAAACGGCACCCGGAATTAAAGACATTGAAAAGATAAAACAACTCATAGATTTAATGAGTGTCACGCAATAAAAACTTCTAACCCATTACAAATGAAATCATCGACCCAAACAAGCCACGGATTTTACGGAAAATTTGGTGGTGCATATATCCCCGAATTGCTTTTTAATAACGTGGATGAGCTTCAAAAAAACTATGAAAGGATCATGCGATCCAAAGAGTTTAAAAAACAGTTGAATTCACTTTTAAAGGATTATGTTGGCCGCCCGACACCGCTCTATCTTTCCCAGGCATTATCCGACAAATACAAAGCACAGATTTTCCTGAAGCGCGAAGACCTAAATCACACCGGCGCCCACAAGATCAACAATGCCTTAGGACAGGCGTTGCTGGCCCGCATGATGGGCAAGCAAAAAATTGTGGCCGAAACCGGTGCGGGCCAGCACGGCGTGGCAGTAGCAACTGCCTGTACACTGCTGGGCTTATCCTGCGTGGTGTTTATGGGGGAGACGGATATTAAACGGCAGGCTCCCAATGTGGCCCGTATGAAAATGCTGGGAGCCACAGTAATTCCTTCGCTGAGCGGAACCAAAACACTAAAGGATGCTACCAACGACGCCATTCGTTACTGGATAAACCATGCCGACGACACACATTACATTATTGGTTCGGTTGTGGGACCACATCCATATCCCGATATGGTTGCCAAATTTCAATCCGTGATTAGTAAGGAAATCAAGAGCCAGTTATTGAAACAAACCGGCGAAGCCGAACCTGATTATGTGATTGCCTGTGTTGGTGGAGGAAGCAACGCTGCAGGCGCTTTTTATCATTTTTTAGGCTCAAAAAAAACAAAACTGATAGGAGCCGAAGCCGCCGGCATGGGTATTCATTCCCACGAAACTGCAGCTACACTTATGGTTGGTTCCGTCGGGATCATTCATGGTTCAAAAACATACCTGATGCAGAATGCCGACGGGCAGATAACCGAACCATACAGCATTTCAGCCGGCCTCGATTATCCTGGTATCGGTCCTTTGCATGCGTATCTTCATGAAACAAAACAGGCTAAATATTATGCTGTTACCGACCGTGAAGCGCTGGATGCAGTAAAAGAATTGATTCACCTGGATGGAATTATTCCTGCACTCGAATCGGCACATGCTTTTGCATTGTTGCCAAAAATGAAATTCAAACCTACGGATATTGTGGTGATCAATCTTTCGGGAAGAGGGGATAAGGATATGGAGACGTATTTGAAACATCTGGGGAGTGAATAAGGGAATTTGACAATTCGGCAATTCGGTAATTTGACGATTCGGCAATTTGAAAATGGACCTTTTGAACGCCGCAGGCATTGAACCCTTTGAAAGTGAATAACGAATAGTGAATAGTGAATAATCTTGATTAACAACCATATGAATCCAAATGACCATTGTATGACCATTGTATGACAACCGTATAACAACCCTTACCCCTTATAATACTTATTTAATCCTGTCCAACTTTGAACGCGCAGCATTGAACTTTTTGAACACGAAGTATTGAACACGAAGTATTGAACCCGTCACTGCGAGGAGGCACGACGAAGCAGGAACCTTTGAACAACTTTTAAAAAACATATCATGGCCAGTTTACATCAAACCATCCTACAAAACAAGCATAACAACCTGTCCGTTTTTTTTACGGCAGGATTCCCGGAACTTGAAAGCACAAAGGAAATACTCGGTATTTTAAATGAAACTGAAGTTGATTTTATCGAGATAGGAATTCCTTTTTCCGATCCGTTGGCCGATGGACCTGTAATTCAACATTCGAGCACGGTGGCACTGCATAATGGGATGACCCTTGAGTATTTATTCGGTCAGTTAAAAGAAATCAGGCCAACTATATCAAAACCTTATTTACTGATGGGTTACCTCAACAGTATGCTGGCTTGCGGCATTGAAGCCTTTTACCGAAAATGCAACGAAGGTGGTGTACATCATATTATTATTCCAGACCTTCCGGTAAAAGAATACCTGGAGGAGCACAAGCCTTTTGCAGACAAATATGAGGTTTCGCCTGTTTTTCTGATCACGCCCAGCACTTCGACAGCACGTATCAAAGAGATTGATAAAATAAGTAACGCCTTTATTTACCTGGTTTCGGGAAATACCACCACAGGGAATAATTCGGAAATGCAAACGGAAGCAATCAGGAAGATTACAGGCCTGAAACTGAAAAATCCGGTAATTATCGGCTTTGGCATTAAAAACAAGACCGATTACAAAGCTGCCTGCAAACTGGGCAACGGGGCCATCATTGGCAGCGCGTTTATTAATGCAATGGATGGTAGCAAAGATTTGCAGCAGGATATTTCTCATTTTATCAGCCAGATTAAATCTGTTTAAGTTATCCGGCACGAATAGTGCTTGAGCTAACAATTCCGGATTAAACAAATAATTAATAAGAAAATGATTATTCAATTAAGGAAAAAGATTACAGAGGATCAGATGAAACATCTTTGTGATGTTCTGACCCAGAACAAATACAGCCTGACCGAAGTAAAAACAAATGCCGATAATTACCTGGTGTGTATCGGGAAGAAAGAAATTGATATTCGTACCATCGGGAATATGGCGGGTGTTAAAGATGTTCATATTGTTTCGGATGATTATAAACTGGTAAGCAAGAAATGGAAAGTTCATAATACAACTATTAACCTGGGCGATGGGGTTATTGTAGGAGGGAATGATGCCAGCATTATGGCAGGTCCCTGTTCAGTGGAAAGCGAAGAGCAGATGCAAAAAATCGTGGAACACCTGTTAAAGAACGAAATCAGGATTATCCGCGGAGGTGTTTTCAAGCCCCGCAGTTCTCCTTACGCGTACAGAGGTGCCGGCATTGAAGGGTTAAAAATGATGCATTCCCTTTGTGCGCCGCACGGTATCAAGATAATTACGGAGGTGATGCAGGTTTCACAGATTGAGGATATGATGCCTTATGTGGATATTTTCCAGGTGGGGGCACGTAACTCACAGAATTTCAACTTGCTGGATGCATTGGGCGAAGTAGATAAACCTGTACTTATCAAACGCGGAATCAGTGGAACAATAGAAGAATTGCTGCATTCAGCCGAATATGTTTTCAGTAAAGGAAATGAAAAACTAATGTTGTGCGAACGAGGAATCCGCACTTTCGAAACAGCCTACCGGAACACATTTGATATCAATGCTATACAGGTATTAAAAGAAAAATCCCATTTGCCTGTGATCGCAGATCCTTCGCATGGCGTGGGTATCAGGAAGTATGTTTCGAAACTGGCATTGGCATCCCTGATCAGCGGAGCCGATGGAGTAATTTACGAAGTACACGAAAAACCGGAAGAGGCATTATCTGACGGGCAGCAAACACTTAATTTCTTTGAATCGGAACAACTGGTTAGCAAGATTAAAAGCCTGGCGCTTTCAGGAATCTGCGATTAAATTCAATCGTCTGCTGTCCCCCTTTTCCCCGATAGATCGGGATGAAGCAAAACTCAGCTTAACAACTCAATCGCTAAAACTATCGGGGCTTCAAACCTTTCAAACTCTTCAAACTTTTCAAACCCGTCAAACCCTTCGAACCCGTCAAACCCCTTAACCCTTCACCATCACCCCGTTCGCCATCAGGTGTATTATTTTGAAATCTGCATCCATAACCAGGATATCCGCATCGCAGCCTTCCCTGATATATCCTTTGCCGGCGAGTTTCAGAATATCCGCCGGGTTGGATGTGGCAACCTGCAATGCAATTTCGAGCGGAATTTCTTCCTGTGTAACTGATTCTTTTATTTCCCTGAGAACCGAATCGGGTAGTCCCATTTCAATCTTAATCAGTTTGCCCGTTTCCGGATCAAATCCCGGCAACGAACCACAGGCATCGGAAGTAAAAGTAATGTGTTTGATGGGAACACCGCTTTCCAGAAGCTGTTTCAGGGCTTTTGAAGGCTTTATTTCTTCATCCATATAATACGGATACGAGCTGGTTGTAATATCCACAAAGCCTTTCTTGCCATATTCCTTTGCATCCTCAAAAATATATTCGTTACGGTTGCAATGTGTGGGGATAAACTGCCTGTAGCTCATCTCACTGTTTTCAACCACATCGTGAATGGGTCTGAAAGGATCGCGTGCATCGCCCATATGCATATTCACAATTCCGGCTTTTCCGCCAATCATCCCGGCCACACGGGCATGCGCAACAATACGTGTAAGCTCAGAGTTGGTCGGTACTGACGAGCGATGGTCGGAAACGGCCACTTCGCCCACGCCGATCACTTCCTCAATCAAGGCTATGTCGCGGGCAATATCACCGGTTATAGTTGGCGGCGGCACTTGGTAAGCACCGGTATACATCCATGCCGACATACCTTTTGCCCTGATGCTTTTTACTTTCATCAGTACACTGTCGACAGTACGGGTAATGCCGTCGGTTCCCAGGCAGCCGATCACTGTAGTAACACCACCATCAATCATCATACTGATTTCCAGTTCGGGCATGCGGCTTGCCGGCCCGCCTTCGCCGCCGCCACCAGTAATATGAACATGTGAATCAATCAGACCTGGTGCCAGTTTCAACCCTGTGCAATCAACAATTTTAACATCAAGATCTTTTGGCGGATCAATATGGTCAGCTATAGCTAATATAGTTTTTCCTCCAACCAGGATATCTTTTTTACCAATATACAGAGGGGAAAAAGTTTCGGCATTTTTAAAAAGTGTAAGCATGGTATGTGTTTTTTAATCAGCTTTTTAAATTGATCCTTTTATTTGTGTCATCTGTTTTCCGAAGCCTTATTTTAACTTCCAGGTGTCGCCTGGTAACAAAATATCGAGTAATAATCCTTTTCCTCCCATTAGTTTGCCCTGGATAATTTTACTTTTTTTCGGATTGCGTATTACAATTACCTGGTTTTCGCCAGCCACAGTAAAACTATTTCCAGTCACAACAATGGCTGTAGATTCATCAATACCGATGCAGGTTTCGTTAGGATTTTCGATTGAAACAGCCATCAGCCGGTTCATTCGCTGGCGCTTGATAAAATGCTGATCCACGATTATATTTGTTACCAGGCCAAGTCCTTCTGTTATTTCAATATTTTCGGGTTCAATGGTAGGATACCTGCCGCTATATTCCGGGTATTTCAGCGCATTACCGGTAATCATTTTCTTACTCATAACGGCAGCGCCGGCGCTGGTTCCGGCAATGGTAGTCCCGTTGTTATAAGCATCATGTATGGCTTTATAAATGGGCCCTTTACCGACAATTTTCATAAACCGGGTCTGGTCGCCTCCGGTAATAAAAACAAGTTTTGCTTTCACAATGGAATCAATCCCCGATTGAGTGACAGGACCGTTTTCAGTAAAGTTAAACCCGACTACATTTTTAATGTCCACTGCAGCGAAGTCTTTTCTTGCAAAAAACACCGAACTGTCGGGTTCCTCGCTCGACATGGGCAAAATGACCACGTAATCTTTCTCCCCGATGCCTGATACTTTTAGTAACTCTTTCATTAGTCCTTCGGTTTTTTCGCCTCCGCCGATAATAAACAAATGACCGGCATCTACTGTTTTGCCTGCTGAGTTGTTATTCTGACAAATACCCGATGTTATATTTGTAGTAACCAGGATTAGTACAGCTATTAGATATTTTAAATTCATTGCGTTCGAATTTAGATGGTAAGATGAGAGTTGGCTGGTTAATACGACATGTAATCCTTAACAAAAGTAAGGGTTTTCAAGAATGTATTCTTATTAAATAAATGTGATGTATCGTCTCTACATAAACAGCTTATACACCTGACTTATCATGATCACTTAATTAACACTAATGCCGGCGACGGAAATTTTACTAATCGTGAGACCTGTGTGATATTCACGATATAATTCCCGCGTCTGGCATTTTTTGAAACAACAACCTGGTAAATTATCATGTCAGGATATCTCTGTTATTAAGTAGATTTATTTCCCGAAGTGTATATACTACACGGTTCTTGGAATTCTGTCTATTCTTTGTATTTTTGAAAAATCTATTTCTAAACACCACTTCCAGTTATGGCCTCTAAAGTTAAGATTCCTCACACCTATGTAATCGTATTTTTTATCGTCATTTTTGCAGGATTCCTTACATGGATAGTGCCTGGCGGAACGTTTGACCGGGAGAAAATGATGGTTAACGGTATTGAACGCGAGGTTGTTAACGGCGATAGTTTTCATTACATCGGTAATTCGCCCCAGACGTGGCAGATATTTTCAGCCATTTTCGACGGATTTGTTGATAAAGCGGATATTATTGTATTTATATTACTTATCGGCGGGGCTTTCTGGATAATGAACCAGACCAAGGCGATTGATATTGGTATTTATGCTTTTCTCCGCTACACGCGAAAACTTGAAAAACACAGGACGCTCAGGTTTTTGGGGATTGACAACCTTATTATTATTCTGCTTATGCTGGTGTTCAGCATATTCGGAGCTGTTTTCGGCATGAGCGAGGAAACCATTGCCTTCACCATTATATTTGTTCCGCTGGCTATACGTATGGGTTACGATTCTATTGTAGGCCTGAGCATGTGTTTTATTGCTGCAGGATTAGGATTCGCCGGTGCATTGCTTAATCCGTTCACTATCGGTATTGCGCAGGGCTTATCGAAATTGCCTTTGTTTTCTGGTATTGAGTACCGGATGTTTTGCTGGGTCGTAATAAACCTTGTGGGTATTAGTTATGTTTTGTGGTATGCAAGGAAAATCAAAAAAAATCCCAAATCCTCCTGTGTATATGAGGATGATGCTTACTGGCGTAAACTTGCCAACGACCACGTAGATGCTGTTGAATACCGTACTCCGGTATCAGGATGGATCGTTTTTGGAGCTTTGCAGGTAATTATGGTTATTTTCTCGGTATTTTATACACAGACAACTTTGAAAATAGGACTTTCAAGCATTACAATTCCTGTCATCCCGATACTGACAGTCTTTTTTCTTATAACCGGTGTTCTCTCTCTTTTAAAGTCCGTACATTTCTTTATACTCAACCTCTTATTTTTCACCATTGCTTTCCTCATTGTCGGCGTAATGGGATATGGCTGGTATGTGATGGAAATTGCGACCTTGTTTTTTGCAATGGGTTTGGCATCGGGTCTGGCATTTGATTACACATTAAATGATATTACCAGACACTTTCTCGATGGGGTCCGCGATATACTTTCGGCCGCATTTATAGTAGGGCTGGCCGGAGGAATTATCATAATACTGCAAAACGGGGAAGTGATTGATACCATGCTTCACGGCGTTTCGAGCTCAATGGCTGCCTGGGGGACGTATGCGTCGGTAAGCATGATGTATGTGATACAAACCGGCATAAACCTGGTAATGCCTTCAGGTTCGGCCAAGGCAGCGCTTACCATGCCTATTATGTCGCAGTTTTCGGACCTCATTGGTGTATCGAGGCAGGCAACTGTTATGGCTTACCAGTTTGGTGATGGATTTACCAATTTAATAACACCTACTTCCGGTGTGTTGATGGGAGTGCTTGGCGTTGCCCGTATACCTTACGATAAATGGCTGAAATGGGTATGGCCGTTTATAATTATTATGACTTTATTAGGCTTCCTGTTGCTTATACCTACGGTAACTATGAAATTAAACGGATTTTGAGTTTCCGTCAAATCAGGTCTCAGCAAAAAAAAAGAGCCTCTCACTGCATTCAGTAAGAGGCTTTTTAATTATGGTTAGCTTTCTATTCAGCCAGATAAATCTGATTGTAATAGATTCTGTCAATTTTAGCAAATTTATTCCAGTCCGGCTTCAGCCGACTGTTAAAAATCAATTATTCCGATATCCCGATCCTGTTAAGAATAAAAGCAAGCTCAAAAGCAGTTTCTTTCAAAGCATCGAACCGGCCGGTGGCGCCACCGTGTCCCGATTCCATATTAGTGTGTAGAAGCAGGATATTATCATCTGTTTTCAAGGCACGGAGTTTAGCTACAAACTTGGAAGGCTCGTGGTAGCTTACCTGTGAATCGTTCAGTCCGGCTGTAACCAGCATGTTGGGATAATTCTGCGCTTTCACATTGTCGTATGGCGAATAGGAAAGCATGTAGCGGTAGTATTCTTCCACATAGGGATTTCCCCATTCTTCGTATTCCTGGGTGGTAAGCGGCAGGCTGGCATCAAGCATGGTATTGATAACATCCACAAAAGGAACGGCTGCCACAACCGTATTGAAAAGCTCCGGGCGCATATTAACCACCGCTCCCATCAGCAGTCCGCCGGCGCTACCGCCCATAATGGCAAGTTTGGATGCTGAAGTATATTTGTCCTTTTGCAATTTTTCGGCACAGGCAATAAAATCGGTAAAAGTGTTCCTTTTATTCAGCAATTTGCCATCTTCGTACCATTGCTCGCCCATATCACTGCCTCCCCTTATCTGCGCGATGGCAAATACAAAACCGCGGTCGATCAGGCTGTAAAAACTGGAAATAAAGCGGGCATCCGAACTGATTCCATACGATCCGTAAGAATAAAGGAGCGCCGGGTTTGATCCGTCTTTTACCAGGGATTTTTTATATACCACCGATATGGGCACTTTAACCCCATCCTTTGCTGCCGCCCAAATACGCTCAACCGTGTAATCACCGGGATTGAAACCACCTGGAATTTCCTGTTCCTTCAGTTTTAGGCTTTCGCCTTTTGCAAAATCATAATCATAAACTGTATTTGGCCGGTTCATCGAGGTATACCTGTAACGGAGTGTTGCGGATGTATACTCCGGAGTGCCTGTAATTGCAATGGTGTAGACCGGCTCGGGGAAATCGATTGTATTGCTTTTCCCATCTGCAAGATTGATTATGAGGATTTCATTCAGGCCGTTTTTCCTGGTTTGTGCAGCGAGGTATTTATCGAAAACATCCAGGTATTCAATTTTTACATCTTTGCTGTGGGGAATCACTTCTTTCCAGGTACTGCGATCGGCATAACCGGTCAGGGGCGCATCGTACACTTTACAGTTCAGGTTATCGCGGTCCTTGTATTGAATAAAGAACTTGTCTTTGTGTGGATACACCTCATATTTCACATCTTCGGTACGGGGTATAAAAACTTTGAATTTTCCTTTCGGCTCTTTAGCTGGCAGGTACAGGTATTCAGAGGCTGTAAAGCTGGCGGTTTCAATAAAAATAAAGTCCCTGGTTTTACTTTTACTCACATTAACTTCAAACTGCTCATCAGTTTCTTCGTAAACAAGTTCGTCAGGATTTGTGCTGCCAATACTAAGCCTGTAAACCTTGTATGGGCGCAAAGCATCGTTGCCAATTACATAAAAAATGGTTTTACTGTCATTTGCCCAGGCTACTGACTGTACTTTTTTAATTTTAACCGGTAAATCCGAACCCGATACCAGGTCGCGTACCTGAAGGGTGAAATCGGCATACGAACCTGTTTCGTTACTCAGATAAACTGCCAGTTTGTTATCCGGACTGATCTCAAAGTCTGAAAAAATAAACGCTTTCTTTCCTTCAGCCATCTTATTTATATCAAAAACGACTTCTTCGGGAGCCGACACGCTGCTTTTTTTTCGGCAATTTATCCGGTACTGCCTGTTTTTTTCGGTCCGCGTATAGTAGTAATATCCGTTATCAAGCTGAGGAACGGTTGCATCATCTTCCTTAATGCGACCTTTCATTTCGGCAAAAAGCTTATCCTGCAATTTTTGGGTCGGCTTCATAACAGTCTCAAAATATGCATTTTCAGTATTCAGATAATCAATTACTTCAGGGTTGCTTTTGTCTTTGAGCCAGAAATAATTGTCAATTCGTTTGTTGCCAAATTCTGTAAAGTCAACTGGCTTTACAGCAGCCACCGGGGGTGAAGGGAAATCACTCTGTTTGGTTATTTTCACAGTATCTTGGTTTGAAGGATTGCAGGCAGCCAGGCCTATTGCTATTGTAAAAACCGGCCAGAATTTCAATAAATGTGCCATAGATCAGTAATATTTTAAAAATAATTCTGTAAAAGTAATGAAAACAGTTCCACTACCGCTTCCGCTTTCCTTTAAACTTTGGCCGGAAATCACTAATTTTGCAACCGCAGGTTCGGCTTCACCAGGATAGCCGTATAAAATATTAACAATATCAGTTAAAACCGGAAGGTTTTAAAATCACAATTATGCAAACAGTAGTAAGCGGAATCAGGCCTACGGGCAATCTTCATCTCGGGAATTATTTCGGAGCCATGCAGAACTTTGTAAAAATGCAGGAATCGGATAATTGCTATTTCTTTATCGCCGATTATCACTCGCTTACCACGCATCCTACGCCCGGTGACCTGCACAGCATGGTAAAACAGGTGCTGGTCGAATACCTCGCCTGCGGTCTCGATCCCGAAAAGTCAACCCTTTACCTGCAAAGCGATTTGCCCGAAACTGCCGAGTTGTACCTTTTTCTGAATATGAATGCCTACATGGGCGAACTCGAGAGGTGTACATCGTTTAAGGACAAAGCCCGCACCCAGCCCGAAAATGTGAATGCCGGTCTGCTTACCTATCCCACGCTTATGGCTGCCGATATTATTCTGCACAAAGCGCATAAAGTGCCGGTAGGCAAGGACCAGGAACAGCACCTCGAAATGACCCGAACGTTTGCCAACCGCTTTAACCGCATGTATAATGTGGATTATTTTCCCGAGCCTGTTGCTTATAATTTCGGAGAGTCGCTGGTAAAAATTCCCGGATTGGATGGCAGTACAAAAATGGGCAAGAGCGAAGGCGAAGGCAATGCTATTTTCCTTTTTGATGCACCCGAAGTGATCCGTAAAAAAGTGATGAAAGCCGTTACCGACAGCGGCCCGACAGAACCAAATCAGGCTAAACCACAAGCCATTGAAAACCTGTTTGGCCTTATGAAAGCCTTGTCGGAACCCGAAACCGTTCAGTTTTTCGAAGATTCGTATAACGCCTGCGCTATCCGTTATGGTGATATGAAACGACAACTTGCGGATGATGTGATCCGTTTTACCTCTCCGCTCCGCGAGCGAATCCTTGAGCTGCTTGGCGATGAAGTATATCTTGGGAAAGTAGTAAAACTTGGCCGCGATAAAGCGCATGAAAGTGCGGCGAGGACGATAAAGGAAGTAAGGGAGATTATTGGGTTTAAAACTTTTTAACCTCCCGTAACTACACTTATTTCTTCATTTGATATAGGATTGCATCAATTCCATAATCTTACGAGCCGGTTC
>JBBQSY010000058.1:0-22875 GCA_038213495.1 Bacteroidales bacterium
AACCAACAACGGAGGTGTTTTTTATGTGGGTGGCAAATTATTCAGTCCTACTGTTACTACTTTCAGTTGTAAGCCCCGCGATGCTCATTCAGGATTGTATTTGGGGAAATTTACAGAAGAGCCGGATGTGGCACCTCAGCCGGCCATAACTGTTTCAGGAAGTGTGCTTACGGCATCGCCCGTTTTTAATGGTAGTATTCAATGGTTCCTTAATGGAGATTTGATCGCAGGTGCTATCAATCAAACTTATACGGTAGTCGAAAACGGGAATTACTCAGTTGCCTATTCCTATATTCCGGCATGTGTTTCGGTTTCAGGAGCGACTGTTTTTTCATCAGTTGGTATTGCTGATAACCAGATGAATTCCTTTTCTATCTATCCAAATCCATTCCGAAACGAAATAACGATTGAATTTGATACGTTTACTGAGCCCGGCAGAATTACCATTAGCGATTACAGCGGTCGCAAATTGGTTCAGAAAGACATTTCCGATTCCTCACAAACTTTTGATATGAGTAAATTTAGTGATGGTGTATATATATTTCAATTTCAAAACACAACAGGCGTTATTACTAAGCGGATTATAAAAAGTTACTGATATTTCTTAAAATTCTCACTGTTCAAAGGTCGTCATTATCAAATGGCGGCTTTTTTTTAATTTATTTCCCCGAACATCGCCACCTTCATCTCCCCGCCAGCCTTTATAAATCCCCTGAACATTCCCGGAGTATTGAAAGGCATGGCAAAATTACCGTTTTTATCCACAGCAATTATTCCTCCGTCGCCACCCTGCTTTTTCAGTTTTACCATAATCACTTCATTTGCAGCATCCTTAAGAGATAAGCCTTTGTATTTCATCAAGGCTGAAATATCATAAGCAACTACATTCCTGATAAAAAATTCACCGTGACCGGTAGCCGAAATTGCGCAGGTATTATTATCCGCATAGGTTCCGGCACCGATGATTGGGGTATCGCCTATACGTCCATATTTTTTTAAGGTCATTCCTCCGGTTGAGGTAGCGGCTGCCAGGTTGCCGTATTTATCGAGAGCCACACAACCCACAGTTCCGTGTTTTTTATCCAACGATGAAAGCGAATCGGCATTTGCTTTGGCTTTCAGGTAAGCATTCCAGCGGTTCTGAGTGAAGAAATAATCCGGTGAAACCAATACCAGACCCTGTTCAGCAGCAAATGTTTCAGCTCCTTTGCCGGTAAGCATTACATGATCCGATTTTTCCATCACCGCCCTTGCGGCACTGATTGGGTTACGGATGGTTGTGGCTCCTGCAACGGCACCTGCTTTCCCTGTCTTTCCATCCATAATGGCAGCATCCATTTCGTTTTTGCCCTCGGCATTGAATACGGCACCTTTGCCGGCATTAAAAAGCGGGCAATCTTCCATCATACGAACGCAGGCCTCAACCGCATCAAGACTGGTTCCACCGGCTTTCAGGATGGAATCCCCATGCCTTAGAACTTCGGTAAGTTTGGCTTCGAACTGAGAAGCCTTTTCAGCTGAGAGATTAGTTGAAGTAATATTACCTGCTCCTCCATGAATAACAAGAGTATACCTGCCTGTATTTTGCGAATAAGCGGAAAAAAGGATGAACAGGAAAAAAATAATAATGAATGTGGCTCTTGTTTTCATGTTGAAAGTGTTATTACCAGGTTTGTTTTATCATCTAACTTACGGGAATTTTAAACGCTAAAAAGGTTTTTCTGCTGAATTTGTTTTCTTTAATTCTATTGAAACGCATTTGTCACAACTTCCCTGATATTAATGATACCCAGCAAATCAGAAGCAAAAACCACAATAATCACTATCACGAACCAACGAACAAAATTGGCTCCCCACGAAACGGCAAACCTGGATGCGATAAAAGCCCCGATGATGTTGCCAATGGCATGTATCAGACCGTAATCCCAACGCACCTGGTCATTTAATATAAACACAACCAGTGCAAGAGGTGTATATAACAATACGATCCACACCTTAATGGCGTTGGCTTTCACCAGGTCGTACCCTGCACCTAAAACCACCCCGGCCAGTAAAAAATATCCGACCCCTACCTGGACAAATCCGCCATAAAGTCCGATTACGAAGAAAATCACAACCTGTATCCACGAAACGGGCTTTTCCATCAGCGCTTCCGTTCCTTTGAGCCATTGCGAAGGTTTGGTAAGGATAAAATACATCATCACAATCATTACAACACCAATAGCTTTGCGGAAAACAGCCTCGTTAATATCGGAAGCTATCTGTGCACCGATTATAGCACCCACCATGGTTGGAATGGCAAGTTTGTTGGCTTTTTTAAAGTCGAGGACTTTTTTGCGCCGAAACTCGTTTACCGATGTTAAATTCTGCAGTATCACGGCAACGCGGTTAGTTCCGTTGGCAATATTGGCCGGCAATCCAAGAAACATAAACAGCGACAGCGAAATAATGCTGCCTCCGCCTGCCAGTGTATTAATAAACCCCACAAATATGCCCGAAACGATCAGTGCAGTAACAATGAGCCACGTCATACCATAAAATATTGAAGCAAATGTAAGAAGAGCCTATGGAATAAAAGCAAAGTATTTGTCCCGGATTGTCCGGCATAAAATATATTTTCAGAATATCTCCGATTACAGTTTTATTCCTTCTTCCAGACTTTTCAGTTTGCTGTGCCGAACTCCATACAGGAAATACAAAACCAGCCCAATCATCAGCCAGATAAGGAACCGCATCCAGTTGGTGATGCCGAGTTCGCTCATCAGGTAAAGATTTGTTAACAATCCGAGTACAGGAATCAGCGACCATTGCCTCATTACAGCAAACACTGTAGTTATTATTGCGACAACTATAAAAACATACATAGGCAGTTGGTTATGAAACCCTTTCGACAGATGGTTGCTTCCATCAAAAATTCCGGTTATAAAATGCGGGTTCGAATACCAGATTACGAACATAATTAACGCCCACATCGGAAGCAAATACCAGCGGCTGTTTGCATAAGGCACATTAAAACCTTTTTTATCTACATCCTTATTCCCCCTTGGATGCAGTATCAGAACCCCGCCCGATACAAGTATAAAAGCAAACAAGGTTCCTATACTTGTGAGATCGGTTACCTCGGTCAGGTTGAGGAACAAGGCGGGAATGGCAACAAGGAACCCTGTAACGACAGTGGCAAAAGCAGGTGTTTTATACTTTTTATGAAGTTTTGAGAACCTGGGCGGAAGCAGTCCGTCGCGGCTCATGCTCATCCAGATTCGTGGCTGACCTACCTGGAAAACCAACAACACTCCTGCCATGGCAATAACTGCACCCAAGGCGATAATACCCGAAAGTTTTGTAAGATGTAATTTTTCGAAGGCAAAAGCAAGGGGATCCGATACGGCTAACTGGCCGTATGGCACCATCCCGGTCAGCACCAGGCTAATAGTTACGTATAATACTGTAGTTATAACCAATGCATAAATCATTGACCGTGGCAGATCACGGCGTGGATTCCGGCATTCTTCGGCTGTAGTCGAAATGGCATCGAAACCAATATAAGCAAAGAAAACTGCCGAAACCCCTTTCAGTACACCGCCAATCCCATTGGGTGCAAAAGGGCTCCAGTTAACCGGATCAATATAAAATGACCCCACAATTATTACCAGCAGGAGAATTCCTATTTTAACAAGCACCATGATATTACCCGCCATTTTGGTTTCGTAGATGCCTTTATATACCAGCCATGTTATAAAAACAACTATTCCCAGGGCAGGTATATCGGCGATAAGCCTGATGTTTCCGAAATGTGGAGCTGTAAGCCAGGCCTGGTAGGCTTCGCGAAGATTTGTGTCGAGACCTGCGACTGTTACACCCGACTGCAGTTGTTCCGTTGCGAGTTTAAATCCTTTGGCTGCGCTCAGGTAATCTATAGCGAGATACTCAGGAATATGGATATGCAGGCCGCTCAGCAAACCTGTGAAATAGCCCGACCACGAAATGGCCACGGCAATATTCCCGATGGCATATTCCATGATCAGGTCCCAGCCGATTATCCAGGCAATTAATTCTCCAAAACTTGCGTATGCATAGGTATAAGCGCTCCCGCTGATGGGAATGGCGGAGGCAAATTCGGCATAGCACATGGCTGATAATCCACATGCAATGGCCGTAAAAACAAATAACAAGGATACGGCCGGACCACCGCTAGCGGCAGCATTCCCGATGGTGCTAAAAATGCCTGCACCGATAATGGCAGCAATTCCCATAGCCGTGAGATCCCTAACCCCAAGACGGCGTTTCATCAGATCAGGATTACCCTCGTCGGCATGACGAAGGATCATATCTATTGATTTTTTCCTGAAAAGATTTTGCATAGAATGGAATTACGGAGGTAAAAGTAAGGAATAGTATCAAAAAGAGCCCGTTACTATTGAATATATTTATCGACATATGTCATGCTCACAAACCCTGATCTCTATAAAAAAAATGCAGAGTATAAAGACAAGTTTCATAAATAAACACGACAGGCTTTGATTGCCAGTCAGTACGGGTTAAAATATTTGCTGTAAAAATATAGACCGTATTGCTCTCAACGGAATAAAATTGAATGTTCTCAGGATTTAAGAATATGAATAAACTATCTCGAAGCAGAGCTTTCAAGGTGTTATTGAAATTGTTTTCCTCTCAAAGCTAAGCTTAAGGGGACAAACCCCAGAAACATTATAAATTGTTGAAAATTTATCAGTTTTTGGACATGGAGTCCTGTACTCCCTAAAGCCGGCTTTTAACAAAAAAGCGCCACTGAGTGACGCTTTTATCTCTGAATAATGTTATAAATTTGCCTGATCTGAAAAAAAGGAGAATTGAATGATCTAAAAAGGACTCACTGTAATTTCAATTCCGCTTTCCATTAACATTTTCGTTGGCAAATCAGGTATGGTCCCGTTCAGGTTTCCATAAACAGTTAAAATAAAAGGTTTTCTGACTGCTGAAGCGATATCAAAATCATTGACCTTAAAATCAATGAAGTTTTCAGCAGCATTTATGGTCCCCGAGGTAGCAATTTCAACCGGAGTTCCGTCATCACGTGTTAAAGTAATACGGGCAGAACTTAACCAGTTGAGTTTAGCAGATAAGGGTGATACTACCGAAAACCGCATTTTATAAAAACTAACACGTTCCACCAATCCGTTTCTGGTACCAATAATACTGTCGATATTAACAGAGTACGAAAACGAATACAGCTCTCTTTCGGTTTTCAGGAATGATAATGAGTCTATTTTATAGCTCATATCAGGCAAATCGTACTTAACTGTAAATGTTGTAGCCTCTTTTAGTTTTGCACACGAAGGCAGAAAGAAGATTGATACTCCTGCAGTCAGCAAAAAGAGCAAGGAAATACGTAATGATTTTGAGTTCATAGTAATTGAGTTTTTGAGTTTTACGTGTTTTTATGAGCCGGTTTACTGACAGGTCGATCGTTTTTTGCCGTTTATAAAGCCTTGTTATTTCGGCATGGAACCCTATCAGAAATACCTTCATTTATTTAATATCCTTTTGCACCATTTGTAACTATTCGTATTGCATAAAATGGAAATTAAAAACCCGGCAGATTCTCAGTACCGCCAGGTTAAAAATATTTGTCAGATGTAAATAATTCAGATTAAGGAGGATATAGGGAGTCGTCCAATATTATTTTACTATGAGCTGATTCACTGCTTTAACAATCCCGTCCAGATCAATTCCACATTCGTGGTGCAGTTCTTCAGGCGTTCCCTGCTCCACAAAACGATCAGGTATGCCGAGACGATTAATTGCTGCATTGTGATATCCGTTGTCGTTCGCAAATTCAGTAACGGCACTTCCCAGGCCGCCAATAAGGGAACCATCTTCGAGTGTGATAACCTTATCGAAAAGTTTGAAGACGGTATGCAAAAGTTCTTCATCAATCGGTTTAAGGAAGCGGATATCATACAGGGCAACATCAATATTTTTTGCTGCAAGCAACTCACAGGCTTCGAGGGCAACATTTCCAGGATGCCCGATAGAAATGATTGCCAGGTCTTTCCCGTTACGTACCAACCGTCCTTTACCGACAGGTAATTGATTAAACGGAGTTTTCCATTCAGGCATCACTCCGCGGCCCCGTGGATAGCGTATTGCAAAAGGCCCCATACCTTCCAGTTGTGCGGTGTACATCATATTACGCAGTTCTTCCTCATTCATGGGCGAACAGATGGTAATATTGGGGATAGCCCTCAGGTAAGCGAGGTCGTATGCGCCATGATGTGTAGCGCCATCTTCGCCAACAAGCCCTCCCCGGTCGAGGCACAGAACAACCTGCAGGTTTTGTAAAGCCACATCATGAATTACCTGGTCGTATGCCCGTTGCATAAAGCTGGAATAAATATTGCAGAAAGGGACGAGCCCGTTTGCCGCCATACCTGCCGAAAATGTAACGGCATGCTGTTCAGCAATACCTACATCAAAGGCGCGGTCAGGCATTTTAGCCATCATCAGGTTCAGCGAACAGCCGGTAGGCATTGCCGGTGTAACTCCGACAATCTTTTTATTCATTTCTGCCAGTTCGATAATCGTCTTTCCAAATACAACCTGGTACTTGGGCGGCTGGTTCTGACAATGGGTGTCTTTAAGTTCACCAGTTTCCATATTAAAGATTCCAGGGGCATGGTATAATGTCTGATCCCGTTCAGCTTTTTCGTACCCTTTTCCTTTCACCGTTATAACATGCAGGAGTTTGGGACCCGGAATATTCTGTAAGTCGCGCATCAGATGAACCAGCCTGACAACATCGTGCCCGTCGACAGGGCCAAAATACCTGAATCCAAAGGCTTCGAAAAGATTGCTCTCCTTTAGTAATGTAGCTTTTACGGCATTTCCAATCTGTTTCACCACGGCCCTCGAATTGGCGCCATAATTGGTTTTTCCACCCATGGCCCACCATACTTTATCTCTGAGTCGGTTGTAAGCCTGTGAGGTAGTAATATCGGTAAGGTATTTTGAAAGACCACCAACATTTTTATCAATAGCAATGCCGTTGTCATTCAGTATGACCAGGAGATTTGCCTTTGAGACACCTGCATTGTTCAGGGCTTCCATCGCCAGGCCGGCGGTCATGGAACCATCACCGATAACTGCAATATGCTGCTGGTTTGTTTTGCCGAGCAATCCGGATGCCACAGCCATACCAAGTGCTGCCGAAATACTCGTGGATGAGTGTCCGGTACCAAACGCATCGTATTCACTTTCCGATATCCTGGGGAAGCCACTGATGCCATGTAAAGTGCGGTTTGTAGAAAATATATCTTTCCGGCCTGTGAGTATTTTATGTGCATAAGCCTGGTGGCCCACATCCCATATCAGTTTATCGTCGGGTGTGTTAAACGCATAATGGATCGCCGCTGTTAACTCCACTACTCCAAGGCTGGCACCCAGGTGGCCCGGGTTACGGGAAATCACCTCCAAAATAAACTGGCGGACATCTGCACACAGCCGGGGGAGTTCGTCAACAGAAAGTTTGCGAAGATCAGCCGGTAAATTAATATCAGACAGCAGTGTGCCCTTAGCGGGGGTCATAATACGAAATTTGGAGTGTAAAAGTACAATTTTCCTCCTTAATCGAAATGACTGCTGACTTATTATTATGTATATGGATTATGAACCATAAACCGGATCAAGTTTATGACCCTTGTATCTTTTTAAATACAAAGTGCCTTTTCGTTCTGATGGAACGGAAATTGTGTATGGCAGCAATCGTTTTAGCTGAAAGGAAAATATATTAGTATTTCGCTTCTCTTTCTTTAGCCTTCAGCATCCAGTCGACCAGAACAGTTTTTTTGAATACTTCTTTATCGGCATTGAGTTTGTTCATATCGAGACCGATGTATTTTTGTGCTTTCGCCTTGGTCGTAATATCAGGATAGGGAACTTCCTGGTTGAATCCTTTCTGTGCCAACAACCTCGACAGTTTAATCCGCGCTTCCTGGGCATAGGTTAATCCGTGACCAAGCACCCGTCCCATTTCGAGGGGTGCATGAAAGGAAGCGCCATGGCTTGCCGCAACAAAATCCCACCGCCACTGGGCTTTCCTTATATCCTGTAAAATTGCTTTCATTTCAGCATCCGTTGCGCCAAGCGACCACGCTTTACCAGCCTCTACATGGGCGCGGACCAGGAGTTCTTCAAGTTTATCGCGGTTCTCAATAATCTTATCCTGACGCTCAAAAACATTGGCAATCAGCGTTGCAGCCTCTTCGCGGTGACAAACCTGGCACGAATTGGCTATATTGTTGAGCGGGCTTTGTATATGATGATCGGTAAACTTCTGACCACCTTCGCTTTTGTAAGGCATGTGGCAATCGGCACAGGCAACGCCGCGCTGCCCGTGTATGCCCATCATGAATGTTTCGTACTCAGGATGCTGGGCTTTAAGCAAGGGAGCCTTGCTGATGCTGTGTGTCCAGTCGCTGAAATTGTAACTGTCGTAATATTGTTCGATGGCTTCGGCAGTATATCCTTTATCCCATGGGAAAGTCAGGTAACCAGTACCCTCAATTTTGGTTTTGTCAAAATAATACTCAACATGGCACTGGGCACAAACCAGTGATCTCATTTCCTGATGCGTAGCTTTGGTAATGTCCTTGCCTTGCCGTTCGAAAGCCTCAATAAGTGCAGGTCGTGTAATAGCCAGGTTCATGGTTTTGGGATCATGACAATCGGCACAACCAATAGGATTAACGATTTCTGGACCTTTCGTTTCCCATGCGTCTCTATAAAATTCGGAAGGAGTCATTTTGCCTAACATACGCGTAACATCAGGACTTTTGCAGCTCCAGCAGGTATTCGGCATCGGGCTCGGATTACCTTCGGAAGGAGCTCCGGTACGCAATGAATTGGTTATATCTTTGATCGCGTAATAATGCCCGCGTCCTTGTTTGTAGTCCTTGGAAAAACCATATCCTGCCCATAATACAACCAGGCGCGGATCGACTTCCAGCATATCAATTACCGCATTTCCATTGTATTTGCTGCGGAAAGATGTATCGAGTGTTTGTAAATGCGATTGATATTCGCGGGGGAAATTTTTACCCCATTCCGCGTTGCGGGGCTCGCCTTGTTTGAGCTCAACCATAGGTTTATACACATATTCTTTTTCGGCGCGGCGGTTTGTAATAGAGGATGCAAGCATACCTAAAAGGAATACTACTATTACTGTTCCTACAAACAGAATCCAGTAGAACAGGGGTTTGCGTTTATTGTTTTCCATGATATTTTGGTTATTTGTTGTTTTGTTTGTCCATAAAATTACGAAGCCATTGCGGAACAGGATTCTCAAGCTGCGGCACCCTTGCATACGGGGTGGCCGAAAGGCTGTTAACCCTGCCATGTGGCGTTTCACGATGACAATCCCAACATTCGCGGCCGGTGCGGGTGGCATAATAATCAGAATGAATGATGGTTTGCATCTGGGGATCTTCGAGCAACTGACTATGGCAGCGAATGCAGTTTTTATGCACCACTTTCCTTCCGGCATCTTTTATCTTAATTACCTGCGGCTCCATTCTTAACGTAAACATGGTAGAGTGACGCAAGCCGTCTTTTGCTTTAAAAAAGTATTTATTGAAAACATTATTGTGCGGAACATGACAATCATTACAGTTAGCCACTTCGCGGTGCGAACTGTGCTGCCACGATGCATATTGGGGATTCATTACATGGCAGTTGATGCATGTTTCGGGATCGTCGGAAAGATAGGAAGCGGCATTAGCGATCCTGAAAATATAAAACCCCATCCCGACAATAACACCTAACAGAATGATAACTGTCAATTTCCATTCACCGGGCGGGACTAAGCTGAAAATGATTTTTTTGAGCATATCAATAGGGTTATTTCTCGGATTTGAAGAAAACCGGGTTGAATGAAAGCATAACCCAGACCCAGTTTTGTGTGTTTTCGCGATTACCTCCTTTAAGCACCTGTAGGGTTTTGGTGCCGAACATTTGTGAATATCCTCCGGAGATACTCATTTCGGGTGTAACAGCATAACTCAGCATAACACCGGCCTCGGCACCAAGAGCGGCTTCCATTGTTTTTGTGGCATCAGCCACATCCTTAACACTGGCAGCAGCCTGGAAATAATGCAACTGGAATTCGGCAGAAAGTTTATCTTTTTTGTAATTAACGGGTATGTACAAATCGAGTAAACCCACTCCTTTGTGCGAATTGCCTGCATAAAAATAATCCATCCATCCGTTGAATTTATGACCGGTGCCAAAAAGAGTTGAAAACTCATGATCATTTCCGTCGGGATTTACCTGGTTGTTGCCCGAAAGGTACTGAAACCCGGCTCCCAGCGTCAGCGTATTGATTGTATATTCCAGTTCGCCCCCGGCATACCATGCTTGTTTGTCAATATCTTTATTGTTTTTGCCGGTCTGGTAATACGAAGCCAGGTTGATTTTCAGCTTGTCTTTTTTATAGGTAAGATATGGCCCGAAAGTCTGGGTATACCTGATTTGCTGCTCAGGTGCGGCATCACCCTCCGTTACTATATAAGGCATACCGTTGTTGGCAAAGAGCAAACTGATCGCCAGGTTTTTTGCTTCATGATGTGCCCACAAATACTGGAGAGCTTTATAATTATTGAGCGCATAGAAATTTCCGGTGTCCTTATCAGCACTTTGATTATATGCGAAACCAGCATGAACTGAAGTGGTTTTTGAATGGGTATATTTCACAAGCAAAGCTTCATGGCTGCGTGCCTGAGGATTCCAGTCGGCGCTGCCAAACAGCCTCTGATCGTCATAAACAAGAGCCTGACGACCTGCCTTTAGTGAGAGTTTTTCGGTAAGAAATAATTCGCCCCAGGCCTGATGAACCATCATACCATTCAAGTCAGACTTATTTGCTGTAACTACATCCCCCCAAACCCGAATATCCTGAACTGAGATCACCGATTTGAACACCTTCGATGTGTAATTCAGATTTAACCTTGTGCGTTGTATGACAGAAAATGTCGGTTTAATATCATCTCCGATCAGGGATCTGTATCCGTTCCTGAATTCAGCGCGGGGGCGAATCTGTCCATTTAAATCAAAAGTTTGAGCTATGCCTGAAAAAGGTAGCAATGCCAGAGCAAGAATGGCGGTGTAGAATAGTTTCATAATTTAAGTATAGCAGTACTTTTTTTCTTTAAAAACAAAAATATTACAATATTTAGAATATTCAATCGAATGGAGTTATTTTTATTGCTTCTAAACAAGTAAAAAAACCGAATTATCTGTAAGACAATCCGGTTCACTTAAAGAATATCTCGTTACAGAAACCCCAGTTCCAGCATACCCATTTCGCTGATCATGTTCCTGTCCCAGGGTGGCTCAAAAGTCAGGGTAACCTTGGCATCGGTAACACCATCAACGTTCTTAATCGTTTCGTGAACCTCAATAGGCAGGCTCTCTGCCACCGGGCAATTAGGGGCCGTCAGGGTCATGGTAACATGGGCTACAAAATCGTCATCAACAAGGATTGTGTAAATAAGACCCAGGTCATAAATATTAACAGGGATCTCAGGGTCATAGATGGTTTTAATCACCTGGACTATCCGCTCGGAGATTATATCTTTTTCTATTTGTTTGCGCATGGAGGAAAGGGGTTAAGGATTAGTGCATGGTGCTTGGTCATGGTGCATGGTGCATGGTGCTTGGTGCATGGTGCTTGGTGCTTGGTGCTTGGAATTTGGATCTTGGATATTTGTCCTTTTCACCCTTATAATCCATGCACTATGCACCTGGCACTATGCACTAAAAAGCAATCAGACATTCTTCTCTTTCACCTGGTAGGCAAAAGCATACATTTTTATCTGTTTTACCATCGAAAGCAAGCCGTTGCTACGGGTAGGCGAAAGATGTTCTTTGAGCCCGATCTTATCGAGAAAAGTAGTCTCTGCATTAACTATCTCGGTGGGTGTATGGCCGGAAAATACCCGGATAAGCAGATAGGCAATACCTTTTGTGATAACGGCATCGCTGTCGGCAGTAAAATGAATCAGGCCATCTTTATACTCTGAACTAAGCCATACTCTCGACTGGCATCCTACAATAAGGTTTGAATCCGTTTTCTGGGTTTCGTCGATTAGGGGAACCGACCGACCCATTTCGATCAGGTAATTGTATTTGTCCATCCAATCATCAAACTGGTTGAACTCGTTAATTATCTGATCAATAGTTTCATTAATCGTCATTTTTGAATGTTGTTTTTATTGTTCTGGAAAAAATTTATCCTGGCTTTTGCTTTTTATGCGACTGCCTGTTTATGCAAAAAGCGTTTTAACAGCCTGAATCGCATTAATCAGCTTATCGACTTCCTGGCGGGTATTATAAAAAGCCATAGAAGCGCGCAAGGTACCATTTATTCCCAAACCATCCATCAGGGGCTGAGCACAATGACTTCCCGTACGAAGTGCAATACCCATATGATCGATGATTGTCCCTGCATCAAAGAAATGAATTCCTTCGATGAGGAATGAAATAATTGCCGCTTTTTTGGCTGCAGTTCCGATAATTTTTATTCCGTCTACCTCCATGAGCCTTGTGGTTGCATAGTTCAGCAGGTCGGTTTCCTGAGCCGAAATAAAATCCCAACCTATTCCGTTCAGGTAATCAATGGCAGCTCCAAGACCCATTACATCGGCAACGTTTGGTGTGCCGGCTTCAAATTTATAAGGAATTTCATTAAAAGTTGTCTTCGCGAAAGTAACGGTTTGTATCATTTCGCCTCCCAATTGGTAGGGCTGCATTTTTTCGAGCCAGGAGGTTTTGCCATACAAACCACCAATTCCCATAGGGCCATACATTTTATGAGAAGAGAATGCATAAAAGTCACAGCCGATTTTCTGCACATCAACCGGGCCATGTGATAATCCCTGGGCACCATCCACAAAAACAGGTATATTTTTATTGTGAGCCATTTCTACAATCGTCTCAAGAGGATTAATGGTTCCCAAAGCATTGGAAATATGACTTATGGCAACTATCCTTGTTCGATCATTCAATAATTTTCCGTAAACCTCCAGGTCCAGATTTCCATCAGGAGTGAGGGGAATAACTTTCAGGTGTGCGCCTTTACGCTCGCAGGCTGCCTGCCAGGGTACGATATTGGAATGATGCTCAAGTTCAGAAACAATAATTTCATCCCATGCTTTAACAAAGGATTCACTAAACGACCAGGCCACCAGGTTGATGGCTTCGGTTGCGCCGCGTGTGAAAACAATTTCGTTCGGACTGCCTGCATGCATGAATGCTGCTACTTTTTTCCGTACATCCTCGAAAGCCGCTGTCGCCTGCTGGCTGAGGAAATGAACTCCGCGGTGCACATTGGCATTGTCGTTAAGATAATAATTGCTGATAGCATCAATAACGGCCCGGGGTTTCTGAGTGGTCGCTGCATTATCAAAATAAACCAGGGGTTTACCATAAATACTGCGCGACAGAATAGGGAAATCATTCCTTACCGACTGAATTTTTGATTCCGGGATTTCGATCATTGCGGTAGAGGTTCAGATTTTCGAAATATCAATATTAAACTCAACTTTCTGATGCTCGTGTGTGCTGCAATTCAGGACACATTGTTCGCACTGCGACAACTCGCCGCGAAGACGTTTTTTAACCATATCGTCCATCCGCAATCGCAACTCAGGTATCGAAATCTTGTTGATAACATCGGCGGCAAAAGCATACATCAGCAATATTTTTGCATTGGATGCACTGATTCCCCGCGAACGGATATAAAATAATGCTTCAGTATCCAACTGCCCTATCGTGGCCCCATGGCTGCACTTTACATCATCAGCATAAATTTCGAGGAATGGTTTGGTATCGATGCTTGCTTTATCGGAAAGTAAAATGTTTTTATTGGTCTGAAAGGCATTGGTTTTCTGCGCATCGCGGTGCACCTTAATATGGCCGTTAAAAACTCCGCTCGCATGATCATCAAGCACTCCCTTGAAAAGTTCCCTGCTTTCGCACTCAGGAGCGGCATGGTTTATAAAAACCTGGTTATCCACATGCTGGTAGCGATCCATCAGGTAAAGACCCGATATATCAGCAATGCTGTGTGAACCGCTAAGGGTAACATGCGAGAGATTCCTGATTAATCCTCCGTTCAGGCTGATGGCGTTGGTCGACAAGCTGCTTCCTTCATCCTGGTGGAAATACATGGAGTTTATGAGCGTGGTATGGTCATCTTTATTCTGAAGTTTATAGTGATCGAGTGATGAATTGCGCCCGATCTTCACTTCGGTTACGGTATTGATAAAACTCACATCATGATTGATGGAATCGTCACATTGCACCAGCCGGAGGTGACTGTTTTCGCCAAGGATTACAAGGTTTCGGGTGTTAAGGAAGAGATTTTGCTTAAAATCAGTAATGTTGACCATCTGCACATTTTGCGCAACAGTAACATTATCAGGAACATAAATAAATATTCCATCCTGCGACATGGCTGTATTCAGAGCGGTGAGACCCTCGCTGCCATCATCGGCATATTTCCCGTAATGTGCCTGTACCAGTTCCGGGTATTTACGAAAAGCGGCAGCCAGGCTACCGATAACCATTCCGTTTGGGTAGACCTGCATCAGTTTTTTCCTGTCGGCAAACCAGCCGTTCAGCTGCGATACCAGCAAGGTTTCAAAATGCGGAACATCGCATTTAAATATCTTATCAATATCCAGATCAGCCGATGGTGGCTCAGGCAATGCATGATATTCGTGATTCAATGCCCGCGAGAGGTCAGTACCGCGCCATTTTTCGAGAGCTGCATGGGGAAACCCTGCCTTATTGAACAACTCAAAAGCCCGTGCACGTTTTGCAGCTACAAAAGGAGTATCATTTATAGTGATTTCCTGTTGTTTCGAAGCGAAAACTCCTGTCAGGTATTCTTTGAGGTCATATATTGTTTCTACTATTCCTGCTTCCATAATTCGTTTTCTGTTTTAGCTTTGCCTGGTTCAGGCCTCACTCTTAATCCATTCGTAGCCTTTTTCTTCGAGGAGTAAGGCAAGTTCTTTCCCGCCCGATTTCACAATACGGCCATTGAAAAGCACATGCACCACATCGGGAATAATATACTCGAGCAACCGCTGGTAGTGCGTAATTACAATGGTTGCATTATCCGGACGGCGAAGTTTGTTAACACCTGTCGCTACAATCCTTAACGCATCAATATCAAGGCCCGAATCCGTTTCGTCGAGTATGGCTAGTGCTGGTTCGAGCATGGCCATCTGAAAGATTTCATTCTTTTTCTTTTCGCCTCCCGAAAACCCTTCGTTTACTGAGCGGTTGGCCAGTTTCTCCTGCATTTCGAGCAGTTGTCTTTTTTGTTCCAGCCGGGCCAGGAACTCGCTGGCAGGTACAGGATCAAGACCTTTGTATTTGCGCTGTTCGTTAATAGCCGTACGCAGAAAATTGGTAATTGAAACACCAGGGATTTCTACCGGGTACTGGAATCCCAGGAACAGACCTTCGCAGGCACGCTCTTCGGTTGAAAGATCTAGGATATTGCGCCCTTTGAAAATAATCTCTCCCTGCGTTACCTCGTAGCCTTCGCGGCCGGCGATAACATAAGCCAATGTGCTCTTCCCGGTGCCATTCGGACCCATAATAGCATGAACCTCTCCGGCTTTAACCTCGAGGTTGATCCCGTTTAAAATCTCTTTTCCTTTAATGGAAACCTTTAAATTTCTGATACTTAACATATATTTTTTTATTCTTTTGACAAATTTGAGTAATTGAAGGGTTTGAAGAGTTTGAAGAGTTTGAGGGGTTTGAGGGGTTTGAAAGGTTTCAGCACTTCGCTCAGTGTGACAGATTTTGGTTAGGGTCTGACAATTCCGATATTCGAAATCAAAGATCCGAAATCATTATCCCACGCTTCCTTCCAAACTGATAGCTAGTAACTTCTGCGCTTCAACAGCAAATTCCATGGGTAAATGCTGAAGAACTTCCTTGGCATATCCGTTCACAATCAGACCAATGGCACTCTCGGAACTGATTCCGCGTTGCTTGCAGTAAAAAAGCTGATCGTCCGAAATTTTTGACGTTGTTGCTTCGTGTTCCACTATGGAAGAATGATTTTCGGCCTTGATGTACGGATATGTGTGAGCCCCGCATTTATCACCTAGCAACAGGGAATCGCACTGCGAAAAGTTGCGTGCATTTTCGGCCCGTTTAATCACTTTTACCAATCCGCGGTAGCTGTTGTTGCTTTGCCCGGCCGAAATACCTTTCGAAATTATGGTGCTTTTGGTATTTTTTCCGAGGTGTATCATTTTCGAGCCGGTATCGGCCTGCTGGAAATTGTTGGTAACCGCAACCGAATAAAACTCACCAATGGAATTATCGCCCATCAGCACCACACTCGGATATTTCCAGGTAATGGCTGAGCCGGTTTCGACCTGTGTCCAGGAAATTTTCGAATGGCTGCCTTTACAAATTCCACGTTTTGTAACAAAATTGTAAATTCCGCCTTCGCCTTTCTTGTTGCCAGGATACCAGTTTTGCACTGTGCTGTACTTCACTTCGGCATCTTTCATGGCAACAATTTCGACAATGGCAGCATGCAACTGGTTTTCGTCACGCATAGGGGCAGTGCAGCCTTCCATATAACTTACATATGCACCTTCGTCGGCAATAATAAGTGTTCGCTCGAACTGACCTGTATTAGCTGCATTTATCCTGAAATAAGTCGATAATTCAACCGGGCAGCGCACTCCTTTGGGAATGTAACAGAATGACCCGTCGCTGAATACGGCTGAGTTGAGTGCGGCAAAAAAGTTGTCGTTGCTGGGCACCACACTTCCCATATATTGTTTTACCAAATCGGGATGATTCTGAACGGCATCGCTGAAAGAGCAGAAGATCACACCGTATTTCGATAGCGTATCGGTGAATGTAGTTTTAACAGAAACGCTGTCGATAACAGCATCCACGGCAACACCACTCAATTTTTTCTGTTCATCGAGTGATATACCGAGTTTTTTAAATGTTTCGAGAAGCTCAGGATCGACTTCATCCAGGCTTTTCAGCTCTTTTTTGCGTTTCGGGGCTGCATAATATATGATATCCTGGTATTTAATCGGCGGATGATGAATATGAGCCCAGGTGGGTTCGGTAAGTGTAAGCCAGTGACGATATGCGTTCAGCCTGAATTCGAGCAGCCATTCGGGTTCGTTCTTTTTGGCTGAAATAAAACGCACTGTATCTTCGCTAAGCCCGACAGCAGCCAAATCCATCTCGATGTCGGTATGAAAGCCATACTTGTAATCGCTGTTGGTTACTTCTTCGAGTATATTGTTCTGTTCTTTTTCCATTGTTGGTGGTATACCGGCCCTTATTTATCTTTGGTTTAAATAAACGTAGGGCGCAAAGTTAGTAATAATAAAAGTATAGCAATACCTTAATTGCTTCTTCTTTAAGTAAAAAACAAGTGGAACATTGAATTGTTTTTGTATTTAGGAAAATGAATACCGAATTTAATAATCTGGATTTACCACAGAGACACAGAGGATCAATGGAAGTTTAAAGTAAGCCGGCAAACCTGTATGCTTTATGCACCCGCGAAAATGAACAGAAAAGGAATGAATAATTAAAATTGCAGAAAACACAATATCCGTGAAACTCGGTGTAATCCATGCCTCCGTGGTCAATAAAAACCTTAATTTTGCAGCAAAATTGATTTCATGACAGATTCTTCACAAACACAACGTACTGAGCTTTCTTCTTTAGGGGAATTCGGACTTATAAAACATCTTACTGAATCTTTTATAAATGAACAACCTTCGACCATTAAAGGGATTGGGGATGATGCTGCTGTAATTGACTATGGTGATAAAGTAACCCTGGTGTCCACTGATCTTCTTGTTGAGGGTGTTCATTTCGACCTGGCTTATATGCCTTTACGCCACCTAGGATATAAATGTGCAACTGTAAATTTTTCGGATATTGTGGCTATGAATGGCACGCCAAGGCAATTGTTTGTAGGGATTTCAGTGTCAAACCGATTTCCGGTCGAAGCCCTCGAAGAAATTTACGAAGGGATACGGTTAGCCTGTAAAAGATACAAGGTTGACCTTGCCGGTGGAGATACTACATCATCGGTACATGGCTTGTTCCTTTCGCTCACTGTTACAGGTGAAGCAGAAAAACAGGATGTTGTTTACAGAAATACCGCTAAAGAAAATGACCTGATTTGTGTAAGCGGCGACCTGGGAAGTGCATACATGGGACTGTTATTACTAGAACGCGAAAAGAAAGTGTATGAAGCCGATCCCGGCATGCAACCCGACCTTGAAGGATTTGATTATATCCTTGAACGCCAGCTTAAACCTGAACCACGTACAGATATTATTGAATTGCTGAAAACCGTTGGAGTAAAACCCACTGCCATGATTGATATTTCCGACGGATTAGCCTCGGAAGTGCTGCATATTTGTGAGGATTCGGGACTTGGATGTCGGATCTTTGAAGAAAAGATCCCGCTTGATGCCATGACCCTTGCTGCTGCCGAAGAGTTTAACATTCAGCCGGTTACTGCTGCCATGAACGGAGGCGAAGATTACGAGCTCCTGTTTACAATAAATATGAATGATTTCGAGAAAGTGAAAGAACTCGAAGGCATCAGCATCATCGGCCATATGACTGAACCCAATGCCGGCGTTTTCCTCGCCAGTAACAACGGTCCTCTTATTCCGATTGAGGCGCTGGGGTGGAATCATATGAGGGAAGAAGATTAATTTTGATTTGCGATTTCGGAATTGTGATTTCGGAATTCTCAAAAAAATTAGACCGCGGATGACGCGGAAAGAACGGATTGTCGAGGATTGCAGGACAATTGAACCCTTTGAAGGCGAAATATTGATCGTTGAAGGCATTTGAACTTTTAACCATAGAAACTCTTTAAACTGTAGCACTAAGCGGAGCCTAAATATCAAATATTTCAAATATGTCTGATACTTTCAACTTGTTCTTTTATAGAAAGATGCGACTGGAAGTCGCAACACCCGCCCAAACTCTTTAAACTCTTCAAACTGTCACCCTGAAGTCGAAGTGTCAAACCCTTCAAACATTTCAAACAATACAAACATTTCAAACAATACAAACATTTCAAATACTTAATTCCCAACCCCTAAATCCTAACCCAAAAAATTGTTCAAACATTCCACACATATCGAAAATATTGTCCGCGAACTGCCCGACAGTCCCGGGGTATACCAGTATTACGACAAGGACGGTAAAATTCTGTATGTTGGTAAAGCTAAGAACCTGAAGAAAAGGGTTTCGTCCTATTTCAGGCGCGATGAATCTCTGATTGGAAAGGTTAGAATCCTGGTTCAGAAAATAGCTGATATTCAGATAGTAGTGGTAGAAACGGAACTGGACGCCTTGCTGCTCGAAAACAATCTTATCAAGAAATACCTGCCGCGTTACAACGTGATGCTGAAGGACGATAAGACTTATCCCTGGATCTGCATCAAAAAAGAAGCCTTTCCGCGTATTTTCCCAACCAGGCATCGCATAAACGACGGATCGGATTATTTCGGGCCTTATGCTTCGGTAAAAATGATGCATACCCTTCTCGACCTGATCCGGCAATTGTACCAGATACGAACCTGCAGCCTCAACCTGAGTGCGGCAAATATCCGCACAGGGAAATATAAAGTGTGTCTCGAATACCATATAAACAATTGTCTTGGCCCCTGCGAGGGGTTACAAACGGAAGAAGATTACGGGCAATCATTGACCGAAATCAGGAATATTTTGCGGGGAAATATCTCGTCCGTTCGTCAGCACCTGGCCGGTATGATGAAAGAATATGCCGAAACCTTTCAATTTGAAAAGGCGCATGTTGTTAAAGAAAAAATAGAACTTCTCGACCGTTACCAGAGCAAGTCGCTGATCGTGAGCCCATCCATTCATAACATTGATATTTTCTCCTATGTGGATGAGCCTACTGCCGCTTATATAAATTTCATGAAAGTGATCAGCGGTTCTATCATCCAGGCACATACTGTCGAAATCAGGAAAAAGCTGGACGAAGCACCTGAAGAACTGATGCTGCTGGCTATTACCGAGTTGCGCGAACGTTTTGACTCCGATTCGCCTGAAATTATTGTACCGTTTAAACCGGATGTTGAATTTCCGGGCGTAACCTATACGGTACCGATTCGCGGCGAAAAGAAACAACTTCTTGAACTTTCGGAGCGCAATGCCAAATACTATATGCTCGAAAAGCATAAGCAACTTGAGCATGTGGATCCGGAGCGACATACCCAGCGGATTATGGAACAGATGCAGAAAGACCTAAGACTGAAAGAACACCCTGTGCGCATCGACTGTTTCGATAATTCGAATATACAGGGTTCGTATCCTGTGGCTGCCATGGTGGTATTTACCAACGGCAAACCCGATAAAAAGGAATACCGTCATTTTAATATTAAAACCGTTGAAGGTCCGAACGATTTTGCTTCGATGGAAGAAGTGATTTACCGCCGTTACAAACGTGTGATGGAAGAAAATCAGCCATTACCACAACTAATAATTGTTGACGGCGGCAAGGGACAACTCAGTTCCGCTATGGAAAGCATTGATAAACTTGGGCTTCATGGTAAAGTAGCTGTAATCGGAATTGCCAAAAAGCTGGAAGAAATCTATTATCCCGGCGATTCATTACCTTTATACATTGATAAAAAATCGGCAACGCTACGTATTATCCAGCAACTGCGCGACGAAGCCCATCGTTTTGGTATCACCCATCACCGCAAACGCCGCGAAAAAGGAACCATCAAAACCGAGCTTACTGAAATTGCAGGTGTTGGAGAATCCACATCTACCGTTTTACTTCGTAAATTCCGTTCGGTTAAAGGAATTAAAGAAGCTTCGCTGAATGAAATACAAAAGGTGGCGGGGTTGGCGAAGGGGAAAATTGTGTATGAGTATTTTCATTCGGAGGAGTAGGGAATAATAAAATACCATTTACCGGTACCATTTTCTTTTTATTACACTGAGGGCCACATAATATCAGCGATTATACCAATTGGTGATAAAACCATACAGTCATTATCCATGTGACCAAAATAATGTTCGCTATTTTTTGTACAAATGGCAATAAAATAGGCAGCCTCCCATCTGTAATCCCATTCTTTAAGGCGTGCGGAAGGTATCCGGAATTTATTGCGAAACTTGTCCATATTAGGAATGTCAGATTTCCTGGACTATTTCTGGTTATAGCCCAATGTGCTCAGTATTCTAAAACAACTTCCCTGCTCCGGCCCTTTATATATAACAAGGTGTGCGTAAGTCAAATTGCTTCTCTATATCTTTTTTTTACCCCTCTGTTTTCCGGACATCTCCTCTTGAAAGGGGAGAACCATCTGTCAATATTATTCTTATTAAGTTGAATCCTACGTCGGAGGAGACATTTTGAATTTCGACCCTCTCCATTCCCCATATCACCCCTTCTCCATATCACCCCCTCTCCATGTCTCCCCTCTCCTCGTCAACACTACCTACTCATCCTTCTAAAACAACTTCCCAACGTCCGGCCCTTTAAATTTTCCAAGATGGCTGTATGCTTTTTCGGTAACCTCACGGCCACGCGGGGTGCGCATCATATACCCTTCCTGGATCAGGAATGGCTCATAAACTTCTTCTATCGTTCCCGAATCTTCACCCACGGCAGTGGCTATAGTTGTGAGCCCTACCGGTCCGCCTTTAAATTTCTGGATAATGGTGCTCAGGATGCGGTTGTCCATTTCATCAAGACCGTTCTTGTCGACCTGCAAAGCGGCAAGCGCGTATTGTGCAATAGCCAGGTCAATGGTTCCGTTGCCTTTTATTTGAGCGAAATCACGTAAGCGGCGGAGTAATAGGTTTGCAATACGAGGCGTGCCACGGCTGCGGCGTGATATTTCGATGGCAGCATCGTCATGAATCGGTACCCGGAGTATTCCTGCCGACCGGATAATGATCTTTTTTAACGTTTCCGCATCGTAATAGGAGAGGCGCGAATTAATGCCAAACCTTGAGCGAAGCGGCGTTGTTAACAATCCTGAGCGTGTAGTTGCGCCTATCAGTGTAAACGGGTTTAGCGTAATTTGCACGCTACGGGCATTAGGACCCGATTCAATCATAATATCGATCTTAAAATCTTCCATTGCCGAATACAGGTACTCTTCAACAACAGGACTCAGGCGGTGGATTTCATCGATAAACAGCACATCGTTGGTTTCGAGGTTGGTGAGCAGCCCGGCAAGGTCGCCCGGCTTATCAAGAACAGGTCCCGAAGTAACCCTGATGTTAACGCCCATTTCGTTGGCAATAATATTGGAAAGGGTAGTTTTGCCCAGACCGGGAGGCCCGTGAAGCAATACATGGTCGAGTGCTTCGCCACGGCGTGAAGCAGCAGCAACAAAAACCCTGAGGTTCTCAACAATTCCCGGCTGACCTGCAAAACTTCCGAAATCGAGCGGTCGAAGGACCTGCTCAATCTCCTTTTCGGCGGGAGTCAGGTTTTCAGGAGTTGCATCAAGGTTCTTGTTCATAACGTTAATAAAAGATGGGAAGTAACAGGCAAAGTTATAAAAAAGGATCCGAAGCGGCGTGAATATTAATTTGAACAGGCCGGAAAACCCGATTTATGCTTCCGGAAACCGAAAATTCTAAATATTGAAGCAGGGTCAACGCATGAATTAAGTTTAAAACATGTGGGTTATTAACAAATTTGTTGTAGAAATTAACGGCAATTATCGGTTTGATGTCAAAATACATGGTTATTAACAATTCAGTTCTATATTCTTGTAAATCTGTTAATTA
>JBBQSY010000059.1:0-22775 GCA_038213495.1 Bacteroidales bacterium
CGAATCTCCTTTGCAAATGGCTCATCATATACAACCGATACTTCAGAATAAATCAGTAAATATTATCGGCGGATGTTGCGGCACCACGCCTGAGCATATCAAAGAATTGTGTAAAATTGCTGAACAATCGACGCCACGACCTATTCCCGCCATTGAAAAGCATTTGCGGCTCAGCGGACTGGAACCCTTGATGGTTTTTGCAAACAGCAATTTTATCAATATAGGCGAACGGACCAATGTTTCAGGGTCAAAGAAATTTGCCCGCCTTATTCGTGAGGAAAAATACGATGAGGCACTTTCGGTTGCCCGCCAACAGGTTGATGCGGGCGCCCAGGTGCTGGATGTAAATATGGACGATGCCTTGCTCGATGCAAAGCGCGAAATGACCCGCTATCTGCATATGCTGATGTCGGAACCTGAAATTGCAAGGGTTCCCATTATGATCGATTCCTCGAAATGGGAAGTGATAGAAGCCGGGCTGAAATGCTTACAGGGCAAAGCCATCGTGAATTCCATCAGCATGAAGGAAGGCGAAGACGTATTCAGGGAACATGCGCGGAAAATCAGAAATTACGGCGCTGCCATGGTGGTGATGGCTTTCGATGAGCAAGGCCAGGCCAGCACCCTCAAACGCCGTAAGGAAATCATCGAACGTGCTTACAAAATTCTTGTAAACGAAATCGGAGTTCCTCCCGAAGATATTATTTTCGATCCGAATATACTTGCCATTGCTACCGGCATTGAAGAACATAATAATTATGCAGTCGATTTTATCGAAACCATAAAATGGATCAAATTAAACCTGCCTTATGCAAAGGTAAGCGGTGGTATAAGCAACCTGTCGTTTTCGTTCCGTGGCAACGATGATCTGCGCGAAGCCATGCATTCGGTGTTCCTGTATTATGCTATTAAAGCCGGCATGGATATGGGAATTGTAAATGCCGGTAACCTGCCGGTTTACGACGATATCCCGGCTGATCTTCTCGAATTGATTGAAGATGTTCTTTTTAATCGCAGGCCCGATTCGACCGAAAGGCTGATTGATTATGCATCAAAGATGAAGGCCACCGAAAAGACGGAAGCGGCGGCCAAGGCATGGCGCGGATTGCCGGTAAATGAGCGATTAACCTATGCTCTGGTGCACGGATTGGATGCCGATGTGGCAACCGATGTGGAAGAAGCCCGCCCGTATTTTGCCAAAGCGCTTGAAGTTATAGAAGGTCCACTGATGGCTGGAATGAACGTGGTAGGCGATCTTTTCCAGGCAGGGAAAATGTTCCTGCCACAGGTGGTTAAGAGCGCCCGCGTGATGAAAAAAGCAGTTGCGGTGTTGTTGCCATACATTGAAGCTGAAAAAATAAAGGGAGAAGGAAATAAAGCAGGTAAAATCCTGATGGCAACAGTAAAAGGAGATGTACATGATATAGGTAAAAATATTGTCGGAGTGGTCCTGGGTTGCAACAACTACGAGGTGGTTGACCTGGGCGTAATGGTTCATGCGGAAAAGATCCTGGATGCTGCCATCAAAGAAAAAGTCGACATTATTGGGTTGTCGGGATTGATAACGCCATCGCTCGAAGAGATGGGATTTGTCGCCTCGGAAATGGAGCGACGCGGATTTACCGTTCCTTTGTTAATCGGGGGCGCCACAACCAGCGAAATGCATACTGCCGTTAAAATTGCACCTGAATACAGCCATGCTGTGGTGCATGTTCGCGATGCTTCAAGGGCAACCGGAGTGGTGGCAGCTTTGCTTTCTAAAGATGGGAAAAAACCTTTCCTCGATTCAATTACTAAGAAATATGCCCAGCTTCGTCATAAACACGAAAGCACCCGGGCCGGCGTTACCTACATATCGCTGGAACAGGCAAGGGCAAACCGCCTTAAAACCGATTGGGCCAGCTTTAAACCCGTAAAACCAACGTTTCTGGGAGTCAAACATTTTGAAAATTATCCGCTTGAAGAGATCAGTCGTTATATCGACTGGACTTTCTTTTTCCATTCGTGGAAAATAAGCGGAAAGTACCCCGCAATTTTCGATGATCCTTTAAAAGGCAAGGAAGCTAAAATCCTTTTCGATGATGCCCAGCTTATGCTTAAGAAAATTATTGATCTGAAAATGGTTCAGGCAAACGGGGTACTGGGATTTCTTGAAACAAATGCGATTGGTGATAGTATTGAATTGAAAACAAATGGAAATGAGAATACATTGCTTCATTTCCTGCGTAATGAGGAAGAGAAAGAAAAGAACATTCCTAACCTTTCGCTAGCCGATTTTATTGCTCCAAAAGAATCAGGTTACACCGATTATATTGGCCTTTTTGCAGTTACTGCCGGGCTTGGCATCGAAAAATGGGTCAAACAGTACGAAGATCAAAATGACGATTACAATGCCATTATGGTTAAAATACTGGCCGACAGGCTTGCCGAAGCTTTTGCTGAGCTGTTGCATGATAAAGTACGTAAGGAATACTGGGGTTATGCCAAAGATGAAAATCTCAGTATTGACGAAATAATCCACGAAGGCTACGACGGCATTCGTCCTGCTCCCGGCTACCCTGCCTGCCCGGAACACAGCGAGAAAGGCACTATTTTCGATTTGCTCGATGCCAATAAAACAGGAATAACACTCACCGAAAATTATTCCATGTATCCGGCAGCAGCAGTTAGCGGGTACTATTTTGCGCATCCTGACTCCCAATACTTTGCCATAAGCCGCGTAAGCCGCGAGCAAGTTGAGGATTATGCATCACGAAAAGGCCTGAGTGTTAAGGAAGTCGAAAGACTGTTGGCTTCGAATTTGAATTACTGAAATAGAAAAGGCTGGAAGACGGGAGACAGAAGTCCGAAGACAGAAGAGAGAAGAGAGAAGATCAAAGACCGGAAAAGGTAAACAGCGGCCAGAAGATGTTTTACAAGAGGATTATTGAAAAGAAGCTTGAAAAATTAGGGCATACAAATTTAAATACAGGAAATGTAACTAAAAATAGACACTTCGGACTCCGGTCCCGGTAGCTATCGGGATCCGACTTCGGACCCAAAGAATCATATTTCAAAATTTAAAGAAGAATTCAGTTCTACAACAATATACCATGAAAGTTACCGAATATATTGCCAACAGCAAAGGGAAAACGCTTTTTACCTTTGAACTTCTGCCACCGCTTAAAGGTGAAAATATAGAATCAATTTACCAGACCATTGATCCTTTGATTGAATTTGATCCCTCATTTATCGATGTTACCTACCATCGTGAGGAAGTTATCTTTAAGGAACGCCAGGACGGCCTCCTCGAACGCAGAACCGTTCGTAAACGTCCCGGAACTGTTGGCATTACTGCTGCCATAAAATTCAAATATGGTATTGATGTGGTACCACACTTAATTTGTGGCGGATTTAGCCAGGAGGAAACCGAAAATGCACTTATTGATCTTCAGTTCCTGGGAATCGATAATATTCTGCTGATCAGGGGCGACAATCTGCGTGGCGAAAAAAACTTTAAACCGCAACCGGATGGCCACCGCTATGCCATCGACCTGGTAAAGCAGGTTATTAAACTGAACAACGGTATTTTTCTGGAAGAAGACATTCTGAACCCGGTTCCGACTAATTTCTGTATAGGCGTAGGCGGTTATCCCGAGAAACATGTGGAATCGCCAAACAGGGCCACGGATCTGCAGTATCTGAAAGCAAAGGTTGACGCCGGGGCTGATTATATTGTTACGCAAATGTTTTTTGATAATTCGAAATACTTTAAATTTGAAAAAGCCTGTCGCGAAATTGGTATAACGGTCCCGATAATTCCCGGATTAAAACCCATTTCGTTGAAATCCCAACTCTCAACCCTGCCACGCACTTTCTCGATTGACATCCCCGAAGCCCTTGTTCAGGAAGTCGAAAAATGCACGGACACGCAGCAGGTGAGGCAGGTTGGTATTGAATGGGCCATTCAGCAGTCGAAAGAATTGATAAAATTCGGGGTACCGGTCCTTCACTTTTACACCATGGGAAAATCGGATAATATTTGTAAAATCGCAAAAGAAGTATTTTAACTGATCTTTTAATAGCTTTGCTAACCTTGCGTCCTTGCGTTAAAAGAAAGAAAGATTTAACCGCAAACACGCAAAGTTTATAAATAATGACGAAAGGAAATCCTTCCGCATTGCCAGGCTGAAATTCTCTCAGGTAAATTAGTTTCCTTGCCGGTAAATTCAAACAATTGTTTCTGGTATTTCAAGGTGGCTATTCCCGCCTTTTTTCTACATTTGCGTTTTAAACGCAATAAATGTCAATTTACCAGGATATTCTCCTTCGAACAGAACAAGGCCGGAAACAGCTTGCAGTATTAGTTGATCCTGACAAACTACTTAACAGGGATGTTGAAAATATTGCCGTGAATGCAGCCAGATCCGGGGTTGATTATTTCTTTGTGGGAGGAAGCCTGCTCGTAAATAATGAATTGGATTCATGCATCAAAACGCTGAAAGCCAACAGCGATATACCTGTAATTATATTTCCGGGCAACAACATGCAGTTAAGCTGGAAAGCCGATGCAATTCTTTTTCTTTCCCTTATCAGCGGCCGGAATCCCGAAATGCTTATCGGCCTGCATGTTATAGCAGCACCTTACCTGAAACTCAGCCCACTGGAGGTCATTTCCTGCGGGTATATGCTTGTAGAGAGTGGTAAAACCACGGCTGTGCAATACATGAGCAATACCATGCCGATACCTTCGGATAAAATGGATATTGCAATCTGTACAGCCATGGCTGGCGAAATGCTTGGCTTGAAACTGATTTATCTCGAAGCCGGAAGCGGTGCCCAGCATAGTGTTCCCCTATCCATGATTGAACAGGTAAAGCAGAATATCAGCATCCCTTTAATAGCAGGAGGCGGACTCCGGACTCCAAAAGAAGCAGCTGAGGTTGCCGGAGCCGGGGCTGACATTGTTGTGATAGGCACCGCCTTCGAGAAAAATTCAGGCCTGGTCTCCGAAATGGCGGATGCGGTGCATAAGGCATCGAAAAATATTTGAATCTACGTTATTTATGTTATTCCGGAAAGGATCAATTTATTTACATTCACATTCTATGTACAACTCAAATGGATAAATTCCAGGGGAGATTCCGAATCTCATCCACACGTCTTAAAGATTGGGATTATGCATCCAAAGGAATGTATTATGTAACCTTATGCACAAAAAACAGGGAGCATTATTTTGGGGAAATCATAAATACAAAATCCAACCCGGAGCATTTTGAAATGCAATACTCTTCAATAGGGATGATGGTTGAATCAGAATGGTTGAAAACACCTGAAGTGAGGCCAGATATGAATTTATCGTTTGGCGAATTTCAAATAATGCCAAATCATTTTCACGCAATTTTAATAATTGGAGAAAATCAATTTAATACCATCGAAGGACATATTGACCGGAATGCAGGAATTTCGGGTAAAGATTTGAAAAACGAATGCGAAAATGATTCGGAAATCGAATTGGATTCAAATTCAGAAGATCCCAACGATTACGTAAATATATGTAGAGACGCGATGCCTCGCGTCTCATTCAAATCGGAATTGCAAGCGCAATCGGATTATGCAAAATATTCGGAATTGGAAATCCAAATGATCAACAAGAATAAATTTGCCCCGCAATCAAAAAATTTGGCATCCATTTTGAGAGGATTCAAATCTTCGGTTACAATGTTTGCCCTTGATAATAAAATTGATTTCGGTTGGCAACCCCGTTTTTATGATCACGTTATCAGGGATTTTGAGGATTATGAACGAATATCAAAATACATTAAAAATAATCCCGCCAAATGGAATGAGGATCATTTACGATAGAGACGCGATGCCTCGCGACTCTAAGGATGATATAATGAATTCCCATGAAAAGAGACGCGAGGCCTCGCGTCTCTTTTCATCGAATCGTTGATCGGATTGGCATTGATCAAATTTAAAAACCGGAATCATTTCGGATTCCATAACGCAAATCATGATTAGTAGAGACGCGATGCCTCGCGTCTCTACTTTTAAAAAAAATATAAATCCTCCGGGAAAGAGACGCGAGGCATCGCGTCTCAATTCAAAATGAAAATGAATCCTCCGGGAAAGAGACGCGAGGCATCGCGTCTCAATTCAAAATAAAAATGAATCCTCCGGGAAAGAGACGCGAGGCATCGCGTCTCTACGGAATCAAAAATAAATTAACGAAAACAAAATGTTAAAAAAATCAACCTCCGCCCTGCTGGTCATGTTTTTTATTCTGACCTCACAAAACTTCGCTCAACAAAAACAACTGGCCATCGACGACCTGATGAACCGCAAACTGTATCCATCATCACTAACGAATATCCAGTGGCGTAGCAATTCCCTGTTCACGTGGAATGCAAATAACCGTATTGTTCAAAGCGTGGTTAAAACAGTTACCACCGACTCAATATTCTCTCTCGATGAACTCAATGTCGTTGTTGAGAAAAACCAGCAGAAAAAACTGAAGAATCTTCCCGCATTAAAGTGGGAGAATGAAAACATATTCAGGTATCTAAATGATTCGAAGATTTTCCGGTTCAATATGCTGACCAAAGATCTTACATTAGTTAACAGCTATGAGTCAGCTGGCGAAAATGCGGAGTTTGAACCCACCTCAGGCCGCATTGCCTTCACAAAAGAGAATAATCTATTTATCTCCGAAAATGGCAACACAATGGTTGTAACCAGCGACACAAATAAAGGAATCGTAAATGGAAAAACCGTGCACCGCAACGAATTTGGCATAACCGGCGGAATATTCTGGTCGCCGAAAGGAAACCTGCTGGCATTTTATCATATGGACGAAACCATGGTTACACAGTATCCGCTGGTGGATATTGACGAACGTATAGCCAGAGTTGAATACATCCGCTATCCGATGGCCGGAATGAGCAGCCATCATGTGACAGTCGGCGTTTATAATCCTGTAAACAAGCGGGTTGTTTTTCTTAAAACCGGTGAACCTGCAGAACAATATCTTACCAATGTCAGCTGGAGCCCTGACGAAAAATACATATTTGTTGCTGTCCTAAACCGTGATCAGAATCATATGTGGTTGAATAAATACGATGCCGTAACCGGCAATTTCCTGAAGACACTTTTTGAAGAAACAGACACTGAATATGTTGAACCCTTGAACAATTTGGTCTTTCTGAAAACCAATCCCTCACAATTTATCTGGCAAAGCCGCCGCGACGGATTCAACCACCTTTATTTGTATAACATTGACGGCAACCTTATAAAACAAGCTACAAAAGGACCATGGGAAGTAACTAATTTCGAGTGTTTTGGACCGAAAGATACAAAGATTTTCTATACATCCACACAGGAAAGCCCCGTGGAAAGACATCTGTATTCAATTGACATGAAAACAGGCAAAACCATAAAATATACATCGGCTAAAGGAACAAACACCACATATGTATCGCCCGATGGGAAAAATGTTATTGATCGTTTGAGCAGCCTTGGCATTAGTTCGCGATATACACTTATAAATGAAAAAGGTGAAACTGTCCGAGTGATTTATGAAGACATAAACCCATTAAAAAACTTCACCCTTGGAGAAACCAGACTTGTCACATTGAAAGCAAACGACGGAAGCGATTTGTACGCAAGGCTGATTACGCCTCCGGGATTTGATGCTTCGAAGAGGTATCCGGTTCTGGTATATGTTTACGGCGGTCCGCATTCGCAGCTTGTTACTGATACCTGGCTCGGCGGATCGAACCTTTATTTCAACTACCTGGCCGACAAAGGATATATCATCTGGACACTCGACAACCGCGGAACATCAAACCGTGGAGCGGATTTTGAGCAGGTGATACACAGGAGGCTTGGCGATATTGAAAGCAAAGATCAAATGGTGGGAGTCAATTACCTGAAGTCGCTGCCTTACGTTGATGCTTCCCGAATTGGAATCGACGGATGGAGCTACGGTGGTTTTATGACGTTGACCTTGATATTGCGCAATCCCGGTGTGTTTAAAGTGGCTACCTGCGGCGGACCTGTAATCGACTGGAAATACTATGAAATTATGTACGGCGAGCGTTATATGGATACTCCTCAGCAAAACCCTGATGGATATGCCAAAGCAAGTATTCTGAATTATGTTGACCAGCTACAGGGCAAATTATTAGTAATACAAGGAGCCCAGGATAAAACCGTTGTTTGGCAGAACAGCCTTCAGTTTATACAATCGTGCATAAAAAAAGGGAAACAGGTAGATTACTTTGTATATCCAAACCACGAGCATAACGTAAGCGGGACGGACAGGCTGCACCTTTACCGGAAACTGGCCGAATATTACGATCAGAATTTATAAAGTTTGGAATTATCGCATCATCCGTTGAATAGAATGCGTTGATAGAAAGTCGGCAACTAATCGGCCTGGCCGAAGCAATGAGCGATAAATACAGGCCTCAGATTAAGCTGATTACACAGATAAGTAAATATGAGTCTCAGATTGTTTTTTGTATAAAAACTGCTGAAAGTAGTTCTGATTCTGCGCAAATCTGTGAAATCTGTGGCAAAATAGATTTTTATGGCTGAAAAGTTACAAAAAAGGAAGTAATATCCTGTTATCTGTAAAGGTACCGTTTGATCTTCTGAGTAGCTGTCTTTTCAAAAGGTTCAGGCTGGAGTATGATTTCCTGTATCTGGGAGAATTTATTCACCCTGTGGTTCACATAGGTTATAAGTTCTGACCGCAGTTTTTCAATCTCATGCTCCACATAATCGATATTTTCTTCCTTCAGGTGATGATGTTGTGTTTTAATCTCTTCGTTATTGAAATTGACCAATGCAACAAGTTTTCCTTTCCGATCCTTGACCAGTGAATCCATCACATGGGGAAAATTGTTAACCACCGACTCAATCTCTTCAGGGAAAATATTCTCTCCACCCGAACGCACTATCATGTTGTTGATGCGCCCTTTTATATAGAGATACCCATCTTTATCAATAAAACCCAGGTCACCGGTTCGGAACCAGCCATCGGAAGTGATAATGGCAGCAGTTAGTTCGGGTTCCTTATAATATCCGTTCATTACATTCGGACCTTTAGCCCATATTTCTCCTTCACCGGTGTTTTCATCAGGATCATGAATCTTGAGTTCAATGCCTTCGATTTTGGGTCCGGTGGATTGCAGACGGCAATTTCCGGGATTGGTACCGGCAAGCAAAGGAGCCGTTTCGGTGAGACCATACCCGATGGCATAAGGGAATTTAGCTTCAATAAGGAATTTTTCAACGGTTTTATTCAGTTTGGCTCCGCCTATACCAAAGAAACGAAGTTCGCCACCGAAAGTTTCCATCAGTTTCTTACCTGCCATTACATTTAATTTTTGACGGATAAACGGGATGTGAATGGCTATCCGAAGTGCAAAATTACCGGTAAATTTCGGTCTGATCTGGTTCCTGAAGATCTTTTCGATGATCAGCGGAACCGTGAGCATAATGGTTGGTTTTATTGTTTGCAGCGCCGGTAGAAGCAGGGATGGTGTAGGCACTTTGCCAAGGTAATAGATGCAGGAACCCATGGTCATGGGGAAAATCATGCCGATCGTATTCTCGTAGGTATGCGAAAGCGGAAGTATGGAAAGGAACCTGTCGTATTCGTTAATTTCATGAACTTTGGCACTCATCTTTGCAACAAAGGAGATATTCCTGTGGGTGAGCATTACCCCCTTTGATTTTCCGGTAGTTCCGGAGGTATAAATGATAGCGGCAAGGTCTTCTTCGGATACCTGGTACGGAGCAATTGGAATAGCCATAGGATCAAAAGTGACAGCCTGGTCAGTTTTTTCAATAAGTGTAAAATCCTCGATCCTGATCCTGCCTAGTAAACGGCCTTGAAAATCGTTGATTTTAGATTTTAATCCCTCCGATACAAATATTGCTTTAGCTTCGGAATGTTCCAGTATATTACTGATCTCAGATGTATGAAAATCGGGTAACAACGGCACCACCACCGCACCCATAAATGTGATGGCATAGTAACTTACTCCCCAGTTGGGGATACTCGCGCTGAGAATAGCAACCTTATCACCTTGTTTTACACCGAGTTTTTCGAGCCAGGCTATTACCGCCCTGATCTTCTCATCCAGATCATTGTATGTTAAAGGCTCTTCACCGACCAGGGCCATGGCAGGCCGATTCCCGTGCTTACTGATTGTTTCAGCAAAAAGTGCCGGAAAAGTGAGGCGTTCCGTATTATTCATTATCCATATTTATTCTGCTAAAATACAATATTTTTAATCATATTGTAAACGTCAGGATTACATTTGAAACAATCTGATTATAGATATCAAATAAATGATCACAATCAGTCATATTTCCGGCTTTAAGCCTTTAACCTGATTGGCTTTCAGATAAAAAACAAGTTCAGATCTTTAAAACTATTGTCAATGCTGATGAAAATCCGGCCGGCCGTCAAAGCCACGACGATCCTGCTGCATCTGTGGCATTGTGCCATTAAATTTCCGAAGATTGTATGTAAACGAGAGCATGAAATATTGCCTCAGTACTTCTGTGTTTGAATCTTCAATATATGTATCGGCAACAGTGTGGTTCAGGCTCCTGTTCTGGTTGAGAAGATCATAGCACGAAAATTTGATTTCACCGGCTTTGTTTTTAAGAACTTTTTTACCCAGGTTCACATTCCATAAAGTATACTGGCTGGAAGTCTTAGACGAAACCAGGTTGTAATTCTGGTAAGTTACAGTGTTTTGAATAAAAAATCCTTTCCAGAATTCCCAGTTAAACTGCAACGAACCTATCTGGAAAAAGTAATTGTTGTTCAGTTGCGGCTGTATGGAATTCTCAACAAGGTTATAATTGATATTGTAAGTTAGAGTGAAATCAACTTTCTGGCTGATGTTGCTGCTCATTACTGCTCCAAGGTTTAAACCCCAGGTGCTTGAGGTATTGGTTAATGAGTTGATTAGACTTGGCAGGCGGTTGAAACTCACACCGGTATTGAAATTAATATTGCTTTTGATAGGCTTTAAAGGGAACCCCACAGTTACAAGCGAACGGATGTTCCATGCACCATTCAGGTTAGTGGGAATCGAAAGCTGTCGTCCCTTTTTAACCTCCTGTCCGTTAATAATAGTATCGTTTACTGTATTAAAGGTAGCATTTCCGATGTAGTTCTGTGTCTTCTGGAAAAAGAGCATTCCGAACATATTTGCGGTTTTATCCTTATTGGAATGCGAAATTCGCGTCATGATAAAATGTGAGATTTCCTGGTCCAGCAAAGGATTACCGGTTGACAATAACAGGGGATTTGAATTGTCTATCACTTTCTGCAATTGAGAAACAGAGGGCGAATTGGTTCGGGCACGATAAAAGATCCGTAAATTGGTAAGTTTAGAGAATTTATAGTTGAACATCAGATTGGGCAGCACATTGTTGAAGTCCCTTTGTGTGGAATCTAAAAAAGGAAAACTGGTATTCCCGTCGAGGGTTGCATATTGATAGGTAAGGCCCATATTCAAATTCGTTTTTTCAGTCTGGTACAGGTACCCGGCTCCCAGGCGTTGAGTTATATAATGGTTGTTGTAGATATTGGAAAGCAAGGTGTCGAACAAAGTATAATCCTGGCGGTCGCTTGCATAATTATATGTTTTCTTATCATTATCATTTTTTGACCACGAAACATTATAGTTTATCTGCAGTTGTCTGTTTTTCCCGACGGATTCCGTAAACACTAAATTTGAAGAGAGTGAAAGTCCGTTGGAAAGTGCTTTACTGTATTGATTTAATGAATCATTGGTTTGCCCGTGCGATGGCTGGTAGTATCTGTTTTGAGTAACCAGGTAATTACTCCTGTCCTGATTCGTGAATCCGGTTCCCAGGTTCAGGGACACTGTCCGGCCTTTTTTGTTAAACTTATGCCGGTATAAAAAATCGTTATTGAAATTATATGCTGTTGCCGCACCGCTGTTGCTGTTAACGGATGAATTTATAAGGTTCCCCGCCAGGTAATCGGGTGTTAAAGCTGTCCGGGCATCCGAATAACTGTTCGGATTGTTATCCTGGAGGCTCAAACGTGGAATAACAATAATTGAATTGTTTGTATCGATGCTGTATTCAATCCGGACATTGAGCCTATGGTTCGAATTATCGGTGGTGGATCGGTTGATTTCGTTATAATACTGACTGGCATCTCCACCAAGAATATACTGCCGGTCTTTCAGCGAATTTGTAGTACTTACTCCGTTGTTCCAAAAGTAACTTGCGTTTAAAGTTAACTTTTTACCCCACGAATCCGTATAGTTCACTCCGATTGCATTGGTACTGAAAACACCACCTTGCGGGCCAGCCTGAAAACCAGGGCTACCTCCGCCCCTACCGCCCATTCCCGGCCGGTGTCCTCCGCCGCTGCTTCCTAGTACATCATCGGCCGAGAAATTCTGCTGGTTCACATTGTTCGACATTCCAAGTAATGTGATGCGTCTTTTCCCGTTGAAGAAATTCATATTAGCCCCGAGCAAATATTTTTCATCAGTTCCGTAACCGGCTGAAAATTTCCCGAATTGTCCTGAATTTTTTCCATTCCTGGTTACAATATTCATCGTTTTTTGTCCGCTTCCATCGTCAAAACCTGTCCATGCAGCCTGGTCGGACAATTTATCAAATACCTGGATTTTATCAACCACCTCGGCCGGCAGGTTTTTTAACGTTACTGACGGGTCATCACCAAAAAACTGCTTTCCATCTACCAAAATCCTTTTTACATCTTCGCCATGGGCTTTAACAGTTCCATTTTCAATGGTAATACCAGGCATCTTTTTCACAAGTTCCTCGGTGGTAGCATCCTGCGAAACCTTAAATGCACTTGAGTTGTACTGGGTTGTATCTCCTTTTTGTTCGACCCTCTCAGTGGTTCCGGTAATGGATACACCCTCCAGGCTGGTAGCTCCGGGCTTCATTTCAAGTTTTCCAAAATTCTCCGTTTTACCTCCGGCAAAAACTGTTTTTTTAAAATTTTCAAATCCTATATAACTGACTTCCAGAATATACTGTCCTTTTTTTAGCTTCGCGAATTCAAATTCTCCCTGTTGCCCACTTCTGGTATATTTAAACTGCAACGAATCGCGTGCATTTGTCAGTTTTATGGTAGCACCCGGAAGAGGCATTTGATCTGCAGTATTTATAAATGAGCCGCTGATACGAAATTCCTGTGCTGTGGCAATATATGAAAACAGAATAAAGAGCAGGTTGAGAAGATTACGGAATTTGGACATTAAAGAATTGGATTTAGGCGTGATAAAATTTGTTTTAGTTAGATTGGAATTATTGATAAAGGTTTAATTTGCGACAAAATTAAATGTTGCTGCATTGGCAAAGCTTACCTTCCACCAGAAGTACAAAAGCTTATTTGACCACCTGAGTTAATAGATTATCAGAATCAGATATAGCATATTGTGATAAAAACATAAATAAAACCAGAAATATGAAAAATAAATAGTACCTTTACTTTTTTGAAATACAGGTCGTTACATTATGACCGATAAAAAAATCAGTTATGAGTGAAAAAAAAACATCAAATTTCGATTCACCAAATGTGAATAAACTGCAGGCTGTTGAAATAGATCGCAAAACTACCATATATATAGCTCTTGACGCCGATCCTATTGAAGCTAAGAAACGCTACTTATACAGAATCAATCCTAAAACTATCATTCTTTCCTGATAAAGAGGGTAAAGGATTTGCCTGCAAATAACTTTTTTCTCCTCCATTTTAGCATGGCGACTGAAAGGATTCTGTGCCAGCGCAGGTCGGAATGCTTAACTCTCAGACAGATTTATCAAAACTGATTGTACAAATCAATCAGGGATAATGTGTATGCCCATTTCCCTGCTTGTCCTGGTGTAATTTATAGTACAAATACACTGCATACTGCAGGGATGCATTTGGGCTAAAAGCAAACGGATATATACAATACAATCAGCGTTAGTCAGATAATCCTTCTTGAAAATAAATAGCCTTGGAAAGTGAATATTGAGGAATAATCACTTTCAAGTAAAATGAATAAGCGAATTTCTCTCAGGAGAGGATTTTACGGAAACGATATTCATTCATGCATATTAAAGCCAATAATGTCAGGCTCATAATACTTCCGATCAGAAATTCATTCTGAGTAAAATAGGTGCCTGTTACCCCTGCAAAAAGGTAACCGAATCCCCACAAAAGATGCGACCAGGCAAAGTGAGCCCCGTAAACTCTCCCCTGTTGTGGTAAATCAGTGTTCTCGGCAATTAATATCTGGGATGGCATTTCGGTATAGCTTTGTCCTAATCCTGCCAATATCCATAACATGACCAATACCCAATAAGGAACCATATTTGCCATACCTATTGAAAGTGAGATCATTGCAGCTCCAATGATAAGGATCTTTGTTTTATTTTTTGATCTGTCAACAAAATTAGTTGTAAAGGCAGCTATGGTAGCCCCTACACCAAAAGCGGCCATCGTCCATCCGTAATGCACATCAGTTAAATGTAAGCCACCTTTAATATGACCAATTGTATTTACTAAAATCTGAGCTCCTGCAATTGCAGCAACGAGTTCAATAAACAGGGCAAAGCGAATGGGTCGCTTTTGGAAAAGCAATTTAGTACCAATTAAAATATCTGTGCCAATACTTTTAATGCTTTCAGTTTGTAAAATTGCTTCATTTTTAACAATCAGATTGCCGGGAATAAGGAAAATTAAAATTGCCGCTATTACAAAGGAAACTGCATCAAAAAAAAAGATCTCGCGCAAGCCCATTAATGCCGCCATACCACCTGCAAGTCCGGGACCTAAAACGCCCAATAGCTGCCATGTAGCATTGGAAAGCACAATAGCATTGGCAAAGTCTTCTTTCTTGGAAATCAATTGAGGAATGGAAGCTTTGTATGCAGGCGTGAAAAATGAATTGAAAATATTCATCAAAAATATAAGCACATACAACTGCCAGACTTCATGAACAAAAGGAAATGAACCTACTATGAGCATTCGACCCAAATGCGTGATGATCATAATTTTCTTACGGTCGTAGCGATCAGCTATTACACCGGCATAGGTGCCAAAAATTATAAATGCTGCTACACGCAGAATTAATGCAGTAGATAAAATTTTAGCCGAATGGCTTCCGCCAAATTCAAAAGATAAAAGCGCAATACCAATCCAGGTAAAAGAATCGCCTAACAAACTGATTGTCTGAGAGAAATAGAGTCGCGCAAAAAGTTTGTTTTTTAGCGCGTAGAAAGGCTGAGATATTTTTTTAAAGTTATTCTGCACTATCTTTTGAGTTTAGATTGCAAAGGTAGAATTCTAAAGTTAAAAAGGTTTAATTGTCAGATCATCGAAATACATTTGAGAATCAGCTTTTGTCCAGAATCCTATATTTTCTCCTGGTTTAAAAGCGACATCCATTGTATCAATGAATTTTAGTCTATTCAATAAAGGCAATCATTTATTCTGTAATGCTTTCATATCAAATTTCATACACTGACTGATACCCGGTTGTAAACGGATTTTTAAAAACATCAGCTTTAAAGTGAGATATGAAAAGGCGAGCCATGCGAACCTGTTCCCTGCTAAATAACAGTTGAGTACGCACGTCTCATCCTTAACATCATCTAATTATATTACTTCATGTATGATGAATTTTTGACATTGCAAGCCATTACTTATTTCCCCTCTGACAAAACAAATAACTGCAACCTCAGGCTGTTTGAACGAAGGTACAAATCTTCGAGGTACAAGGCTGTTTTGTAATAGTTATCGTATTCGGAGAAAAATTCGGTATAATTCAGTTGCCCTGATTTGTATGCCTTAACCAGCAATAAAGGAGTATTGATAGTTTTGACCACTTCGGATAAATCAGTTACCGATTGCTGAGTGGCAAGGTATTCGGAATACAACTGTGATAAGTTGTTTTGTATTGAAATCTTGTAGGCATAAGTAGCCTGGGTTGTATACAATTGGCGTGCTCTTGCTGTACTTACTTTGTTTTTGTTTTCGAAAAGCGGAATTGTAATGCCTGCGTGAAAACCGCTGTAAGCCAAGCCTGTATTGAAATCCTGCCTGTACCCAACTTCAAATTTCGGATAGCTGAGCGACTTTTGTAATTCAATATCGCTCTGAGCTATCATGGTTTCTGTTTCCCATAGTTTTACCTCCGGATACCGGTTTACCAGACCGGAAATAATCGTATCGGAAACAATCAAACCAGGCAAAAGCGGAAATACAGTATCGTTCACTGCAAGGGTAAGGCCACCATTCATTTCTGTTAATTTCAGCAGAAGTGTTTTCCGGCGACTTTCGGCTATTTGCTTTTCGCTGCGCACTTTAGCCAATTCCATACGAACACGGTTAGACTCAAAAACATTGGCATCGCCAAGCTGCAGCTTTTTTTCAAAACCCGACTCCAATTGCTTTGCGAGTTTTTCGCGCCTTTCGAGTATTGGAATAACACGGTTGAGAGAAACCAGTTCGGTATAAATACTGACTGTGCCAATTAAGATTTCGCGTTCCGATTGGAGATAGCGGTCCTCGGCCTGTGATGATGAAAGCTCAGCGATTTTGCTCTTGTGTGCATACGCTGTTGGGAAATCGAACGATTGCGTAACGAGCAGCTCGTTATAGTTTCCCGAAGGGTTAAAAAGCTGGTCGTACGACACAGAAGGATTGGGAAGATAAATTCCCGTTCGTGAACTTATTTTTTGCATTTCGCGGAACTGCCTGTCGGCTACAAGTGTTTTATTATGAACCACAACGCTGTCGAGAAATGCCTGGAATGAAAGCTGCGAAAAAGCAGATTGCATCGCGAAAGCAAAGAGAAATAATAATATTATCTTTTTCATACTTTTTCTTTTACTGTGTGATGTTTTTTGCGGTTTACCAGAAAGTACACAATTGGCACGATGAAGATATTAAGCAGGGTTGAAGTCAACAATCCGCCTAATATTACTTTTGCCATAGGGCTTTGAATTTCATTACCAGCCACATCGCCCGATAAGGCCAGCGGTATAAGTGCAAGTGCAGCCGTAAGTGCTGTCATAAGGATAGGGCTTAAACGCTCGCGGGAACCTGTTATGATGGTATCGAAAAGGTTAAAACCTTGGTGTTCGAGTGTCTGATAATTTGAAATAAGCAAGATACCATTACGTGTTGCAATACCAAACAGGGTAATAAACCCGATAATGGCCGGAATGCTGACAATACCCGCAGTGAAATACAAACTAAATACGCCTCCTATCAACGCAAGAGGAAGATTAAGCAGGATAATGGCCGCAAGTTTTGTTTGTTTAAATTCCTGAAAGAGTAAAAGGAAGATGATAATTATAGCAATTAAGGAAGTGATCAGCAGCATTTTTGAAGCTTTCTCTTCACTCTCGAACTGACCGCCATATTCGATCCTGTATCCTTCGGGTAGCTGAACGTTTTGGTTTATTTTGCCCTTTATATCGCCGACTACACTGTTAAGGTCACGCCCGGCCACATTCGCCGAAACCACAATTTTACGCTGAACGTTTTCACGGTTAATGGTGTTCGGGCCACTGGCCGAAACTACATCAGCAACATAATATAACGGTATTTTTTTACCATCCCTCGTATCAATAAGTGCATTGCGGATGTTTTCCATTGAACCCCTGTTGGCTGAATCATAGCGAACCACAAGGTCGAAACTGCGGTTGCCTTCAAATACCTCGGAAACTTTTTCGCCTGCAAAAGCTACATCAATAAATTCAGCAAACTGGTTCATAGTAATGCCGTGTTTTGCGAGCATATCACGTTTGGGCTTTATCTGAACCTGCGGAATTTCTATTTGCTGTTCAACACTCAGATCAACCAAACCTTCAATACCTTCAACATTGGTTTTAATCTGGTTTGCAACGGAGAATAACTTACCCAGGTCAGGGCCAAAAAGCTTAATAGCAATATTGGCTCGTGTACCTGAAAGCATGTGGTCGATGCGATGGCTAAGTGGCTGGCCAACCGTAATATTAACACCGGATATGCCGGCCATTTTCCTGCGCAAATCAAGCATAAAGTCCTGGCGTGACCTTTTGCCGAGAGTGAACGTAGCTTCTATTTCAGCTCCATTTACACCCAATGCATGCTCATCAAGTTCTGCACGACCCTGTCGCCGGGTTACTGATTTCACTTCAGGAACTGACAACAACGTTTTATCAACAAGTGCGCCTATTTTGTTTGCTTCATCAAGTGAAATACCAGGCAAGCTAACTGTACCAATATTTAGAGACCCTTCATTAAATTCAGGCAAAAAGCTACGCCCCATGGTATAAAACAATATGCCAGCCACAATTACCATAAAACCGGTACACCACAGAATCACCTTCCTGGCATTCATTGCACGCCGTAACAAGCCTTCGTATTTCTCGCCAAGCCAAAACACTACCCTACTTCCTTTTTCGTTACGGGCAAGCATTTTCGGGCTGGTTAACAGGTACGACGTTAATACAGGAGTTAACGATACTGCAACAATGAGCGATGCAAATAAGGATACAATAAAAGCAATGCCCAAGGGCTGAAGCATACGGCCTTCCATCCCGGAAAGGAAAAACAAGGGAATGAAGGCTACAATAATAATGAGGGTTGCATTAAGAATAGACCCCATTATTTCCTTAGTTGCTTTAAAAATTACTTCGGTATTATGAATCCTGTGTTGAGGCTCCTTTTTAGCATTTATCTTTATTCGTTTGTAGGCGTTATCCACCACAATAATCGCATCGTCGACAAGTACACCTATTGCAATTGCCATACCTCCAAGACTCATAGTGTTAATGTTGTAGCCAAACAATTTTAAGGCAATGATGCTGATGAGCAGCGAGATAGGAATGGCAACCAATGAAATAATTGTAGTCCTGAAGTTCATCAGAAACACTAACAATACTATTATTACAAAGAAAGAACCTTCAATCAGTGCTTTTTGCACATTATTGATAGAAGATTCAATAAAGTCGGCCTGCCGGAAAATATTCATATTGATATTTACATGAGCAGGCAGGCTTTTTTGGAGTATAGCAATGTTTTCGTCAATTGTTTTGGTTAGAACCAATGTATTGGTATTAGGCTGTTTCAGTACGGTAAGAATAACTGCCGGTTTGCCGTTTAACGAACCATATCCAAGTTTTGGTGCTGAACCAATGTTGATTTGTGATACATCTTCAAGTTTGACAGGGTAGCCGTTTATCACAGTTACAACTGCTTTGCCAATTTCGTTTAAATCGCTTGTACGAGCCATTCCGCGAATAATATACTCGTTGCTGTATTCGTACATCACACCTCCGGTTGCATTCTGGTTCATGCCCTGGCAGGTCTCCATCAGTTGACTAAGAGTAACATTGTAATACTTCATTTTGGCGGGATTTGCCAATATCTGGTATTCTTTAAAATCACCGCCAATAACGGTAACCTGTGATACTCCTCCGGTGGCAAGTAAAGCAGGGCGGATTGTCCAGTCAGCAATGGTGCGTAAATCCATCTGACTTGCAGAATCGGAAGTAAGACCGATAAGAAGTATTTCGCCCATAATGGACGATTGCGGGGCAAGTGTGGGAGAACCAACACCAATTGGTAAGCCTTCTCCAATTGTAATGAGTTTTTCACTCACTATCTGTCTCGCTTTAAAAATATCGGTACCCCAGTTAAATTCGACCCAGACTATTGAAAATCCGGCAGAAGAAGAAGAACGTACCCTGCGTACATTGGTTGCGCCGTTTACGGCAATTTCGATCGGGAATGACACCAGGCGTTCTACTTCTTCAGGAGCCATTCCATGTGCTTCGGTCATTACCACAACGGTAGGCGCTGTGAGGTCGGGAAATACATCAACATCCATGTTGGATGCTATGTAAGCACCGCCAAATGTGAGCAATGCCGCGCAAAGCAGCACCAGCAACCTGTTTTTTAATGAAAAGGTTATTATCTTGTTTAACATGTTTTCTGTTTTAACTGGTTAATGAGCATGACCATGAGCAGGAATAGCACCCGAAGCAGAAGCAAGTTTTATCTGGTAGGCGCCTTTGTTTACAACCCGCTCGCCTTCATGCAATCCAGCCAATACCTGTACATTGATACCATCGGAACCACCTAATTTCAGTTCACGCTTAACGAAGCTTTCACCTGCCGTTTGAACATACGCAAAGAATACACCCTGTTCTTCAATCAGTGCAGACACAGGTATTATCAGCGCATCAGCGAAAGGTTTTAATTTAAGGAATACATCCGCAATTGAGCCAGGAACGATCTCTCCCTTGTTGTCGAAGCTGAAAGTGACAGGAATAAACAAAGTATTCGCATCATTACTCTTTCCATATGAAAGCAGACTGCCGTTCATCGATTCAATATTGTATGTTTTATTATCAAAGGCAGTTTTAAAATTGGCTGATGTTATCTGGGGCAGTTTTGAGAAATATTTCTGCGAAACATCGGCCTTGAGCACCAGCCTCCTGTTTTGCGATACATTAGCCAATGGCTGGCCAACGGTAACATACTGGCCTTCGGTAACCATTACATTTTTGATAAACCCGGAAATAGGAGAAGCTGCCTTTTGCCCTCCCGACTGGTAATTGCGGGCAAGGTTATTGTAGTTTGCCTGTTCGGTTTCGTACCTGGCTTTTATTTCCTGAAAATCTTTTTGTGAAACAATGTTGTCCTTTACAAGTTCCAATGACCTTTCATATTCGGATTTTGCCTTCTCATAAGCTGTTTTAGCTTGCATATAGCGGGTTTCGGTATTACCGGAGGTAAGATTACCACCAGAAATAGTAAAAATAGTTTCGCCTGCTCTAACCGAAGTGCCAACAATAGCCTTGTTTCCCGAAAAAGTAACAATACCATCCGCATTAGCGGTGACAACCATTTCGTCGCCTTGTGCCGGAAGAATTTCGCCGGTAGTCTTAATTACTTCATGGAAATTCTGTGGAACCAGGAGCATATTGGAGAACTCTGTTTTCCATGCTTGCTCTTTAAGATAAGAGATGTCACCGCCTTTAAGTTCCTCTTTTTTTGATGCCAGGGCGGCTTTTTTATCAGGGTAAATATAGATGCTGTCTATTACTACCCTGTCGGTATTGCCTTTTGACTGCACTTCAAACACAAGTTTACCCAAACCCGCATTAGAAGGAATGATAGCATACCTGAAAATACCAGGAGAAGATGATACATTCGCCGGTTGAGAAACAGTTTTACCATCGGTTATTAATGATAGGGTAATAGTGCCACCGGTTATTGCGGTGAAAAGCTCGCCTGTATTGGTAAAATGAGCTCCAATTTTCAAGGTATCACCAACCACAGGAGATCGGAACTCAGCAAATAACTCAGTTTTCTCGGTGTAAACAGTAAAAGAAAGTGATGGCAATTCGTTAGCCTCAGCACTGTGGCTTTGCGCTTCTTTTTCGGAAGTATTCCTGCTGCTGCAGGAAACCATCAAAACAGCACATATGATGTATATTGCTTTTTTCATTTGAATAAAGTAATTATATGAATTTACAGCAAGGCTAAAACCCGGCTAAAATGAAATGAATTAAAGAAGGATTATTATCCCGTGAGTATTTGCGGAATCAGTCCATAACAGGGGAGCCCCGCATAGCATTTGGAGAAATAATGAAAGGAAGGGATATTAACGGCCCCTTGATTGTATAGGAAAATGACTTTTGATGAAATTCATTAGGGTAAACTGAATATAAGCAGCCTGAATAATAAATAATATCATACGCTTGTAAAATTATGCTTTTAAAAGCACTTGTATTTAAGCGGACAAGATCAAAATTTTCTAAAACCGAAAGGTGCTGGTGCGCGGGAAGTGGAATGTGATGATCCGGATTATCATCTTTGAAATTATCCTGATTATGGTGTGGGTGACTTATTAGATTAACAATATCATGGGCATCATGGTGATGATGCGGGATAACTCCATGTACAAGAAACAGGAGTAATCCCAGGAATGCCAATGATATTTGAATCTTTTTTATCACGGTACAAAAGTAAACACTTGAAGCATAAATCCAACGCGATGTGAAAATTTAACAAAGTATTAGCAAACAGAAATGAGCATACGTCCAAAATGTTTGAAGATCATAATTTTCTTACGGTCGAAGCGATCAGCAATAACTCCGGCGTAGGTTCCTAAAATTATAAAAGCAGCTACCCTTAGAATTAAAGTTGTCGACAAAATCTTAGCTGAATGGATTCCACCGAATTCAAAAGATAAAAGTGCAATACCTGCTTATGTAAAAGCATCGCCTAATAAACTGATTGTCTGGGCAAAATAAAGCCGTGCAAACAGCCTGTTCTGCAAAGCTGTAAATGGTTTTAATAAGTTTTGTCGTTTTGCAGTCATTTTTTTTATCCGATTGAATTTCTTCAGGATGTAAAAGTGTCAAATTTTATTTGAGCTCCCGAAATCATGCAAATGGAAATGATTTTGTCAATAGAATAAGGAATTATGGCGGTAAAACACAGATAACATTCCTTACAGGAATCCAATTCTGTCGTTAATTATATGTTAAAAATTACATAAATTAAAACATTGTATAAATAACTGCGTTACATTTGCAGCAAAATAGAAAAAATGATTAAAAAAATTGCCCATATACTGGTAGTTTCACTCTTGTTGATTTCAACAACAGGTATATCCATGACCAGGCATTTTTGCGGCAATTCATTAAAGTCTATTTCTGTATTTTCGACACCTCACAAATGCTGTGAGGGCAGTTGTGAT
>JBBQSY010000060.1:0-22256 GCA_038213495.1 Bacteroidales bacterium
ACCCTGCACTTTTGCTGAAATGTGGTTCCCATTCAGACTAATTTTTACAACATGACCACTTCGAGCGTAGCTTGCACCGCGTGGCAAACGATTGCTGTAATCAATATTATTCAACGAGTTGAGCCATTGCTCGCCCCACCAAGTCTTACCAAATGTTGACATACTTCTTTTATTTTTACTATTAAAAATTGAGTCCACTCCGAAAAGTCACAATTTATTGATTTTCAAATTTTTACACCTGCCCCAAAAGAGAAATACGTTGAAAATTAACAAATTAAGCTAAGTCCCCTTTAGGGGATTTAGGGGTAAAAGACTTTTCGGAGCAGACTCAAAATTCAGTAATTCTTTTTTAACCTGCTAAAATTGTTGAAAAAACCTGATAACTAATTTTGAGCTTCCTTATCGCACAAGTCAGGGATTTACACAAAGCAGAGATCTGTCTTTAAAAATGCCTAAATTTGCCTCATTTAGAAACCCTTTTATGGCTGACAGATTATCCGAATATAACCAACGCGTATCATCCTATACCACCGAAAAACAAAGCCTGGAAAATAAACAAAAAAACCTGCCTCTTCTCCGATTGTTATTGTTTATATTCACTGCTTTCCTGGTTTATAAATTTCTGACCATACAAACACCTTGGTTTGCCATTATTACCATTATAGTATTTATTGCATTCCTTATAGTGACTGTGATTGATAGCAAATTAAAGAAGCTTATCAAGACCAAAGAAATTTTACTACATATCAACGAGTTGGAAATTGCCGCCTTAAAAGGTGATTACAGCGCTTTCGATCCCGGCAACGAGTTTATCGATCAGTCGCACGATTATACACATGACCTGGATATTTTCGGTCAGGGATCGCTGTTTCAATATATTAACCGCACAGCAACCATTTTTGGCAAACTGCAACTGGCTGATTATTTCAACAATGCATTCAGCTATAGCGGACAAGTAATTCCAAGGCAAACGGCAGTAAATGAATTATCCGAAATGGTTGATCTGCGACAGAAACTTCAGCTAATATTTCATGATGAGCAGATAGCAGAATCCGATAAAACCGAAATTATCCGGTGGCTTGAAAGTGAAAGCCCTGTAAAAAACCTGAAGTTACTCCGTATTCTTGCCTATGGTCTTCCAGCCCTTACACTTGTGGGTATAGTGATGTCAATTTTCGGAATCATTTCATTCCCATCTATTTTGATTATCATACAGTTAACGATTGTTTATTTATATGGCAAACAAACAATAGCCACTCAAAATATTATTACATCCAAAAACAAAATACTGAATAAGTACGCTAAATCTTTGTTGCTGATCGAGGAAACGGCATTTACATCGGAATACCTGAAAAAGCTGCAGGAGAAGCTGGCAGTTAATCTGGAACAACGTCCTTCGAAATCCATACACAGTTTATCAGTTATTCTCAACTATATTGACTCCAACCTGAACCTGTTGATGGCAGTGATACTGAACGGATTATTCATGTTCAACCTTCACCTTTTGCTCAAGGTTGAGAAATGGAAAAAGCTGAACCGCGCGCATGTTCCTGACTGGTTTGAAGCCATTGCTACACTGGATGCTTTGTCGAGCCTTGCCAATTTCAGGTACAATCACCCTGATTTTGTTTTTCCTGAGGTAATTACTGAAGATTTCAATTTTGAAGCCCTTCACCTTGGCCATCCGCTTATACCTCCTGATCAGCGTGTGGTAAATGATTTGGCAATGCAAGGATGGAATCAGTTTCACATACTGACGGGTGCAAATATGTCGGGTAAAAGCACTTTCCTGAGAACAATCGGGGCAAATTATATTCTTGCAATGGCAGGGGCACCTGTGTGCGCTAAAAAACTGAAATTCTTCCCCGTCGAAATTCACAGCAGTATACGTACAAGCGATTCGCTGTTGAAGAATGAATCCTACTTTTATGCTGAACTGAAACGTCTGAAACAGATTATTGATGAACTGAACAGCGGCAAACAAAAGCTGATATTGCTTGATGAAATTCTGAAAGGCACCAACTCAAAAGACAAACAGGCCGGATCTATTGCACTTATCGAACAATTACTGCACTTTAAGTCGGTAGGGCTTTTTGCCACCCACGACCTGATGCTTGGCGAACTGGCTGACCGCTACCAGGGGCACGTTAACAATCTTTGTTTCGAAATAGAAATAACCGGCGACAAAATGATGATTGATTATAAACTACGGAATGGAGTTTGTAAAAACCTGAACGCCACTTATTTGATGAAAAACATGGGGATATTGTTTGAAACTAAATAACCAGGCTGCTTTTCTCAGAGCGATTATTCAGGTTTTTTCATCAAATTAATTGAAGTTTGAATGTGGGTCTGAGCAATTCCCTGTTTAATCAAAACTACCTGAATCTGACATGCAGGAAAACAATTAAAATATTTCAATATACCACAAAATCATATCAAGGATATTTATATCTTTGTTGCTTCTTTTAGTTCTGCTATTTAAAGTTTAAAGTATACAACCAAATAAACCTGTTTATATGAGAATGTTTCTTGTTATAATCGTTGCAATTCTATTGACTGTAAAGACCTCAGCGCAGACTGACATACAGCAGCTAACCGTAAGAATACCTCAGTTTTACCTCGGACTTGGAACCGGACTTGAGAGTTTTTCGGGAGTAATTGGCATAACCGGCGATCTCAGGCTGCAAAACAACTTTTTTATCCGTGCCGGCGCAGGAATAGGCTCCTGGGGAAGTAAACTGAGTTTGGGTATCAGAAACGAAAAGAAACTGGGTAAAAGCATTGGATATGGAGTTTACTTATCGCGGGCAGCCGGGTTAAAAAACTTTATAACACCACTGGAGACCACTTACGGAACAAAGGATGTGAAACTCGATTTACTTCCGGGATTTACGTTAAATCCCACAATCTCTTATATGTGGCTGATACATGATCTACACAGGTTTTTCATCGAGGCAGGATATGCAATTCCCTTGCAGACAGACCCCTGGAAAGTTAAGGATACTTCCGTACTTACAGAAACAAGTAAAATGGCTATGCGGATGCTTCAACCCGGTGGTTTTTCGATGGGTTTCGGAATACAATTCGCATTTTAAGCTGACATTGTTAATTTGCCGGCTTATAAGTACCGGAGGCCTCTGGTTCAGTATAATTATCCCTGTTCACAAATTTTACATGCTGTTTAGCTTGCTTTTGGTTGTTGCTTCTATGATTTAGGCTGATAAATTGGAAAGAGCATTTAGGTCATAACAAAATAAATGCTGTCAAATCATTGTAAAGATAATTTCAAACTTAAAAAGGTATCTTCCAGTTCTGTCAAAACCCCCCTCCCCTCATTCCCGTTATCTCATTATTTTATCTAAATATTCAGGTAAAGGAATATTTTATTTTTTTGGTTATCAACAAGATATCTTTATTGTAAGCAAATATTTTCTAAACTAATCTGGCAATAATACTTCCTGAAACTATTGATAATATTACCTTTCAAGTGATTGACGAATTAGTTGATTTTTCTTAATTAGATTCATTCTAAACAAATGGTCCTCTACGACTGTTAAATATAGTATAAGAACCCTAAAATCAAATTATTATGAAAAAAACATTCACGCTGACAAGCATCGCACTATTTTTAGTCTACAGTGTATTTGCACAAACAAGTGCCGAAAAACCCACCTTGGTTGCAGAAACCATGTACATCATGCCAAAAAGTGGTATGGAAGAAAAATTTGAAGCTGCTGTTAAAGCACACGATACCAAGTATCATCCTGAAGGGAAATACCAGGCGGGTCTTCGAAAAGTTGAATATGGTGATAAAGCTGGATGGTACATATGGGTTTACGGACCAACTACTTATTCTTCAATTGATACCAGGCCGGCCAAAGAGGGTGGTCATGCAGCTGACTGGTCGGCAACTGTGGATCCACTGGTTGAAACATATGGCGATACCCAGTTGTGGGAGCTCAACGATGACCTTTCGTATGGCATGGATAAGCTTAAAACAGCAAAGTATTACGAAGCATGGAATGTAAAACTTAAACGAGGTGAATACTACCGTTTTAAAGCTTTAGCTGAAAAACTTAAGAAAGCCTACGAGTCGATGGGAACATCAGCTTTCCTCGTTTATAATAACCCTTTGCACACTGCCAATTCAGGTGATGTTGCCTTACTGTGGAATTTTAACTCGTTCGATGAATGGTCGAAAGACAAGGGCGTTAAAGCAAGCTATGAAAAAATAAATGGTGTTGGAACATGGGATAATTTGTTGGACGAATGGCGTGCCGTAACGGTTGATTATTCGTCAGAGATCAGAAGTTTTATCAGGTAATCATTCCTTCATAAATTAAAAAAGCTGGAAAGTGTTAGGAACTTTCCGGTTTTTTTATAATTTTAAAAACACAAATAGTAATCATATTGTTTTCAATAAATCATCAGCCATGTATCCTTAAGATTCCGCTGCAAGCGAAATAATGAATTAAGCTTATGCTTTATAATATCTTTAGTGGTTCTTATTATTTCCTTATAAATTTTGTATGTATGAAACTGCCTCGATCATTTTGAATAACCAGGTTATAAAGACCAGGCATTAAAGCCGAAACCGGGACTTTGCATTCATCATGATTTTGTAAAATGTTAAACGATAATTGCTGTCTGCCAAGCATATCAATAATAAATCCGGTTCTGAACCTGGAAGAAGGTGAAAATTGCAATGTGACCACATTTTCTGCCGGGTTAGGATATACTGAAAGTGAAATATAGCTGTTTACCGGTTCCGTAACAGAGGTTACAGGCAATTGCTGGAGTATGCTCAAATAACGTGTTGTCAGAAACGGTTTGATCCCATACGGTGTATGAGAATCAATTTTTTGTGTAAATCCATTTATAAAATCTGCGACCGTGTAACCCCAGTCAAGACTGCGGTAAGTGTCGGCAATAGCAGCATCCGTTACCAGGGCTTCCAGCGAATCGATGTGAGGAAAAATAACATCGGGATTTATGATAAAACGTGCAATTGTATCAAGGTATCGCTGGTATTTCGCATTAAACTCCGGAACTGCCAAAATTTTATCCGCCAGCGGTCGCGACTGTCCGGCCTGGAGCCAGTCGAGGCAATTTCGTGTGGCCCAGTCGCGGTTTACCCAATCCACACCAAACGTATTGTCGGTATCATAGGTAATAAATTCAAACTTGCCGTTATCCGAGCGTTGATATAAAAAATAATTGTTTTTGTTATACATGTAATCGTCCCAGTTTCCCGATGCTACATCAAGGGCAAATGCTTTCAGCAAGCCGTCAATATTAATTTTTTGGGCGATCATGGCTGCAAATGCAGCATCCGGAGTTTGATTAAGCAGAGTAATCAGATCTACCAGGCCAGAATAATCATCTGCAACCTCATTGGTTTGCAAATCATAGGCACGACCTCCGGTAACAGAACCACTGTTGATGTTTTTATACGATTGCTGATCGGTGCCCTTATACACAAGATCGGCAGGCCAGGTGCACTTGTACAGGTTCCCACTCTTTTCGCCAAACACTTTTTGAAGCCAGTCCTTATCAAATTCTTCGAGATTTGTATAAAGCCCGTAATAGGAATGGTTGATATACAAGCGCACGAAGCTGGTACGGCGTTCCGGCAAACCGGCTTTGTACCACGAATCATAAAAAAGCTTTTCGCGAATCAGGGTGGGATCGTTGTGCTGCCCGTTGAGGTTTATCTTTTTAACATCCTGGTACCTGCGTCCCGAAACATATTCGTTAAAACTGATCTTGAAGGATTTCTTTTTCGAAGCCCGCGAAGTATTGCCACGCAATCTGAAACCAATATTCTGAATTGTATCCCGGCCGGTTCCATAGTCATATACAAACATGGCCTGGATATAATGATCGGAAAGCACATTTGCCATCATCCAGGTTAACGAATCGGCCGGAAGTTCAACATATACGTCGGAGATACGTGATGCATCGAACAGTGTTGTCTGCGAAAAGAGCCCTTTGAAAGAGAAAGTGATAAGAAATACAAGCAAAAGTAAGGATTTCATAGGGAAATTTTATCAAGGCAAACGTTAAGCCTGATGCAAATGTACAAAACGAAAACCAAAAACGGCATAGTCCCTAATTGCAACCAATGGTCAGAGCTGGATTTTGATGGTTCAGATTGCTTTATCATGTATATTGGTTTCGAAAAGATACTGGTTTATGCATAAAGCTGCATTTTCACTTTCCGTATTCCTTTGTATTTTTCCCAGTTAAAACTTTTCAGAAATGAAGATGCAGACTGTGCGCCTCTGATAAAAAGATCAATTTTCTCATCATCGGTGAGCCCGAAATTCAACCAGTTGTGCGTTCCGGTATCAATGTAACCGATTAAATTTCTGAAATCAGGATTTGTACGTAAAAAATTATCATCGGAGGAGTAGCGGGCTGTATTGAAAAATAGATCCGATAAGGCTGAAAAATTTCTCGTTCTTATTTATCTCAGCTTTATCGAGGCCAATTTTCACCCCAAAGGTCGGCGCATCAGGAACTTTAGTATTGTTATGGAAGATATCAATAGGGAAGTTCGAAATTATACCCCCATCCATAAAGAGCACCTCATCGGGTATGGATGCGTTGAGGCCCGTCATTTGATTCCATTTTCGCCATGCATCAACACCGGTGGGAATCTTGTTGATTCTGAATGGCTGAAAAAAGAATGGAATTGACATGGAAGCCCGAGCAAAGTCAGCAGGATTTGCTTTCCCAGGATTAGCATATAACAATTCCGACATTTCAGGGAAAACAATTTTGCTCTGGGTGGTAATATCAGCTGCAATGATAGCTATTTGAGTAAAATTGCTGGATGTATTATAGGCAGTATTAGTTAAACGGTTTTTAATATTATTGCCATCCGTGACGCCTGCATCCCGTAGGTTCTGCAAATCTTCCATATTCTTGATTTCCTTCTGATTGAGAAGATTTTTCATCCAGTCGTGGAAATTTTTACCCGGATTCAGACCAAAGTCGTCGCGGAAATTATCAATCACCTGCGCCCCTTTTAAAGCAAGCTTTAAATTGCTGACATTCCCCAGCAATGCATCGATAAATTCACGGGCATCATTGTCGCCATCAACAAAATCAATTAGTTTTTTATTGCACAAACATTCCAGTATCCAGGTGCTTTTTGGCTCATCAATACGGCCGGCTGACGCCATCAATAATGTGTTTATGGAACCTGCGGATGTGCCGGCCAGGCTCAGGAACCTGATATTCATCTGTTCGAGCACGTACACATAGCCAACCAGCGCTACTCCCAATACACCTCCTCCCTCCTGAACAAGGTCAACATACTGGTGCCCGTTATCGTCAATAATGTCCGAAAACATTTTATCCGGACCCATGTTTTGTTTCAGGTCTTCAATGATACTAAGCACAAGACCATTTTCGGTGAAGTTTTTTATTTCCATAACATTAATTTTTAAATGATTAAAATATCAAATGTTTGCTTATCCACTTTTGAAATAATTGCTGCGCTGCAGGTACATTTTTCAGCCTGACATTTTAGCGCTTACTGCTTTATTAATTTAATTGTTTTAACGCAATGCTTCCCAGCTTTAACAAAATAAATTCCTTTTGCCAAAGACCTGATATCAATGATTGTTGTTTCTTCTTCTAATTTGCCCGACAAAACTTTTTGCCCTGTTACGTCAGTTATATAATATGCTGACGACGGATGCGTCTTGTTAACACGCATCGCAACAAAATCTGACGTAGGATTTGGATAAACCGAAAAGCCAAAATCATTGTTTTCCACAATTCCTGTGGAATAACATAAAGCCGTCACTTGTACAGGCGTAAGATTATTATTGATATGATCTATACCAAGACCAAGCGCTCCGTCGAGTCCATAGCCCGCCGACCAGACTGTCCCATCTTTTTTCAGGAACAAAGAATGCCTGAATCCGGCAGCAATGCTAATCATTCCCGTTAAACCAATCACCTTTAAAGGTGTTGATTTATCAACTGCGGTTCCATCCCCAAGTTGTCCATAATTATTCTGGCCAACGGCCCATACGGTGCTGTCATTCTTCAGAAAGAGGGAATGCTCGCCGCCTCCTGCAATAGCTGTAATCCCTGTTAACCCCGAAGCTAAAACGGGCACCAGTTTATCAACATTAATACCAATGCCAAGTTGTCCGTAAGTGTTTATACCGGTTGCCCAAACGCTGCCATCATTTTTCAGAAAAAGTGTGTGCCTGTTTCCACACGAAATTGCCTTTATCCCGCTCAATGAGTTTAACACAGCAGGAGTAGATTTTGAAATAATAGTTCCATCCCCTAGTTGTCCGAATGCATTATCACCGGTGGTCCAAACCGTTCCGTCGTTTCTCAGAAAAGCTGAATGATCACCGCCACCCGAAACTGCAATAACTCCGGTTAGATTGCTAACCTGTACCGGAATAGATCGATTAATATAGGTTCCATCACCCAGTGGACCGGCAACGTTTCCACCTACAGCCCAGGCGGTGCCATCATTTTTGAGGAACAACGAATGATTAACTCCGCCCGAAACTGAAACAATTCCCGAAAGTGAAGTAACCTGAACCGGAGTGAGCCGTTCAGTCGTTGTACCATCTCCGATCTCACCCAAAGAATTGAGTCCTGATGCCCAGACGGTATTATCGTTTTTCAAAAACAGCGAGTGATATTTACCCCCGGAAACCATTGAAATTGTTGTAAGTCCGATAACCGGAACCGGGGCGTACCTTGGGTTATATGTACCATCACCAAGTTGCCCGGCATTGTTCTGTCCGGCTGAATAAACAGATCCTGAGGGACATACAAGCAAGGAATGGAAATCGCCGGAGGCAATGATTTGCGCTGTAGTGATATTGCAGATGCCAATTGTGATCAGCATTGCACACAGGATAAAGACGGGTAACCCTGTAAGTGTATTTATTCAGATTTTACAGATTCTACTGTAAAAGCATAAACAGTTATGCAAACATTCTATTGTCAGCAAACCAAATGCTAAATCCTAATAAATAACAAAATCAAGGCTTCGGAATGATCTGATGCGGCGGCAGACCTCGTACCCTTCGCGACTGCCTTCATCATTGGTATTTCCTTCGATAGTAACACAGTATTCCGGTGTCATTTCAATTACGATTCCTGTATGTTGCCAGTCGTTTACTGATCTTCGTACAAGGAAAAGATGCCCGGGTTTTACAGATGAAAGATTCCCGGAGGATCCTTTTACCAATTTGCCGTTATGCTTTGCCCACATTCCAAGAACATCGCAGCTATAGGTCCTGGGAACTGAGGACTGAACCCCTATCAGCTTTGCAGCCTGCCTTACGACAAACGTATCGAATCCTGCACACCATGGCCAGAAATTACCCTGGTGACCGTCCATGAAGTAGCGTACCCACGGACCCAGATTTTGTCCGCCAATTTCGACAGGATGAACTGTCAGGTATTTCAGCGAAAGTTCTACAACTGCAAAGAGCAGGTTGCCTGCACTTACCAAAGTAACCTCCATCATTTCTTTCATCGGCCCGACCAGTTTTTCGAAAGTAAGCGGATCGACAATACCGTTTGGTATCAGACCGGCATTTTGCTGAAATTTTTTAACAGCAATCTCAGTGGCAGGCCCAAAATCTCCGTCTGTTTTAATGCTTTGACCACTAAGGCAAAGCCATTCCTGAATAAGATAAATCAGTTTTCGTTGCTTGCTTCCACGAGCAATAGTTTCGAATATTGATACAATTTCTGCCATGATACAAAGGTTTAAGAAATGATTGAAGATTATTCACCGATAAAACAAATGCAGACAAGGGGAACCATTGTTTGAATAAAGAAAGGAACTGTTAAATAAAGGAAATATTTAATGAAGGAAATGTTAATCTGTCATGCTTGGTGCACTACAACTAAATAACATATAAACCCGGAAAAAGTGCGATCGAAGCAGCTGTTTTTTTTACTAAATCGTTCTTCCTTTCGGGTCTGACTTATGCTATCTTCCTGATTATTTGCCTGTTAACATCGTTGAAGAAATCAAATAAAAAATAAAAAAAAGTAGTATTCTGAGTCTGCAGAATACCTTGAAAAAATGAAACAGAAGAATATGTTAAAAAAAAGAGCTGTTTAGATCAAATAATAAAACTCATCCAGCATTATTTATAAAGGTTTTCCTGGCCATATTCCCGACCAGATTGGTTGCAGCTACGTCGATTGAGCCTCCTACTAATCCACCTACAACAGGGACAGCTTTTGCCAGGTTTATCATTCCTTTGCTACCACATGCCGATAGCAACCTGAATCCGACCCTTTCATTGATGAGCAACAGTGATTTCTCTGAAATTTGTCCTATTGCTTTTGCAGTAATCGTAGTACCTACACGGATACCTGTTTCCTGAACTATATCTTTGGCAATATTACCAACCAGGCACATGAATACCAGCGTTTTGACTTTATCTTCACGCAAATTGAAGCCTCCCATATATGCAATTGCGGCAATCATCCGTATCTGTATATAAAGTACGCTTGCCAGGTTGGCAGGAATGGCCACCGGCAAAGTCATAAAACCCCCGATGCCGGTAATAAAACCACTGCCTCCGGCTATGGCATTTTGCCACCGAATGAGTGAATTCACTTTTTCATGTGTTGTTCCATCCTGTTTCATGTATTTCTGCGCCATGTCAACGGCAGAATCCATTCCGTGCACCCCAATCAAAGCTTTTTCGTAAGCCCAGTCAAGAGCCCGCTTCATTATTGGAAAATCCAGCGTGTTTTTCATATTGATGATTGTATCAAAACATATACCATAAGCTAAACAACTGACATAACTGGCAAAACCGCTGACAATAAAATGAACTCGATACAGACATACTTCAATCTGTTTGCCCGTTTGTTGGCTTGGAGTAATGTATAAATAACATGTCCAAAAATGTATATATTTTAATATTATCTTTGTATCCGAAACAGAAACGATGTTTGAGAACCTGAACCAGCCTTATCCGTTTAATAATAATTTTAAACACAACCTCCGTACGATTGCGTTTGTGTGTATGGGTTTTATGCTCATTATGCTGTACTTCCAGCCTTTTGGTATTAATTTTCTTGCTTCTCCCAAAGATGGATATTTTGTGCTGGTAATCGGCCTTGTAAGTGCCGCAACTTTCTTTTTTAACACGCTGATCTTACCCGGATTATTTCCAAAGATATTTGAGTCGGATCTTTGGACCGTTCGAAAGGAATTGATCTGGAATGTCGGGATGTTCACCGTCCTGATTTTTGGATTTACATTAACAGCAAAGGTTTTCAGCATACAGGGCATGCAGTCGCTTCCAATTTTCCGTTCAGGAGCCATAGCTTTGTTACCCCTTATATTGTTTAATCTTTTAAATTATAACAATTCGTTAAAATCAAAAGTATCACAGGTTATAGATAGCGGCCGGCATTGGCTTGCCGAGGAGAGGAAAGGAGGACAAAATCCGGTGAGTGAGCAGATTCGTATTGAATCCGAGAATGGCAAAGAAGTTTTTGAAGCCGATCTTAGGAATATTGTACTTATACAGTCGGCAAGTAATTATATCGAAATCTTTTACCGCGAAGGAGCAATTGTGCGCAAACAAATGATCAGGCAAACGCTTAGTAAAGTGGAATCACAGCTTTCGGCCTATACGAACATAAAAAAATGTCACCGCTGCTGCCTGGTAAATACAGACCAGATTTCGAGATTAACAGGCATATCCCCAAATTATACCCTCGAATCCAATGGCCTTGATTTCCGGATACCGATTGCACGGCAAAATGTTTCGAAATTTAAGAAATTGATTTCATCTAAAAGAGGCTGATTTCCCCGTTTACTATTTAGTCATTTCATCCATTTAGCTGGCAATTTTCAGCTGATAATTGAAAATATTCAAAAATAAGCGCGCATTTCATCCCTGAATATCATACATTTCATCCCTAAACCTTACATTTCCGCCCTATTCAGGCAGTGCAGCCCATTTTTCGGTTGCCAATCTTTTTAAGAAGTACTTTTGTATCACCGTAAGCCTTGTAATGGCTGATTTATTTCAACCAAATACTCAATAAATGGCTTCGGGAATAATCTACTTCAACAGAAATTGTACTGCAGATGATTAAGATGAAAGAATTGAATATTGGCGGATTAATAATCACGACACCCATAATCCAGGGTGGAATGGGCGTTGGAATTTCGCTGTCCGGCCTTGCATCGGCAGTAGCAACCGAAGGCGGAGTCGGAGTTATATCAGCAGCAGGAATAGGAATGTTGTATAAGGATTCCTCGAAAGGGTATCTTGCCAATAATATAATTGGCCTGCAACAGGAAATCCGGAAAGCCAGGCAAAAAACCAAAGGCATAATTGGAGTAAATATAATGGTGGCACTTACCAATTATGATGATTTGGTTCGCACTTCCGTCGAAGAAGGAATAGACATTATTATTTCGGGAGCAGGACTTCCCCTGGATTTGCCCAAATACCTGACACCCGGCTCTAAAACACGCCTTGTTCCCATTGTATCGTCAGCAAGAGCAGCCACGCTGATATGCAACAAATGGCTAGCAAATTACAATTATCTTCCTGATGCGGTGATTGTTGAAGGTCCAAAAGCAGGTGGTCACCTGGGTTTTAAAATAGACCAGATTTTTGATGAGAATTATGCACTCGAAAAATTAATTCCTGAAGTTGTACAAGCAGTAAACGAATTTGGTACTGCAAATGGCAGGAATATACCGGTGATAGCTGCCGGAGGGATATATTCAGGTGCTGACATAGTAAAAATAATGAGGTTGGGAGCTTCAGGCGTTCAAATGGGAACCCGGTTTGTAACCACTGACGAATGCGATGCTTCAATTGAGTTTAAACAGGCTTACATAGCTGCAAAGAAAGAAGATGTAAAGATAATCAAGAGTCCGGTGGGCATGCCGGGGCGGGCAATTAAGTCGCCATTTCTGGATGAAGTGGAAGCTGGCGAACGTCAACCTAAGAGTTGCCCGGTAAACTGTATCCGCACTTGCGATATCAATACAGCGCCTTATTGCATTATTGCTTCGCTTACTGCCGCCCTGCGCGGGAATTTCAAAAAAGGCTATGCTTTTGCAGGAAGTAATGTGTGGAAGACGAACAAGATTATCCCTGTAAAGGAATTAATGAATACACTGAAACAGGAATATTCGGCCTACCAGGCAAAGGCTGAATTAGTAATCTGTTAGGACTTATAAATAATAAAAATCCCTGCTGCTTCTTAGTAGCGGGGATTTTTCATAATATAGGTATTTGATTCATCCCTGATTCCCTCCTACTCAGAAGCAAACTACCTGACCACGATGGTCTTCCTGTTAAAAAGAACAACATCCCCGCTGCGCAATTTTTTACGCTTTTGCAATTCAACAGCTTTATTTACCAGTACTTCGCCATCCACAATCCGCTGGTTCGCTTCGCCACCCGTATCAACCAATCCCATAAGTTTGAGGAGTTGATTCAACTGGATGTATTCGTGATCAATAAGTTTAAAGTCCATTTTAAGTCAGGGATTAGATGTTACAGGGTTACAATGTTTCAGGGTTACAGACCCCTCCTAAATCCTCCCCGGTGGGGAGGACTTAAGAAGATTGAGTTTTATGAGCATCCTGTAATTGTATTGTTTTAATCAAATATCTAGGTGCAAAACAATGCCTGTGTGGTTCAAAAGTTACAGGTTTACTGGGTTTTAGGGTTACTGGGTTACAAGGTTTCAGACCCCTCCTAAATCCTCCCCGGTGGGGAGGACTTAAGAAGATTGAGTTTTATGAGCATCCGGGAATTGTATTCTTTTAATCAAATATCTAAGTGCAAAACAATGCCTATGTGGTTCAAAAGTTACAGGTTTACAGGGTTTTAGGGTTACTGGGTTACAGTCCCGATAGCTATCGGGATACAAGGTTACAGGGTTACCGCATTTCTAATTTTTATGCATTTGAAATTTCGCAGATTAATCCATGCTTTTCCTTCACTATTCTATCTTATTCCTGGGTAAAATAAAGCGGTTATAAAGCAAAAGGCCTATAATGGTTGCAACCCCAATCAGACTGAAGATAAACCAGAGGACTCCCGGACGATGCAGCTTATCGACGAAATGAACGTATAGTGTGGCACCCAGGATTCCACCAATGCCACTTCCAATTACACCATAAAGAAAAGCATACCCCTGGTAAAGGGCTTTTTTGTCCGCAGGTGCAATTAACCCGACATAGGAGATAAATTTTGGATGTGCGGTCATTTCGCCAATGGAGAATATTACGATTCCGCCAATGAAAACCCAGGCATAGGTCGATATCGAAAGAATAGCCATTCCGACTGTTCCCATGGCAATACCGGCAATCATTGTTGGCAAAGCAGGCTTGGTGCGAACAATTTTTGATACCAGCAGTTGTAAAAGAATAATAATCCCGGCATTGATTACCGTTACATGCTCCGCATCGAATTTCCAATTGGGATTTTTGATAAATAAACCAAGAAAGGAGTTCACTACATCATTAACCGGCGTCATGTCAATATAGTCCTTCAGATACCATAGAACTGTGTCGAACATCTGGAAATACAAAATCCAGAATCCCGAATAAATAAATATCATTAAAAGAAACCGATAATCCTTAAGAACCAGGAAAATGCCTTTAAAAACCTCAATCAGTGACTTGGTGTTTACAGGTTTTGGCGGTTCGCGGTAAACTAAAAGATTGAGAATCAGCATAGAACCTGTTCCAACTGCAGCCATCACAAAAATATAATTCCAGCCGATACTTTTCAGATAAGGGACTAACAACAGGGGAACGATAAACGCTCCCAGGTTAATGCTCCAGTAATAGATACCAAATCCAAGCGACGAATTCGTTTCGTCAGTTACCCTTGCAATAGTCCCGGATATTACCGGTTTAAAAAATCCTGCTCCGATGGCCATAAGCACAAGGCTCAGAAAAACCATTCCATAAGAAGTGGAAAGGCTGGTAAAAAAATAACCTGTGCTCATCACCGTAAATGCCATCATAAGGGTGCGCCGGTATCCAAACCTATCGGCAAGTGCACCGGCCAGGATTGGAAGGAAATACAACAGCGGTGTGATGGTACTTTTTATGGCACCCACTCCCTCCTTCGAAAATCCTAAACCTCCATCAGCTGTGCTCATAACCAGGTAAACCGAAAGTACCGACATTACACCGTAATACGAGCCCCGTTCGAAAAACTCCATGGTAATTACTGTCCAGAAACTCTTGGGGAAAGACTTTAAGCCTGGTTTGGCAGATGCGGGAAGCGTGTTCTTCATAAACAGGAATATAAACGGAATTTGTATTTTGCAAAAGAAAGAAAAAAAAGTAAGCTGACCTACCTTTATGTTCATGACGGCATCGGTCACTAAAGTATTTTTTTTCGGGGCAAAACCGCTATGAAGTGATTTCTGAGATCAGCCTGAAAGGTTTTTAAACTATATCAAACCTTATTTTCTTGACCCTCTTCTCGCCTAAATCTTCAGAGTGACTAAAAAATGAAAAAATAAGACCATACCAGGCTTCAAAATATATAAACATTTGGTATACTTGCACTCCGGTTATTTTAATAAATAATTATCCTCTCCCCATGAAAAAACACGAACTTCTGATTTTTATTTTCCTTTGCCTCTTGACATCGGGAATATCAGCCCAGGTAACATTTGTAGTGCAATCACTTCCTTCGAACACTCCTCCCCTGGAAAGCCTCTATATTGCCGGAGATTTTAACGGTTGGCAGCCCGGAATGCCGGATTACAAACTGAGTAAGAATGAAGCGGGGAAATGGTCTATTACCATGGCTGCCAAGGCGGCGGGTTCGGTTATTAAATTTAAAATCACACGCGGCTCGTGGGCTACTGTAGAAAAAGGTTCGGCTGGCGAAGAAATAGTGGACCGCAGTTTCACCTTTGGCAACAACAGTACAGTTGATATTACTATTGCGAATTGGGCTGACGGAAGCGGAGGAGCAACTTCAACGGCTGCATCCAATGTTTCTATAATAAGCACTGATTTTCTCATGCCCCAGTTTAACCGTACCCGAAGGATCTGGATGTATTTCCCGCCCGGTTATGAAACCTCCGGAATCCGCTACCCTGTTCTTTATATGCATGATGGCCAAAATCTGTTCGATGTACTTACTGCATATTCAGGCGAATGGAACATAGATGAAACACTGAATACGCTGGCGGCATCCGGGAAACGGGTTCCGATAGTTGTAGGCATCGATAACGGAGGCGGAAACCGCATCGGAGAATATACCCCGTGGAAAAATTCCCAGTACGGGGGAGGCGATGGCGAAAAATACATGCTATTCATTACAGAAACTCTCAAACCTTATATTGACCAGCATTACCGAACCTTGCCCGACCGTGAGAATACGGGAATCATGGGCAGTTCGCTGGGAGGACTTATTTCACATTATGGTTCGCTAAAAAACCAGGCAACTTTTAGCAAGGCCGGCCTGTTTTCGCCTTCCTACTGGTTTTCGGACAGCGTGTGGGTATTTACGCATAAGTATGGCAAACAGCAGGATATGCGGATATTTCAGCTATGCGGCACCAACGAAAGTGCAGGCATGGTTGGAGACATGCAACGAATGAATGATTCTCTGGTCAGGAACGGATTTAGCCAGAATACTATTTTTAATAAGATAGTAAACGGAGGACAACACAATGAAGCGCTCTGGAGAGATGCCTTTGGCGAAGCTTATCTCTGGCTTTTTGATACGTACATTACAGCAATTCAGAAACCGGCAGCAACATCAGAAATTACTTGCTTTCCGAACCCGGTTACGGATGTACTAACCATTATTACTGACCGCAAAATAATTTTCGACTCAATCAGGGTTATAGATATGAAAGGCCGGATCGTTAAAACCATCTCTGTTTCCAAAGATAATAAGGTAAATGTTCAAAACCTGGCACCTGGAGCTTACATGCTGAGATGCATACAGGGAGACAATAAAACTGATGTAAAATTTATCAAGAAATGATCTGATAACTTATCATTCCAGGTTAAAAAGCATACAATTCACAACATTTCAATATTTTCGGAACCAAGTATTTATTAAACCGGATGCCGGTATAATAAGCAAGCATATTTTACACCTCCTGGGGTAATTTCAGCATTGAACAACAAAAAGTCCCGGTCGGTTGACCGGGACTTTTCAGGTTAATGGAACAAATAATATTTTTTATTTACCTATTTTAATATCAACACCAACGGCAACCATCCAGGTAGTTTTTGAGTAATCTTCCTTAACAGGAATAACTGTAGTTCCTAAAGTATGGCTGAAGCTTTTGCTTGAATCACTGTAAAAAGTATTGAGTGTTCCCAGGTTAACACCAATGCCTTTTGTGATCTGATACCTGCCACCAAAACCAACTGTATTCGAAGTAAGGCTGTAGCTAAGATCATTCTGGTAGGCTTCGGAGACACCGGTTTTTGCCAGGAGGTATCCGGCACTTACAAGAAACTTGTCGGTAATATTGTATTCGAGACCGAGGGCCAGTTCAAAGTAGTTTTTATCAATTACATCAGAATTCTTTACAGCAACTCCGGCAGAATTTTTCTTGCCATAATTGGCTGATTTATCGAAATAGTAGGTATAACTGAGTGAAGCATTAAGCTTACTGGTTAAAGGGTAAGCAACTCCGATTGCAAGCATGGCAGGCATATCGGCACGGGTTTTGCCTCCGTTGGGAAACAGTCCGGAACCATCCACTTTAGTTTCGTTGGTAAGCTCAATTTTTGTAAGCATTTCGTATTTAATGGCAAGAGTAAGTTTCTCAGCAATAGTAAGGTTAGCGCCGAAAATAGGCGTGTAGCCTGTGCCCTTTTGTATGGCATCTACCTCAACATCAGCCGTTTTGGCTCCCAATCCACCCATTTGTGCGGCTCCTCCGCTTAACTGGGCTGCTCCGCCTGTTGCCTGTGTAGCAGCTCCAGTAAATGCGCCTTTTGCCTGAACAATAGTAAGTGATACAGGCTGTCCGATAGCTGTTAAACCGCCTTCAATCTGTGCTTTCTGTGTTGCTGTTATGTACCCAGCAGTAGCTGCCTGTGCTGGTGTAAGACCACCAATACCACCTGCAATCATTGGATCAAGGCTTGCAGAGGCATCTGTCATCTGAGTAGCAACTGCTGTGTAATATTTTGCACCTGCAGTGTAATAAGCCTGCATTTTTGAACCAAAATCTGCAGGTTTTACAAAACTACCATTAAATGAGAGGGCTGCTACACCCGGAATAGGAGGTGTTGCAGTGAATTTAGGGTTGATCATTATGTCCTTTATGTATCCTTTATACGTGTTTTTTGCAGTTACTGTCCGAACACCTGCAAAAAGTGAAATGGAAGGATTTACCTCATAGGAAATTCCGAACTGGTAGCCAAAATATACTGACGTACCCTCAAAATTAATATCTGCTTTGTAATTCATAGGACCTGTTGTGGAAGCCAGGAGAGGGATAAGATCAGAAATTGGCATTTCGAACGATGGAAGCCCCTTATCATAAGTAGCTCCTCCACCACCGCCAACGGGGTTAAATCCAAATGAAAAAGCCAGTTTGTCCATTTTATAAGCTGCATATACCCCTGGAAATACAGGAGCCTTAACAATTCCTGTGTATTTTGCATTCGGAGATCCATTCAGGTATTTGTAGTTGTTAACCACATCCTTAGTCTGAAAAATGGTTTGGTTGTTCAACGAAAGGTGAAATCCATTTCCCAGCTTGGTGAGCCCGGCAGGATTAAAATAAACGGCGTCAATTCCCAAAGAAGCATTCCGGGCAAGCATACGCACATAGGCGGCACTCTGGTTGGTGTTGGTATTAATACCACCAGCCATCAGGCCTGTGCTTAACAATGCTGCAGAAAGTGAAAGCAGTAATTTTCTTTTCATGTGTCTGTTTTTTGGTTAAAAGATGAATTTTTTGTGCACTTTGAAGCAGCCAAAATATACAGTTTATTCGATATTACCAAATATATTTATTTGCTGCGGAAGAAGATTAATATCAAATACTTACATAAACAAGCGTTTGCACATTTTTTACGATTTAACATTTTATTAACAATTCTAAAATATGAACTAAAAACAGTGCGATTTCACCCTAAAATGAGGTTGAAATAAGAAAATATATAAAAACAGCAAATACAGAAATCGAATAATAATTTCATGGTACTCCTTTATAAAAACAACATGAAATGATATTATTTTCAGCAATGAATCTGAAATCCAAAGCCTGAATATAAATTCCGAAACAGATCTTTAAATATATTCTTCATCGAATTTACCGAAAGCAGAGAGTCATGCAGAATAAAACCGTACTTTTGACACCCGTATATGTAGATTTGTAATGATTTTTTTGCCGGTTCACAGGCTCAGAACCAATTTTTCGCATGCCTGTATTGCCTGTACAATAAAAAAATCAATTTTTTTTTCTCTGCTATTGCCCGAGTTAAAAAAAGTATTACCTTTGCAGCCTCAAAAAACGATATGGTCCGTTCGTCTAGGGGTTAGGACGTCAGGTTTTCATCCTGGTAACAGGGGTTCGATTCCCCTACGGACTACTAAAAACACATTAATAAAAGTTCAACAATGGCAAATCACAAGTCATCCTTAAAAAGGATCAGAGCAAACGACAAGAAAAGATTACGTAACCGCTATTATGCAAAAACCATGCGTAATGCGATAAAAGGTTTTCGTGAATTAGAAGACAAAACCGTTGCCGCTGAAAAACTTCCATCCTTAGTTTCTCTGATTGACAAGCTTGCTAAAAAGAGTGTTATTCACAAAAACAAAGCTGCGAACCTTAAATCGAAGCTCACAAAAAAAGTGAACGCTCTGTAACCAAAAAACATTCTGAGTGAAATGCCTCTGATTTCAGGGGCATTTTCGTTTTATATAGTTTTGTATTTTAGCATTTTAAATTTATCTGTTTTTAAATCCGCGTTGCAGATGGATAAAATTCCTAAAACTTCGATCAAAGGCTGGGCCGAAGATGACAAACCCAGGGAGAAACTTCTTCACAAAGGACCGGCAGCACTGAGTAATGCTGAACTGATAGCCATTCTTATAGGTTCCGGAAACAGCGACGAATCCGCCGTTGCCCTTGCAAAACGCATGATGAACGAAGTAGGTGATAGTTTTGCAGAACTGGCGAGATTAACCATACCTGATCTTCAGAAATACAAGGGAATCGGCGAAGCAAAGGCTATTACGATTGCAGCCGCTCTCGAACTGGGACGACGGAGAAGTACATCGGTTCTGAATGAAAAACCGCAGGTAAAAGACAGCAAAACTGCTTTTATCCTGCTTCACAAAGAACTTGGTGATCTGAATTATGAGAGCTTTTGCATACTTGTTCTCAACAGGGCCAACAAGGTACTAAAAACCGTGAGGATAAGCGATGGCGGAATTACAGGCACCGTGGTTGATCCGCGAAAAGTTTTTAAGATCGCACTCGACAACAATGCCACTTCTATTATTTTAGGACACAACCATCCCTCGGGCCAGCTAACGCCTAGTGATGCCGACATACAACTGACAAAAAAAATGAAAGAAGCCGGGGTTATGCTCGACCTACCTGTGCTCGACCATATAATTGTCGGCGACGGGAATTATTATAGTTTCGCGGATGAGGGAATCATGTAATTTTGCTTTGCGTTTCAGTGTTTCAAGTTTCAGTGTTTCAAGTTTCAAGTTTCAGTGTTTCAGAGTTAAAATGTTTCAGTGTTTCAGAGTTAAAATGTTTCAGAGATTTTACAAATTGTAATTTGCAAAATCATTTAAAAAAGAGAATTAATGATTAAAATAGTTACCGTTGTCGGGGCCAGGCCCCAGATTATAAAAGCTGCTGCGCTGAGCCGTGCCATCCGGCAATCATTTGCTGATGAAATCACAGAAATTATCATTCATACCGGGCAGCATTACGATGCCAATATGTCGCTGGTATTTTTCGAAGAACTCGGCATACCCGCCCCTCACATTAACCTCAACATTGGCTCGGCTTCGCATGGCACGCAAACAGCACAGATGATTGAAGGAATTGAAAAAGTGCTGCTGACGGGAAAACCCGATTACCTGGTACTTTATGGCGACACGAATTCAACGCTTGCAGGTGCTATTGCCGCAAGTAAGTTACATATTCCGGTCGTGCATATCGAAGCCGGCTTGCGTTCGTTTAATAAAAGCATGCCGGAAGAAATTAACCGCATTATGTGCGACCATGCCTCTACCCTGCTCTTTGTCCCAACCCTTACCGGAATAAAGAACCTGGAACACGAAGGCTTCTCAGCCGGAACCATTGCTCCCTATTCAGCAGACAATCCGGGAGTTTTTCATTGCGGCGATATTATGTTCGATAACCTGGTTTACTTTTCGGAAATTGCCGGTCAGAGGACTAACATCATGCAAACACTTGGCCTGCAGGAAAATAAGTTTGTACTCTGCACCATACACCGCGACAACAATACCGATTCGCCCGAACGCCTGCAGGAGATTATCAGCGCCATGTGCACTATAGCTGAGCAATTGGACTTGGATATCGTGATTCCATTGCATCCGCGTACTTCCAAAATAATAGAAAGTAAGCTGCCCAAAGATTTGTACCTGCGATTAACCGGTAATAAAAAGATACATCTTATTCCCCCGGTGTCGTACCTCGAAATGATTGTACTCGAGAAAAATGCAAGGCTGATACTGACCGATTCGGGAGGCGTGCAAAAGGAAGCCTATTTTTTTAAAAAGCCTTTGGTGGTGGCCCGTCCCGAAACCGAATGGGTCGAAATTATTGAGAACGGTGCCGGCATAATTGCCGATGCCGACGAAATAAAGATTTTAGAATCAGTTGAATATTTCCTCGAAAAAGAATCGCTGGATTTCCCGAATGTATTTGGCGACGGGCACGCGGCTGAGTTTATCTGCAGGACCATGCTGGATCAGAAATGATTTTTTGCAACTATTCAGCTATTAACTAATCAATTTTGCCACATATTTCACGGATTTAACAGAATCAGAGCTGGTTGCAAAAATTTTTATAACAAAAAAAATACAGACCTGAGGCATTTAAACTTATCTGTGTATGGTACTCCCAATTCTTAGTACCACTTTTTCCTTTTTCTTAATTGAATTATGTTGATGTTGATGTAGTGTTAATAACGGGAAATAACTCTTTTCGAGTTATTCTCGTTATTAATGCTTCTTTTTTTCTTTTTTGGTTCT
>JBBQSY010000061.1:0-21983 GCA_038213495.1 Bacteroidales bacterium
AGTTTAACAACTGATTCTGAAATCTGAGCGTAAAGCATATCATTTGATCCTTCAAAAATCTGGAACGGGCGGCTATCAACAATGGCGCGACCTGCAATATGGTTCTGTTTGTAAGCTTTCGCTCCAACCAGTTGAAATAAATGCTGAGCGGCATCCTGCATAAGGTCGGTAACTACGGTTTTTGCGGAGTTAGCTTTTAGCCCTTCCGGAGCAAGATCTTTTTCCACACCTGCGTTTTCGCTGCTGTGAGCACAAATAGCTGAAGTTATGGTGTAAGCTGACTGAATGCTGGCTAACCTCTGTTGTACCTGATCGTAATTGAAAAGACTTTTTGCTCCGACGAATCGTGTTTCACAATGTTTTATAGCTTCGTCGAGCATCCGTTTGATAAAGCCCATAGCCATTGCCGGGATTTCCAACCTGCTGCGATGTAAGGTATCCAACAACATTGAAATTCCGGTAGTTTTAGGTTCAAGCCGGTAGAGTCGTGGTATTTTTACATCGATCTTATTCCGGCCATAGGGAATCATATACAGACCGAGATTTTCAAAATATTCTTCTACTTCAATCCTTTGACCGGTTTTATTATTATCGCTTATAAAAAAATCGATATCACGCATTAGGTCACCTCCCGGTGATTTTCGCCGTGCTGTCAGCAGCCAGTAATCGGCAGTACCTGTTAATCCTGCCCAATGTTTTGTGCCTGTAAGGTGATAATGGTCTTCATATTCGGTGTAGGAAGTCTGCATATTCAAAGCATCACTTCCAAAATTGGGCTCAGTTATCATTAATCCACCCATTTTCTTGTCATCAGTGAATCCTTTAAATATGGCTTGCTTTATTTCTTCATTGGCATATTTATTCATGGGTTGAAGAAAGAGTCCCCAGTTTATACCAAATGTAAGACCGAGCGCAAGGGATTCATAAGATGCAGCCGACACGATTTCAATACCTTCACTTTCAACAGCTCCTCTGCCTCCAAATTTTTTTGGAATAAACGCTGCAAAAGGATCAGCCTCAAGAATCTCGCGCATCACGAAAGGTGGTAAGCCCCGCTGGGTTTCAAGCTGGTTACTGTCAGCCCGCTGGTGAAAAACAGTAAGCAATTTATTGTTGAAGTTCTTAAGAAACTCATTGAATGGCAGTTGGGTGGTAGCTACAGGTTGCTTAGCTTCCACATACTGATTGGTATATTCCATGTAAGCGATTATATGTTAGAGATGAAATCTATTATTCTGCCTATGATGGGTGCCGATCCTTGAAATGAGAGGGAATAACCGGGGTTTCCTAATGCGAGTTGCAGAATTATAAAAGAGAAAACTGTTTTCTTTTGCATATTAACAAATGAAGTTGATTATTGTTTATCTCTGAATTATTTGCTAATAAACTTTTATTCATAACATAGAGTTTAAAAGCGATGTATTCCTTTTTGTAATGATCTTTATTCCGGGCAAGACAGGAATGATTATTAGCGTGTCAATTTCAAGTTATGGCTATTTTTATATACTTTTACGCGATATAATGCGTTAAATAAGAGTTAAATTTCAATGCAATGAAGAAAGTATTACCCTTTTCCCTTCTCCTTATTCTTACTATGTTGTGGTTTTCCTGTTCCAAAGAACCCGGGGAAGGTGGAAATTCTACAATTTACGGAAAACTTACCGCCTACAATTATAATGCTGAATTTACTTATCTGCGCGGTATTTACCCTGCTGCCGATGAGGATGTTTACCTGATTTACGGTGACGACAAGAGCTACAGCCAACGCATTCGCAGCAATTTCGACGGCGTTTTTGAATTCAAATACCTGAGGCCTGGCAATTATACAGTTTACGCATATTCGAAGGACTCGACACTGAAACTCGTGTCAGGGATTTACCCCGTGATCCGGAATATTAAAATTGAAAAAAACAAGCAAGATGTGGATGCCGGCGATATTAAAATCTTCAAGTAATTCAAATGCCGGCCACTTACTAACATCAGGAGATTTTTTTCGTAACCGAATATCTGAAAATGAATGATCTAACAACTTCCTTGTCGCACTTTATTCCGATCAGCCTCGAAGAGATGAATCATGTTAAGTTACTCAACCGTATTGATACGAAATTTGTGATTCATGAAGATCAGTTACCCGGATACCTCGACGAAATTGTATCACACTATAACGTCCTGAAAATAGGTGATATTCTGCTTCATCCGTACGAAACCTTATATTTCGATACACCGGATTATCATCTCTATCAAATGCATCACAACGGCAAACTGAACAGGTACAAGCTCAGATTCCGGAAATATGTCAACTCGGGAGATTCCTTTTTCGAGATAAAAACAAAAACGAATACAAGAAGAACAATAAAGGAAAGAATACAGGTAGCGAATATTACTGACAGCCTCGATGAACCTTTGAATCAATATATAAGTGATCATACCCCCGGAGCTTTCGAGGAATATGTTCCGGCGTTGCGTGTGTTTTTCGACCGGATGACCCTGGTTAATAAGCAGGCCAACGAGCGGCTCACATTTGATTTAAATCTCCGCTACAAATGCTACGGAATTGAAAAAAAGATCGCCAACATTGTGATTGTAGAGATAAAACAGGACAGGCATTCCGTTTCACCGTTTATGCACCTGATGCAAATGCATCGTCAGTCCCGGAACTACATAAGTAAGTACTGCCTGGGAATAACCTGTGTAAACAAGGAGATGAAAATGAACCGCTTTAAACAAAAAATAAATGCATTAAATAAACTTGGATATGACATACTTTAAACACTCGCTGGCGATTATCTTTTTTCTTGGATTGTTAAGCGGGGTTATGCCTCTTCACGCACAGGATAATCCTTCAGGAGTAAATGAAACTAAATCAGCATTGATTGTCGCAACAAATAACGCATCGCTTCCCCAAAGTGAAAAAGAGCCTGAGGTTGTGACGTTAAACAAACGTTTTGCCTATGGTATAGGCATTGACATCACGACCATGCTGCTTATTTTCGGGCTTATTTATTTCCCGAATTACAGGAACAAAGAGTTCATGTTCACGTTTTTCCTGTTTAATATTATTATATTCATAATCACGTTTGTACTCAATAAGACGAATATTTCAATGGGTGCAGCCTTTGGATTGTTTGCGGTATTTTCGATGTTGCGGTATCGCACCGAAGGCATTTCGATGAAAGAAATGACATACCTGTTGATCGCTATCGCACTCGGGCTTATTAATGCTATCGGCTTAAATCTGTTGCCCATCTTCGTATTCAATTCCATTTTTGTGGCTTTTATTTTCATACTTGATCATCCCATCGTTTTTAAGCAGGAAGTATCGAAAACGGTTCTTTACGAAAATATTGATCTGATCAGACCCGAAAACCGGGATTTGCTGCTTGCGGATTTGAAAAAGCGCACCGGGTTCAATATTCATCGCGTTTCGATCATGTCCATCGATTTCCTTAAAGATGCTACCAATATAACGATCTATTACTATAAAAATTAATAGGTTTATGATGGTGGTAAAACCTATACACTTACTTGTTTTTCTTATGTTTCCCGCATTTTTATTTTTTGGGTCAGGCCAGGTAAATGGCCAGGACAGAGATGCAGGTTTGTGGACTTCTTTCAGTTTTGAGGCTAAAATCATAAAAAAAGTTTCAGGCAGCATATCGCAGGAGTTTCGGTTTAACGAAAACTATACAGAACTTGGAACAGTTTTTACTGATGCCGGAATCAATTATAAGGTAAATAAACATTTTCAGGTTTCAGCAAATTACAGGTTTATCAGGAAACGCAGTACGGAGGATTTCTATAATACACGGCACCGGTTTTATGTTGATGTGAAATACAGTAAGAAGATTAAGCCTTTTGAAGTTTCGATCCGGAATCGTTTCCAGGATCAATACTCCGATGTCGGAAGGGCAGCGGATGGAGGTGTTCCCGAATTTTATTTCCGCAATAAACTGGGCCTGGATTGGAATACTAAAACAGCATTTTCACCCTATCTTTCGGTTGAACTCTTTTCTCCGCTCAATTATCCGCGCTCCTTTGCTTTTGATAATATCAGGGCAACAGCAGGTGTAGACTATTCGATTTCGAAACATCACAAAATTGATCTGTATTATCTGATCCAGAAAGAATTGAACGTGAGCCATCCGGCTATGGATTTTATCCTGGGATTGGGATATTCTTACAAACTTTAGTTTTACGAATAATCTATTTTCTTTTCGGCGGCAATAAGCATATCTGGCTAAGTTCTAATAAGTGCGGCATTTTTTAATCCATATGTACGATTGATTAATATGGATATTTGAATGCTCCGCCTGCCCACACCCCTTTTTCCCCTGAAGGGGATCGGCCCACGTGCGCAGGCCACGCCCCTGAAGGGGTTGGGGGTGCGGTGGCAAGGCGAAATAAAATAGTTTGCTGTTATGTATAGAACATAGCCGCATATAGAAATTATCTTCTTGCATTCGCGCCATTTTATTTGTACTTTTATAAATACAAAAACCAAAGCTATGGCAATAGATTTCAAATGTCCACATTGCTCAAATCTGCTGAATGTAGGGGAAAATATTGTGTTTTCGGCCCGGAACAAATGGGGCAAAGCAGGACTTATAATGCTTCATCCGGATATAGGTAATTATTCGGTACTGAAACATCCGGAATTTGAGATACAAGAAGGCGAAATGCTCGATTTTTATTGCCTTTACTGCAATAAACAGCTACTTTCGGAACGGAATAAAAACCTGGCCAAAATACTGATGATGGATGAAAACGGCCTGGAATATGAGATCCATTTTTCACGTATTGCCGGGCAGCATTCGACATACAAAATCATAGGTGAAAACTATGAGATATTCGGAGAAGATGCAACTGAATATCTTGATTTACTGAATGATGTAAATCCCTGATCTCTATTTCTGCCGGTTCTCATTTCTCCATTTATCCTGCTCTTTACTTTCACGAATCATATCTGCAGGATTGTCAATTGCAGGACTATTTTTCAATTGTTTCCAATCAAACTTTTCATCAAACGGATCCAGCGCTTTCTGAGCATCAAATACGCGCACATCAACAGGTAAAGCGATGTAAGGTGTATAATTGGGTTTTTCGGTAAACATATTCGCCAGGTCGTTTGCCCCGGCATCATATTGGTTCAGGTATGGGAGTCCCAGCACATTCCAGAAGGTTTTGAAAATACTGCCAAAACTGTAATGTACATGGCTTACATAATTCTTTTTTGAATAAGGCGAAATAACCATCAGCAGGCTGCGGTGCGCATCTACGTGATCAACTCCGTTTTGTGCATCATCCTCTGTAATCACAATGGCCATATTCTTCCAATACGGTGTGTGCGAAAGGAATTCGACAATACGCCCGACAGCCAGGTCGTTGTCGGCCATATAGCTTTCGCGGAAAGGGTATCCGGCTTCAGGCCGTTCGCCTGCTCCATGGTCGTTGGGCAGAATAACCGTTATCAATTGCGGCAGTGTATCTTTCCCCGACCCCCATTTTTCTTCGAACTCTTTTTTAAACATATCAACCCTGAACTGGTCAGGGATTGCCATATTATATGTTGGATACGTCCTCGAGGTATGATCGTACAAGGTAGCCGGCAAGGGAAAATTGGCCACTTGTTTTACGCCACCATATTTATAGGTTTCTTTGTAATCGGCTGGCTCAAACATTACACTGAATCCAAAATTGTAATATCCGACTTTGTTCCTTGCCAGGTGGTCCCACATGGAACCCGACTCGTTGTAATCTTCCGGATAAATTGCTCCGGAAGCTCCGTTCATGCCCAAACTTCCGGGTGCTTTCGAATCATCCCTGTAGTTGCGGTTACCGCCATAATTTGCAGGGGTAGTTGCCTCGACCCATTCGTTCGGGTAAGTGTTTACCAGCCAGCGATGTCCATCAGCCGATACATCCGAATCCACGTAAAAATTATCACTCATGCTAAATTGTCCGGCAAGTTTCAGGTGATTGGGTGCCACGGTTGCATTTTCAATCTTTTTGCTCTTATCGTGATTGGTAAACGTAACATTGCGTCCGTATCGGGCAATGGTTGAGTCGCCATCTGCGCCTTTTACCTGGCCCAGGATTTCATCGTAGGTGCGGTTTTCCTTTGAGATAAAAATTATATACTTAATGGGTGATTTTTTCATTACGGGTGTTAGTGGAACCGGATTGTTACTACGCCAGTTAAAACTGTCAGAAGTAGCTAAATCGAATGAAAAGTTATTGTCAATTACCTGTTTTGTCAGCTTTTTAAGTTCTTCATCACCAGGAATATCCAGCACTTCAACGGTTCCTTTCATCAGGCTGCCTATATAACTACCTTCCGGACCACTCACAAAATTCCTGCCTCCGTTCGGGCCACTTCCATACCCTTTTGCATTCGCAACCAACAGTTTTTTGCCATCGGGCGAAACTTTAATTTTTGCTGGAAACCATCCGGTTGGAATGTGCCCGGTAACCGTTAGTTTTTCAACATCAATTACGGCAAGAGCATTCAGACCCGACTCGGTCACATATACTTTTTTGCCGTCAGGCGATATATCCAGGCCAAAAGGAATAATGCCGCGCAGCTTCGAAAGTCTTTCATCGGGGCATAGCCTGATATGCTTTACAATAGTTTTTTTACGGGCATCAAGTACCGTGATATTATCGTTGGAACCGTTGCTGATAAAAACATATTTCTTAGATGCGACAATTGAATTCGGGCTCGAGCCTCCGACAGCAGGAAAATCTTCTACCATCTGACCGACCAGCGTTCCGGTTTTTATTTTTGCGGTTACAACTGGCTTCTTGTTTTTTTTAAGATTAATGACCCAGACTGAAAAGGATTCATCTCCATTTACTAGCCCAAGTGCAGGAACCTGGAGCGAATCGTTGTAAATACCTTCTTCCGATTCTCGCGAATTATATGAAAATGCTGGAAAATCAATGCTGCCGTTTTTCCATTCTCCATTCTTTTTCCTCTTCACAAGGCTATACTGGTACATGCCGACGTTGGCAACATACACTGTTTTTTCGTCTGGCGATAGCACAATCCCAAACGGATAACGACCAACCGGGACGTTATAAAGGACTTTTTTATTCACAGGATCCATAACAATCATCCTGAAACCTATCTGGTCGACGGCATACAGGCGGCTTCCATCGCGACTGAGCACCATATCACCAATGTACCCGTGAGAATAATCTGCATTTGCATTATCCGACTGGCAATCAATGTAATCCAGTTTTGCTCCTGTTGCAATATCAAAGATAAAAACTTTGTTTTCCTGTCCGCCAGCTACGTATACCACTTTGTTATCGGGAGAAATAGCCAGACCCATAAATACCGAGGCAAGCACACCTTTATCTGTAGATGCTCCCGGAGGTACCTGCTGTATGTCGGGATTTTCCGAATTTAGGTTACGTAAAATTGTAATCGAAAGAGGTGCAACACCTGAATTGGCAGTTACTGCGATGCTTCCATCATGGCTGATTGCCAGTCCGTAAGGATGTGGTGCAACTGTATAGCATGTACCGGTGGGATTAATGATCCGGCCATTGGGTATAATCGTTTCACCTTTTTTATTTATTTGTGTGTACCTGTTTCCGGCGGGAGGTGTAATGATATACTCCTGATTTTGGGCTGTGCCTGCCAGTGTAATGGCAAAACAGGCTAATAAAATGAAGAACTTATGCATAATCTGAACTTAACTTAGGGTAATGGAGGAGATAACTTGGCAAATGGTTAAATTTGAATGATAAAATTACGAAACCCTTATAAACAAAACGTTTTATTTTTATTAATTTTTAGTAAACTTAACCAGAATACTTGCCAGAATTCAACGGGAATGATAATCAGTAATTATATTTGTAAAAAATATATTCATTCGCTATGGTTATGAAACTTACATCAAAAACGATCTGGATACTTATTTTTGCGATTGCCATGGGTTTTCTCGAATCCTCGGTAGTTGTTTACCTGAGAGCCCTGTACTATCCTGAAGGATTTGATTTCCCAATGCGGGAAATGGCACCTTACCTGGCTCTTACGGAACTTTACAGGGAAGCTGCCACGATAATCATGATTATGGCAGTAAGTATTTTATCTGCCGAACGTGGGTTGCAGCGTTTTGCCTGGTTCCTGGTGATTTTTTCGACCTGGGATATTTCATATTATGTTTTCCTGAAAGTTTTGGTCGACTGGCCTTCATCGATGCTGACTACCGACATTTTATTTCTCTTACCCAGTATATGGACAGGCCCGGTGATCGCTCCCGTGATCAATTCAATCACTATGCTTTTGCTGGCATTTGCAATATTGAACAGCCGAAAAGGATATGAGCCGGTTATACGTCTTGCAAAATCTGTTTGGGTTTTACTGATCGCAGGTTCTTTGATAGTTCTGATCGCTTATATGAAAGATTTCGCTGCTTTTGCAATAGAGCAGAGGCATCTTTATCCTGAGGGCAGTTATAGCGATAAACAATATATGATGTTTTTATCAACACAATTTATTCCCCGGTACTTCGACTGGCTTTTATTCGTAACCGGGGTTTGCATGCATTTGTTGGCTGTTTTTATAACTTTTGTAAGCAGGTTTAAAAATCGGGTTCCGAACGGATAAGTTCTATATTTAAATACATCTGTTTAATAGGCATAAAAAAAAGAGCCGTGTTATTCACAGCTCTTTCTATATGAACATCAGTATTATACTACCGGATAATCGAGACTTTTTTCGAAATAACCTGCTTTCCGACAAAGATTTGCAGAAAATACATACCCGGCTCAAGGCCCTGGGTAAGTATATGTAGGCTGGTTCCTTTATTGGTGTTGCGGTATACAACTTTACCCAGGCTGTTTATAAGGCGTACCTCGTTAAATTTATCCGGTGTCATGACATTGAGGATTTCGTTGGCAGGATTCGGATAAATATGGAATGCCGATTCTTCGGTATTTGTAACACCCAGGGCAATCCATGTGGATTCGCAGTTTCTCGGCGATTCGCCTTGCGCATATACAGCAGTAATACAATACATTTGTCTCCCTTTTGCAACCGGCGAATCCAGGTATTGCAGGGCTGTGGAGTTGGTTATCAGTGTATCGTTTCGGTAAATATTATAACTAAGCGGCGGAATAACCGGGGCAGTCCAGGTGAGTGATGCCGTAAGTTCAATTGCCTGGGCTGAGAGTTCAGAAACAGGATTGCGCACTGCTGCAGGCACCAGGACACCGGTATATTTATTCATGCCTTTTTCTGTGGCACTTAAGTTGAAACTGCCGGTCCATCCGCAATGGTTATTTGCAAACGCGGCTGAAAAGAAAGGAAAAATCTCGGTGCCTCCGGCCTGTGACCAGGAATGACCTCCATCGAAACTATACGACGCGCCTGCCCCGGTTGAAACAAATGTATTCTCAGTGCCGGGTACAAAGACAAGGTCGCTGGTGAGGAATGGACCTATCGGTGTAATAGTTTGCCAGGTTGTTCCTCCATCGTGGGTTTCCCTCAGCACTCTGGTTGTTGTAGTCTGAACCACCAGTCCATTCAATTCATCTTTAAAACAGATTTCCTGAACACCACTTGTAACAGGTGAAATGCCTGTATTGGAAATTACCCAGTGTTTCCCTTTATCATGAGATATATAGAGATTACCCATGTTTGTGCCAAACAAAATTGTGCTGTTTTCCACAGCCTGTAAAACGGAAGTCCAGCCGCCTTCACCGGCTACCGGGTCAGCGCCTGCGCCAATATCCGATTTGGGTACCCGCGTCCAAAGCGCACCTCCGTTAGAAGTAGTATAGATTTCAAAATAATTATCTTTTACATCGCCATGGCACATTCCCTCGTTTTCATTCCAGAACCACACATTATCTGCAAATGATGCCGATCCCTGCAAAGCACCGGGAAGCTGAGTCCATGTTAAGCCTCCGTTGCTGGTCTTATAAACGCCACAGGTATTATCCTGTGCAGCACTGCTATATACCGCAGCAAAAGCCAAAGTTGCATTTATACCACAGATATTACCAAGTCCATAAACGGTACCTCCCAAAACCTGACCTGGAGTCCAGTTCTTGCCTCCGTCAATTGTTCTGGTAAACTCATTTATAGTTGTATTTACAACAGGGTCATATACGTTGGCTATTGCCCATACAACCAATGAATCAACAGCATTGATATAGGAAATATACCTGCCAGGTTCATGGAAACCACTTGCCTGCGGAACCCATTCACTCAGACCGATGTTGATCTCCTGGTAAACTGTATCTGATGGATCAATAGCCTCAATACGAACTACATAGGTGCCAATTGCGGCCTGGGCAGTATTCCAGGAAAAGGATAAGCTAGTTTGGTTTGAAGAGGAAACAAGTTGGTTGTTTATGAATAATTTTATTGCAGTGGGTGAGCCTTTTACAACGGCACAGTTTATATCAAGCGATGGCCCAGCCGTGATGGAGTTGTTTTGTTCCAGGTTTGTGAACCGAACTATCAAATCCGGATTCCCTGGTTTTATACCATAAATTACAGCATTATTCGTATTGAATTTACCTGTAGTGGTATTGAGCGCCCCAATAGCAAAATATCCGTTTGAAGCACCCGACCAACCCCAGTTCATATGGAATTTACCGTCTGAATTCCGGTATCCGTCGCATACCCAGGCGTGGCCACCGGCATCACTCCGTCCGGAATAATACAATGGACGGTGGGCATCCAGTTCTGATTTAAGAAATGTTTTCCAGGTTGTTGAAGTGTAATTTGAATAAAAAGCTTGTTTGATTGTTGAATTATCATAATTGAAATAATTACTCATCGCATAGGGAACATCATCGGAATATGCTCCGGAGCCTTCTGCCGTACCATAACCCATGTCGACAGATACGCCTGCGTGATATAACAGTGTGGCAATTTCCTTATAGCTGGGTACTGAAGCTGTATTACCCATGGCTGCAAAGTTGTAGTTTGTCGCACCAAAATTAGCCAACTGTACGCCGTAAACATTATGAGTGTAAGAATGTGAGCCAACACCCGTAGCCGGGAAATTGTAATATTTCATAATCTGGCCCATAGCGGTTGCAACACATCCAACGTAAGCTCTTCCGTCGGGACCGGTAGCATCGAGGGGGCAATACGCGTTGTAATTCATTACCTGATCCCAGGTTGTTGTAAGCAAAGGTGAAACATCAGCCACCGGTGTTTTTATATCATTGTTAAGGATTTGGTTCCATTGGGCAGATGTTTCAGTATTATCTGCTTTCGAAGAAATGATATCTGCTATTTCCTTGCTGTAATTTTCGAACCAGTAACTGGCTTCGGGGCTTGTAATTACCTCTTCAACAAAACCCTGGTCCGACTCTGCCAGAATGGGTATAGCTGCATCATCGGCAGAAACAACCACGAATCCGCCACCTGTGAAATTAAAAACGTAATATGTTGTAACGCCGTTGTATGATTTACTGAAACTATTAGCAATGCTGCGGCTGGCTTTCCAGGGATAAGCAGTGATGTATTTGTTAGCCACCTGGCTGGCTTTTTCCATTGTAACCGATTTGCCGGAAGCAAAAGTAATAAACAGGAGGCAGAGCAGAAGAGTAGATATTTTTCTCATACGTAAGGATTATTTTTTTTTTGATTGTTTTCTGGTTTTTCAAAAAAACTGTTAAGTAATTGAGGTCAGAAATATTTTTTAAATACTGTTAAAATAGCCGATTAATGCCATCCTGATCCCAATCCAGAACTTGTAAAAAGGAAAAAGCTGCAATTTGTTATATTTAACAGAATTATGTTTTTGTACTGCAAATATAATAGTAAAATCGTTATAAAATGAGGTCAGGCCAAAATACTCATGTAAACCCCGGAATTGTGTTTCAATAAACTGCTTCCATCAACGTGAAGAGAATGTGAAATAAACACAATTACAGGCATGTCTTGTGTTAAAACGGCATTCAATCTGATTACTGAAAAATTACTACCTTTGCACCCCTGCTACGGGCAGGTATATCTATCAATTCCGAAAATACTCAAATACCATGTTTGAAAGTCTAAGCGACAGGCTCGACAGAGCGTTTAAACTGCTTAAAGGTCACGGTTATATTACCGAAATCAATGTGGCCGAAACACTGAAAGATGTTCGTAAAGCATTACTCGATGCCGACGTAAGTTATAAAGTGGCCAAAGAATTTACCGATACGGTAAAAGTGAAGGCCTTGGGTCAGAATGTATTGACTTCGGTTTCTCCGGGTCAGCTGATGGTTAAAATTGTTCACGATGAACTCGCCGAACTTATGGGTGGCGAAAAGGTTGAAATCAATCTTAAAGGAAGTCCGGCAGTAATTCTGATGTCAGGTCTGCAAGGAAGCGGTAAAACTACATTTGCTGCAAAGCTGGCTAATTACCTGCATACCAAAAAAGGGAAAAGCCCGCTGTTGGTCGCCTGCGATATTTACCGGCCGGCTGCCATCGACCAGTTAAAAATACTTGGAGAGCAGATTGGTGTTCCTGTTTATGCAGAACCAGAAAACAAAGATGCGGTAAAGATTGCCAGCAATGCGCTCAGCCATGCAAAAGATCGCGGATTCGATGTGATAATCATCGATACCGCAGGCCGCCTGGCTATTGATGAGATGATGATGAATGAGATTTCATCGCTCAAATCAGCTCTGAATCCGCACGAAACACTTTTCGTAGTCGATTCAATGACCGGTCAGGATGCCGTTAATACTGCTAAAACTTTTAACGACAGGCTCAATTTCGATGGTGTTATCCTCACTAAACTCGATGGAGATACACGTGGCGGAGCAGCGTTGACTATCCGTTCGGTAGTGAACAAACCTATCAAGTTTGTTGGTATAGGCGAAAAAATGGATGCCATCGATATGTTCTACCCCGATCGTATGGCCGACCGAATATTGGGCATGGGTGATATTGTTTCACTGGTTGAGCGGGCGCAGGAACAATACGACGAAGAATCCGCCCGCAAGCTTCAGAAAAAACTTGCCAAGGATCAGTTTAACTTCAACGACTTTATCGATCAGATCCGGCAGATTAAAAAGATGGGTAATGTTAAGGACCTGATGAGTATGATCCCTGGAATGGGCAAAGCTATCAAGGATGTTGATATTGATGAAAATGCATTCAAAGGAATTGAAGCTATAATTCAATCAATGACACCACTTGAAAGAGAAAATCCTTCCGTTCTAAATGGAAGTCGCCGTAAACGAATAGCCCAGGGAAGCGGTAACGATATACAGGAAGTGAACCGCCTGATCAAACAATTCGACGACACCCGGAAAATGATGAAAATGCTTACCACCGGAGGTGCTCAGAAAATGGCACAGCAGATGAAAAACACGAAGAGAAGATAGTGGATTTAGTGCGTCGTTCTTGATGCTTAGTGCAGAGTTTCAGGTTTCATGTTTCAGGGTTACAAGGTTACAGAGTTGAAGATTTACATAGATACAACCGAATGACAACCAAATGACCATTGATTGACAGCCAAATGACCATTGATTGACAACCGAATGAAAACCGAATGATCATTGAATGACAACCAAATGACCATTGAATGACAACCGAATGACCATAGTATGACTACTGAACATCCATTTTCCATTAACTATTAATTTTCCCTAAAAAATGCAAATAATCGACGGCAAACAGATTGCTTCCGACATTAAAAAAGAACTGGCTGCCAAAAGTGCCGCTATCATTGATAAAGGTGATCGTGCTCCCCATCTGGTTGCTGTTTTGGTGGGCGAAGATGCTGCCAGCCAGACATATGTAAACAGCAAAGAAAAAGACTGTAAGGAAGTAGGGTTTACTTCAACCATTTACAGGCTCGAGGCTGATACAAGTGAAAAAAGACTACTCGAAATTATTGATTTTCTGAATAAGGATGATGAAGTGGATGGTTTTATCGTTCAGCTTCCCTTACCCGCTCATATCAATGTTCAAAAGATAATACGCAGCATTGATCCATTGAAAGATGTGGATGGTTTTCACCCGGTGAGCCTCGGAAGAATGATGCTCGGCGAACCTACTTATCTGCCGGCAACTCCTTACGGGATTATACAGTTACTCGAACGCTGCAAAATAGAAACCAGCGGTAAACACTGTGTGGTGCTGGGTCGCAGCAACATAGTGGGTACACCTGTCAGCGTAATGCTTTCGCGAAAAGCCAATCCGGGAAACTGCACTGTTACTATTTGCCATACAGGCACCAAAAATCTTAAAAAGATAGCTCAAACAGCTGATATTCTGATTGCAGCTATGGGACAACCACATTTTGTAACTGCCGAAATGGTAAAAGAAGGTGCAGTGGTTATTGATGTCGGCATACACCGGATGGCAGATGAAAGTGAGAAAGGATATCATCTCACGGGGGATGTTAAATTTGATGAAGTCGCTCCAAAATGTTCTTTTATCACACCGGTACCCGGCGGAGTCGGGCCAATGACCCGCGTTGCTTTGCTCATCAATACTTTTAAAGCATACAATAAGGAAGTTTGATCTGGAATTAAGTTAAAAGAAAACAGTTAATGTAAAAAGATGTTAGCATGACTGAACGACGACACGACGACACGACGGCACGATAAACTACTTTGTCCTTTTACCTTTGAACGTCCGTAGGACATTGAACCTCGAACGCCCGAAGGGCATTGAACCCTGAACCAAAACATCCATTAGATAATTAAAAATCCCCGTCCCCTGTGAAATCCGACCCTACGCAAAACGGCAAATTACTTCCTTTGATGGAAGACTTCTATACGATACAGGGAGAGGGCTTTCATACGGGCAAGGCTGCCTATTTTCTCAGGGTAGGAGGTTGCGATGTAGGTTGTTACTGGTGCGATGTGAAGGAATCGTGGAACCCAAAACTTCATCCGCTAACCGATACTGATGAAATAGTGAAACGCGTTACCGGCAATCCGGCCGCAACGGTAGTTGTAACCGGAGGCGAACCCCTGATGTACAATCTTGATTACCTGTGTGATAAGTTGAAGAAACAAGGCTTGCAGGTCCATCTCGAAACCTCCGGATCACATCCATTTAGTGGGTCATTCGACTGGATATGCCTTTCACCCAAACGGAAAATTCCTCCGAAACCTGCTATTTTCAACAAAGCCAGCGAGTTGAAAGTTATTATTTTTGATGATACCGATTTCGAATGGGCCGAAGAAAATGCGAAACTGGTTGGACCGGATTGTTACCTGTGCCTGCAGCCCGAATGGAGCCGTATGCAGGAGGTATTGCCCGGTATAATTGAGTATGTGATGAAAAATCCGTGCTGGCATATTTCGCTGCAGGCGCATAAGTTTATGCATATTCCTTAGTTGTTGGCAATTTATTGTTAACGTTCTGACGTCATATAAAAAAAAACAACGTTGTCCAGGAATAATTAAGATGACATTTGCTGAAATCTTCAATATGGTTGCATCCCTGAAGAAAACTCAAAATATTGGTTAGCTTATTACTCTGCCTGTATTCAGTACCTGATAGACAGTCTCGTATGGTACTACATGTTGGTAGAAAATAAGCCGTAAGATTCCAAAAAATCCCGTCAGGGACGAAATATAAACAACCGGAAAATAATTAAAAAAGCTTTGCAATGGGAAAGTACAGCGATTCAATACAACCTGCACACAGAGAATTTATCGGAAAACAACACATGTTTTTTGTTGCTACAGCCCCTTTAAGCGCCGACGGAAGGGTAAATCTTTCTCCGAAAGGATTAGATTCTTTCAGGGTATTAAGCGATACCAAAGTTGCTTACATGGACCTGATAAGCAGTGGCAATGAGACTTCGGCACATACGCTGGAAAATGGCCGGATTACTTTTATGTTCTGTTCCTTTGATGAAAAACCTGCAATTTTGCGATTGTATGGTAAAGGACATGTTGTATTGCCCGGAACCGATGAATGGGAGTTATATTCGAAAGATTTCACTATTTATCAGAGCACACGACAAATCATTGTGGCCGACATTGACCTGGTTCAAACATCGTGTGGTTTTGGCGTTCCCCTATTTGGTTATAAAGGCGAACGCGAAATTCACTTCGAATGGGCCGAAAAAAAAGGTCCGGAAGGGCTGAATCAATATATACAGGATAATAATCTCACAAGTCTTGATGGTTTACCGACGGATGTAGGTATAAAAATTTCATAATTTATTAAGGCCAGGTCGCTTTTGATATCCAGAGTAAATTCGGATTAGCAAATTAACATCCGGCTTATCAGGCAAATACTATGGAGTCTTTATGGCCGGAACGCATGGGACAAAAATCAAAACCCTATTGTTTCCGATTTTATTTCATGTTTTATCCTGAAAACGGTTTTTAGAAAGTTATTCTGAATAAACTGGCACAATATTAGTGAGTGTGAGCATGTTATTATACTGTCACACGAAAGTTGCGTATTTTCGCCTCACAATATATCGCATTTATGAAAAGATTCCTGGCTGTCATTTTTATATTTTTCATCCTCGATATTTCTGTTTTTGCCCAGCAGCCGGATAAAAGCAAGGCTGCAAAGCAGTTTGATAAAGCTGTACAAACGTACAACCGGCACGATTTTGCCGGAACCCTGCGCCAGCTCGATGCACTTCTTGCTGATGAGCCTGGTTATGTTAAGGCATGGCTGCTTAAAGCCGATATGTTTTACGATCTGAAAGAATTTCCGAAAGCCATCGCATCATATCAAAAAGCAGTTGCAATCGACTCATCTTTTTTTCCGCCGGCATACTATATCATGGCTAACCTGTATTTCGACACTGAAAACTATGCCGATGCCAAAATCAACTATCTTAAGTACCTTACATTTAAACCAAAAATCCAGGCTGAGCTGAGACGCACAGCCGAAAACCTGGAATTATGCGATTACAGGTCGCATATGATGAAGAACCCGGTGCCTTTTAACCCTTTAAATATCGGGCCGAATGTTAATTCATCGGGGTATGAATACATTAATGCAGTAAGCCTCGATGAGGGACAACTTTATTTTACCCGCAAAGGCGCCGATGCGAATAGCGATGAGAGTTTTTACCGTTCCGTTTCCGCCCGTTCAACCTCGGGTCAGCTTAACTGGAGTCCGGCTATTGAAATTGGCGCCCCGATTAATACCCCGGGCAACGAAGGAGCTCTTTGCGTTTCGCCCGATGGCATGACAATTATTATTACCTGCTGCAGCCGTCCCGATTCCTATGGAAGCTGCGATCTTTACTCATCGCGCAGGCTTGGGAACAACTGGTCCGAACCAATCAATCTCGGGTCGGATGTAAATACCGCTGCATGGGAATCGCAGCCTTGCCTGGCTGCCGATGGACGGACATTATATTTTGTTTCAACCCGTCGCGGAGGATATGGCGGATCGGATATCTGGAAAAGCATTCTACAGGAGGATGGTTACTGGAGCACCCCTGTTAACCTGGGTGATTCGATTAACACGTCTGCCAACGAAATGGCGCCTTTTATCCACCCCGACGGTCAAACCCTGTATTTTTCATCAACAGGTCACCGTGGAATGGGCGGAGCCGACCTGTTTGTGTCGCGTAAGGATAAAAACGGAAATTGGCGGAAACCTGAAAACCTGGGTTATCCTGTTAATACCAGGTTCGATGAGATAAACCTGATAATCAATGCAAAAGGAAATGAAGCCTTTATTTCGGCCGAAAGGCAAAACGGCTATGGAAATACTGATATTTATCGGTTTGAGTTGCCGGTACAGTCAAGGCCTGTTGCTGTTTCGTATGTTCATGGTAAAGTATATGATAAAAATACTTTAAACCCTTTGTCTGCGTCGTTTGAACTTATTGATATGCAGGGCAATACAGTTGTTGTAAGTTCTTCCTCCGATCCGGTTACCGGGGAGTTTTTAATGAGCCTGCCAGTGGATAAGGATTATGCTTTGAATGTTTCCTGTAAAGGATACCTGTTTTATTCGATGAATTTCAGCCTGCGCAACGAACACGATGCAAGCAACCCTGTAAAACTGGATATTCCCATGCAGCCTGTCGCCGTAGGGGAGAAGGTGGTTTTGCGCAATATTTTCTTTGATACTGACAAATATGAACTGTTGCCTGATTCAAAGGCAGAACTCGGAAAGTTAGTTTCCTTTCTGCTGAAAAATCCTTTACTGAAAATCGAAATCGGAGGGCATACGGATAACGAAGGCAGCGATTCCCACAATATAACTCTTTCGCAGAGCAGGGCAAAAGCAGTGTTTGACTACCTGACTTCCAACGGAATATCTGCCGAAAGGCTTACTTATAAAGGCTATGGGGAAAATGTTCCTATTGACAACAATGATACTCCTGCCGGCCGAGCCAATAACCGCAGGACTGAGTTTAAGGTGCTGAGTAAATAGGCGCATTTCATTAAGGAACCAAGATCTAAAACTCAAGATCCAAATTCCAAGATCCAATTCCCGACATTGCCAATCCGACATCCCCAATCCGATATCCGAAATTATTTCGCCGTCCAGTAACAGTTTTTAGGGGAAATAATTCTTTGTTCTTTTTTAAGGTTCGACATGGCCTTGTCAACCACTTTCCTTTCTAGTCCTGTTTTATCAGCTATTTGCCCGGCGCTCATAGGTTTCTCGTTTTGTTTCAAGGTTTCAATGATCTGATCTTCGGTGTTCATATAAATTAATTTTTAGATTGTAAATATATAAAATACCGATAATTATTTAGAATCAGGAAAAGGTTATTTTTTTAAAAAGGTTATAAATTTTTCAATTATAGTAAAGAGTACAGAAGTCAACACCAGTATTTTAAAAGCTTTCAATCAAATAGTGTTTTAACTATAAATCATATCCCCGCAGAGGTAAATCCTATCCATATTTTCACTACTTTTGCAAACTTATTCCGAATAGTACTGAACTACATGATAAACATTACATTACCAGATAATTCCATAAAGCAATTTCCTGCCGGAACTACTGCCATACAGGTTGCCCTGAGCATCAGCGAAGGCCTTGCCCGCAATGTGCTTGCCGCTAAAGTTGATGGCCAGGTATGGGATGCTACCCGCCCCATTTCACAGGATGTACGCTTGCAACTGCTCACCTGGAATGATCCTGAAGGCAAGTCGGCCATGTGGCACTCATCGGCCCACCTGATGGCTGAAGCAATCGAAATATTATACCCCGGCGTGAAATTCGGTATCGGTCCTGATATCGAAAACGGGTTTTATTACGATATGGACTTCGGTGCCTACCAGGTTACACCCGAGGATCTGAAAGGTATAGAAGCTAAAATGCTTGAACTCGCACGAGAAAAACAGCAATATCTGCGTCGCTCGGTTTCAAAACCTGAGGCGTTGGCATATTTCACTGAAAAGAACGACGAGTATAAACTTGAACTGATAAGTGCGCTCGAAGACGGTGAGATTACTTTTTACGAAACAGGTAAATTTACCGATCTCTGCCGCGGCCCGCATTTGCCGGATACTTCACCCATTAAGGCCATAAAGCTTTTGAATATTGCCGGTGCATACTGGCGTGGTGACGAAAAACGAAAAATGCTTACCCGTATTTATGGAATTACATTTCCAAAACAGAAGGAATTAGAGGAATACCTTGTGTTACTAGAAGAAGCCAAAAAGCGCGATCACCGCAAACTTGGCAAGGAACTCGAACTGTTCACTTTCTCACAAAAAGTAGGTCAGGGACTGCCATTGTGGCTTCCAAAAGGGGCGCAGCTTCGCGAAAGGCTCGAGAATTTTTTGAAAGGCCTGCAGCGTAAAGCCGGGTATCTGCCTGTTATTACCCCGCATATCGGCAACGTTGAATTGTATAAAATCAGCGGTCACTTCCAGAAATACGGCAAAGATTCATTCCAGCCGATTAATACGCCAATCGAAGGTGAGCAGTTTATGCTTAAACCTATGAATTGCCCTCACCATTGCGAGATTTACAACGCAAAACCCCGTTCGTACAAGGATCTGCCCATTCGCTTTGCCGAATTCGGCACAGTTTACCGTTACGAGCAAAGCGGTGAGCTACACGGACTAACCAGGGTTCGCGGATTTACACAGGATGACGCGCATTTGTTCTGCCGTCCCGATCAGCTTAAGGCTGAGTTTATGGCAGTTATCGATATTGTTCTGCATATTTTCCGTATCCTTGAATTTAAGGATTATACTGCCCAGATTTCGCTCCGGGATCCCGAAAACAAAGAAAAGTATATCGGCAGCGACGAGAACTGGGAAAAAGCAGAAAGTGCCATTATTGAAGCATCCGCTGAGAAAGGCCTGAAAACTACTATTGAGTTGGGTGAGGCTGCTTTTTACGGCCCTAAGCTCGACTTTATGGTAAAAGATGCCCTGGGCCGTAAATGGCAATTGGGAACCATACAGGTTGATTATAACCTGCCTGAGCGTTTCGAACTGGAGTATACCGGCAGCGATAACCAGAAATACCGTCCTGTAATGATCCATCGTGCACCTTTTGGTTCGATGGAGCGTTTTGTGGCCGTACTCCTGGAACATACCGCAGGTAATTTCCCGCTTTGGCTTACGCCCGACCAGGTTTCCATTCTGCCAATCAGCGAGAAATACCTCGATTATGCAAAAAAAGTTGCAAAAGTGCTTGATAATTCCGAAATTCGCGCCCTCGTTGACGAACGTAATGAGAAAACCGGGAAGAAAATCAGGGATGCGGAAATGATGAAAGTCCCGTATATGTTGATTTTAGGAGAGAAGGAAGAAGTTGACGGTACAGTTTCGGTTCGTAAACATGGCCAGGGTGATATTGGAACATTCAGTTTGAATGACTTTGTAAGTCTTATTACTGATGAAACCAGGAAACAACTGGAGTAATTTATTGTTACCTGAAAATTTATTGATCGTTACAGAAAAGTAAACATATCTATTAACCAACAGGAAGGAGTTATAACCATAGCAACAACTAACTACAGCGGCGGTGCTCGCCAGGATCGCAGATTTCCACGTCGTGATAAAGAAGAGCTGCACAAGATTAACGAAAAGATCAAATCACCCGTTGTAAGGGTGGTTGGTGAAAACATTGAACCAGGCATCTATAATTTTAAAGAAGCCCTTACAATGGCCGAAAATCTTGAACTTGATCTTGTTGAAATTTCCCCGACTGCCAATCCACCCGTATGCCGGATTGTGGATTACAAGAAGTTTCTTTATGAACTAAAGAAAAAGGCAAAGGAAATTAAAGCTAAAACTGCCAAAGTTGTAGTGAAGGAAATCCGCATGGGTCCCCAGACGGATGATCATGATTTCAATTTCAAACTGAAACATGCGCTCAGTTTCCTTAAAGAAGGAGCTAAGGTTAAAGTGGAAGTATTTTTTCGCGGCCGCTCGATCGTTTATAAAGACCAGGGCGAAATAATATTGCTGAAATTTGCCCAGGAACTCATGGATTACGGGAAAGTTGAAAAGCTTCCTTTACTCGAAGGCAAACGTATGATCATGATCATTGCGCCTAAAAAAGCGTCAGTATAACGAACAAGAGTTTAAAATTTATTGAATAATCACCATAATCACCATAAATAAATAAGTATCATGCCTAAAATGAAGAGTAAATCCGCTGCCAAAAAGAGGTTCACCCTCACCGGCACGGGCAAGCTGAAAAGGAAGCATGCATACCACAGTCACATCCTGACAAAAAAATCAACAAAACGTAAACGTAACCTTGGTTATACTACGCTTGTTGACAAGGCAGACGTGAAAGCGGTACGCGATATGCTCCAGTGCTAATTAATTATTACTAACCTTACTTTCAGCCCCCTAAGAATTACGCCACAAGCATGATCGCTGAAGTAAAAAAAACAAAAAAAATGCCAAGATCAGTCAATGCAGTCGCCTCAAGAGCCCGCAGGAAAAAAATCCTGAAAGCGGTTAAAGGCCAATTCGGCAGGCGCAAAAATGTCTGGACGGTAGCCAAAAATGCATACGAAAAAGGAGGCGTGTATGCATACCGCGACAGAAAAACCAAAAAACGCACTTTCCGCGCACTATGGATTACCCGT
>JBBQSY010000062.1:0-21978 GCA_038213495.1 Bacteroidales bacterium
TTTCTAAAATCATTTCAAGGTCGGATTCTTTGTTGTCATTGCTGAAAGTATGCTCTTTATAGTGAATAAGTTTTCCGTTTGTGTCAATTGTAAATAATTTCATAGTCGTCGTGTTGTGTCAGTTTTTAGCCTTGCCGGTAACTATTATATAGCAACAAATATACCTTACTTTTCTCAATTCCTGATTGCCTTGATGGTGATATTTTTTTACTGTCAAACGTTTTATACAGAATTATTTAATGAAACGAATCAATACCTAAATCAGGGTAGGCTGGCCAATAAATGTAGTTTTCTTTTCAGTATTTCCATTTTATTTGATTTAACCAAAAAAAAGATTTTGATTTATAACTCTCTTTAACAGATAGATAGAACTATTATTAAAAATTTATTTTGCATTCTTTAGTACTATGTATTGCATAGTACTATTCATTGCATTATCTTTGCCGCATCATTCAAATAATATCCACATGGAAAAAGCAGATTCAACAATTGCCCAGATGCGGAAAGGCGTTCTCGAGATGTGTGTGGTTGCGGCCATAAGCAGCCGCGAAGCCTACGCATCCGATATACTCGAGCGGCTCAAAAATTCGCATCTTATCGTGGTCGAAGGTACCCTTTACCCTATCCTTACCCGGCTCAAAAACGAGGGTTTCCTGAGCTACCGCTGGGAAGAATCCAATTCGGGTCCGCCACGCAAATATTATTCGATAACACCCGAAGGAACGGATTTTCTTTCGGAACTGCGGTCAGGCTGGGACGAACTTGTAAACGCCGTAAGTGCCATAGTTGCCGTAAACAATCAAACAACATCAACAGAACCATCAAATACCATCGACCAATGAAAAAGAACTTCTCAGTAAATATAGGCGGCCGTATTTTCAACATCGACGACGATGCGTACGAATGCCTCAACAGCTACCTCAGCCGGCTACGAAACTTCTTTGCGGCCGACCAGGGTTACCAGGAAATTATTGCCGATATCGAAATGCGCATTGCCGAACTTCTTAATCAGCAAAAAGAAAACGGCCAGCCCATTATCACGCTAAAGCATATTGAAGATGTGATTGCCAGTATGGGCGAACCTGATCAGCTGTCGGACTCTGAAACCGAAAGGCCCCAAAATGCTCCCGGGCTCAAGACCCGCGGGAAACTTTACCGTGACCCATCCAACAGGCAGATTGGCGGCGTTGCTGCCGGAATTGCCGCATGGTTTGGCATCGACCCGGTTTGGGTGAGATTGATATTTGCAGCTTTCACATTGTTTTATGCGGTCGGAATTATTGTTTATATTGTTTTGTGGCTTATTCTTCCTGTTGCCTCAACCACTTCCGAAAAACTGGAAATGCAGCGCCAAAGCATTAATATCAATACATTGCGTAATGAACTCGCATCCGCAGGTACGGGAATTCAAAAAACAGGAAACACCATCCTGCAAACCCTGGGTACTTTTATACGGTTTGTAACCGAAGTGGTTGCAAGGGTTTTCACATTTCTTTTTCACCTGATCGGCAGGTTGGCCGGGCTTGCATTGTTGCTTGGTGTTATAGCCATGTTTATCGGCATAAGCGCAGCATCGCTGGTACGGGAACAGTTGAATATGAATGACTATCAGCTTGATACAACTACGGTAGTGCATGCACTTCAATGGCTTGTACCCGGCCCGGATGTAAGGTGGCTTGCATATATTACAATTGTGCTGCTGTTGGTTGCTGTGAGCGGTTTATTAATTTACACCGGACTTAGGTTGCTACTCAAATGGCCACCACTTCGCTGGCAGGTAGTCATTGTTTTTGTTCTGCTATTGGTTGCCGGAATTCTGACTGGTGTAGGAGCCGTGTTCCAGTATGCACGTTCATCTGAAAAAACGGCTTCGGCAACCAAACGACAAAGCATTGTGATGAAAGCAAAACACATTCACCTGGCATCAGGTCCGAATGATCACCGACAGTATTTTATGCCTTTGGCCGGCGATACCTTGCTTGAAAATGCCAGCTATGTTTTAGGCGAAATCAACCTGAGTATCCGGCCTGTGCCGGCCGACAGCCTTTTCATTACGTTTGTCCAGGCTGCATCAGCATGGCAGGAGTCGCAGGCATCCGGATATGCCGGAAATATTGTTTATAGCTATAAACTTCAGGATACGTTGGTTACCCTAAATCCGTACTTCATGTTTCCTCACTCCGATGGTATGAGGTATCAGAAAATGGATGTTATTGTCGGGATCCCGATAAATACGGAGGTTGAAATAGATGAGCCCCTCCGCTGGCGTACAAATTACAGCGATTTTATGGAGAACGCCCGCGATGGTGGAACTCTGATAATGACCACTTCCGGGTTAAAGTTGAAAAATCCACCGGTGGCTGTAGCGGACACCATACAGGAGAGCAGGTAAATACTGCATAATTTATTAACTGCTTATCCCCTTCAATCAAGTGAACCACATAGAAACATAAACCACATAGAATTGCACATAGAAAAAAAACATGCTTAGCTTTAGCTAAAGAACTGATCCTCTATGTGTTACCTATGTTTCTATGTTTCTATGTGGTTCAATCATCTGATAAACAGACATCTATAAAACACAGAGCCATCCTTCAGCCTAAAGAGACTATCATGTCACAGTATATTCAATAAATAATACTGATCAACTTGCATTAAGCAGATATGCATTTAATCAAATAATCAAGTTAACTTGACCGAAAGGGATAGGCAGTTTTATTTAATACAACTTTTACCGGCAGACAACAATGACTGACATTGTTTTCAGCCGCTTTTTTATTTCTGTCAGTTACCTGCCAATGCATCGTTTCTGTTTCTGAATACTCGGTGAATCCTTCGATCTTGAATGGCAATAACTCAATAAGTTTCACTTAAAAAAACCGATTAAAAACATCAGGCATCTAAAAAATTCTATATTTGTAATGGCCAACCAAATATATACATGCAAACCGAAATCTATAAACCGAAAAACCATATCCGCATTGTAACTGCTGCTTCACTTTTCGACGGACACGATGCCGCCATCAACATCATGCGCCGCATACTGCAAAGTACCGGCGTGGAGGTGATCCATCTCGGGCACGACCGGCAGGTTCAGGAAGTTGTGGATTGTGCCATACAGGAAGATGTGCAGGCTATCGCCATCACTTCGTACCAGGGCGGGCATATGGAGTACTTCAAATACATGCTCGATTTGCTGAAGGAGCGTGGCTGTACTCACATTAAGATTTTCGGCGGCGGCGGCGGGGTTATTCTTCCGGAAGAAATCAAAGAACTTGAGGCTTATGGAATTACCCGGATTTATTCGCCCGACGACGGACGACACCTCGGCTTACAGGGCATGATAAACGAAGTGGTTGAATTGTCGGATTTCCCGACAGGTAAAGATATCACTGTAAACAAATCCAGTATCCTGAAACGCGATTACCATGCCATTGCTCAACTTATTTCGGCTGCCGAGAACCATCATGGGGAAGTTAAAAAGCTGCTTTTGGAACTCAAAGAAAATTGCGCTCAGAGCACAACTCCGGTTTTAGGTATTACAGGAACCGGCGGCGCAGGAAAATCATCGCTGGTGGATGAACTGGTAAGGCGTTTTTTGGCTGATTTTCCGGAGAAAACGCTTGCCATAATTTCGGTTGATCCCTCGAAACGCAAAACCGGAGGCGCTTTGCTTGGCGACCGCATCCGGATGAATTCCATCAATACTCCGCGGGTTTATATGCGCTCGCTGGCAACCCGGCAGGCCAACCTGGCCCTTTCTAAATATATAGCCGAAGCACTTTGCGTTGTAAAAAGTGCTGGTTTCGATCTTGTGATCCTCGAAACATCGGGCATAGGACAGTCGGATACCGAAATCGTGGATTTCGGCGATGTAATCATGTATGTGATGACCCCGGAATACGGCGCCGCCACTCAGCTCGAGAAAATAGATATGCTCGACTATGCCGATATTGTTTCCCTTAACAAATCGGATAAACGGGGTGCCCAGGATGCCTTGCGCGATGTTCGCAAGCAGTTTGCACGCAACCGAATGCTTTTTACCACCGATCCCGAAAAACTACCCGTTTTTGCCACTATGGCCTCGCAGTTTAACGATCATGGTGTAAATCTGCTGTACCGCGAACTAATCAATATTCTCAATACAAAAACAAAGACTCAATTCGATTCCCGCTTTAATATTGCCGACGATATTATACAGATTGCCGGTATTATTCCGCCAAGGCGTGTACGTTACCTCAGTGAGATTTCGGAAACTATACGAAGTTACAATAAATGGGCCTCGGAACAGGCTGCTGTTGCCACACGTCTTTACGGACTCCATATAGCAATCGAAGAACTCCGGAAGACTGAAAATCAGCAAGTCCCTTTGTCCCACGATCTCCTGCTCGCCCCTTCTACGCAAATCCCAAATCCCAAATCCCAAATCCCAAAACAATCGCCCCTCGCCTCTTCGCCCCTCGCCTTGTCTCTTGAATTAAAGAAACTTTATAAAGAGACCCAGAAAAGCCTCGCTCTTGAATCCCAAAAGCTCCTCGACGACTGGCAACGTAAAGTCAGCCATCTGAAAAAGGATACTTATACTTACCAGGTTCGCAATAAGGATGTTAAGGTGCAGACATATACTGAGTCGATGTCGCACCTCCGCATCCCGAAGATTTCGATGCCTAAATACAAGGACTGGGGCGATATCCTTTTCTGGTGCCTTACCGAAAATGTACCCGGCGAGTTTCCTTATGCAGCCGGCCTGTATCCCTTTAAACGCGAAAACGAAGATCCTACCCGTATGTTTGCCGGCGAAGGCGGACCCGAGCGCACCAACAAACGCTTTCATTATGTTTCACTGGGCATGCCTGCCAAACGGCTTTCGACAGCTTTCGATTCGGTGACCCTGTATGGTGCCGACCCGGGAAGGCGACCCGATATTTACGGAAAAATCGGCAATGCCGGTGTGTCAGTCGCCTGTCTCGACGACGCTAAAAAACTCTATTCCGGATTTAACCTCTGCGATCCTGCCACTTCCGTTTCAATGACTATCAATGGTCCTGCACCGGCTATGCTTGGCTTTTTTATGAATACCGCCATCGACCAGCAATGCGAATTGTATATCCGCACGAATGGCCTCGAAGATGAAACGGAAAAGAAAATTAAAGCAATTTATAAACAGCGGGGTTCTGTACGCCCTGCATACCAGGGAAAACTACCCGAAGGAAACGACGGGCTGGGGCTGATGCTTCTGGGTATCACCGGCGATCAGGTTTTGTCGGCTCAGGTATACCAGAAAATAAAAACTGAAACCATTGCCAATGTTCGCGGCACAGTGCAGGCCGATATTTTAAAGGAGGACCAGGCACAAAACACCTGCATTTTCAGTACCGACTTCGCATTGAGACTGATGGGAGACGTACAGCAATATTTTATCGAAAATAAAGTCAGGAATTTCTACTCTGTTTCCATTTCGGGCTACCATATAGCCGAAGCCGGCGCAAATCCCATTACCCAGCTTGCTTTTACGCTTGCCAATGGTTTTACTTACGTGGAATATTACGCTTCGCGCGGAATGAATATCGACAAGTTTGCGCCTAATCTCTCGTTTTTCTTTTCCAACGGCATAGATCCCGAATATTCGGTGATGGGTCGTGTGGCACGCCTTATCTGGGCCAAAGCCATGAAAGGAATGTATAAAGCCAGTTCCCGCTCACAGATGCTCAAGTACCACATACAGACTTCAGGGCGCTCGCTGCATGCGCAGGAAATCGATTTCAACGATATTCGCACCACGCTGCAGGCTCTTTATGCCGTGTACGACAACTGCAATTCACTGCACACGAACGCTTACGACGAAGCTATCACTACACCTACCGAAGAGTCGGTGCGCCGGGCCATAGCCATCCAGATGATTATCAACAACGAACTGGGGCTTACCAAAAACCAGAACCCGCTGCAAGGCTCATTTATTATCGAAGAACTGACTGAACTGGTGGAAGAAGCCGTACTCGCCGAATTCGACCGCATCAACGAGCGCGGAGGGGTGCTGGGTGCTATGGAAACCATGTACCAACGTGGCAAGATACAGGAAGAATCCCTGTATTACGAACATTTGAAACATACCGGCGAACTCCCGATAATGGGTGTAAACACTTTCCTTTCGAGCAAAGGATCGCCAACAATCATCCCCAAACAAGTGATTCGTGCCACCAAAGCTGAACAGGAATACCAGATCAGCATGCTTAAACAATTGCACCACACGTGGCAAACAGAAGCCATTACCTGTACACAACAACTTCGGGATGATGCAGTGCATGGAGGAAACCTCTTCGAAAGCCTGATGGAAGCCACAAAATATTGTTCGCTGGGGCAGATAACACAGGCACTTTTTGAGGTAGGAGGGCAGTATAGGAGGAATATGTAATTAGCTTGTTCGATGCCCTAAAATTTCAGTTCAAGATGGTTGCTAAAATGGTAAAATCGAAATATTGATAGCAGTAATTTCATTCTGGAAATCGTATTTTTGAAATATCTTAACTCGTTGATTTATGAGCAATATAAAACTATTCGAAAGCAAACAGATACGAACTGTCTGGAGTGAATCAGATAAAAAATGGTATTTTTCGGTTCAGGATGTAGTTCAGTTATTAACAGATACATCAGATGTTAAAGATTACATCAAAAAAATGAAAAAACGTGATGCGGAAATAAATTCCAACTGGGGGACAATTTGTCCCCTGGTTGAAATGGAGGCTGCCGATAGTAAAAAACGAAAAATTCAGGCTTCAGATGCGAAAGGGCTGCTTCGTATTATTCAATCCATCCCATCTCCAAAAGCTGAACCGTTTAAACAATGGCTGGCACAGGTTGGTTCCGACAGGCTCGATGAAATTGAGAATCCTGAACTCGCAACACAACGAACACGTGAATTATACAAAGCTAAAGGGTATCCTGACAACTGGATCGAAAAACGCATGCGCAGTATTGCCATTCGTGAAGAATTAACCGGAGAGTGGAAAAACAGAGGAGTTCGCGAGCAAATTGAATATGCAATTTTAACAGCAGAAATTTCGAAAGCAACTTTCGGTTTAACGCCATCAGAATATAAAAATGTGAAAGGTTTAAAAAGTCAGAACCTTTGTGATCATATGACGGACCTCGAATTGATTTTTTCGATGCTTTGCGAAGCCTCAACAACTGCAATTGTGAAAACTAAAAATCCTAACGGCTTTAAGCAAAATAATGTGGTTGCCAGGGAGGGGGCAAAATTGCCGGTGATGCACACAAAGCCCTCGAATTAAAAACCGGTGAAAAAGTAGTCTCGGAAGAAAATTATTTACCAGAGGCAATGAAAAACAAAAAGCTTAAAGGCAATAAATAACCTATGCTTGCAGCTTGCTAAGAAAGCCTGATGGAAGCCACGAAATACTGTTCGCTTGGGCAGATAACACAGGCGTTGTTTGAGGAGGGAGGGCAGTACAGGAGGAATATGTAGGAATCAGATGTTGTTGGGCAAAGAGAACACATAAACTATGAATGAATTCAACAGAAAAAAACACTGGGAAGATATTTACCTCAGCAAGGACACAAAAGATGTAAGCTGGTACCAGCCTGTCCCTTTAACATCTCTGGATTTCTTAAGGGAAAGCAGCATTTCTCCAAATGCTAAAATTATTGATATTGGCGGCGGCGACAGCCTGTTGGCAGATCACCTGCTTGACCTTGGATATACAGATATTACCGTACTTGATATCTCAGAAGCCGCAATTAACAAGGCGAAACAGAAGCTTGGCATCCGCGCGTCGGCTGTAAAATGGATAGTAGCTGATATCACTAATTTCGACCCAAATACCCGCTATGACTTCTGGCACGATCGCGCAGCATTTCATTTCCTCACCACTACGGAGGAAATTCAGAATTATATTAATACCGCGAGCCGGTGCATTGCACCCGGAGGCATACTGGTACTGGCAACCTTTTCGGAACAGGGGCCGCATAAATGCAGCGGACTGGCAATAAAACAATATTCCGAAACCACGCTTTCCCTGCTTTTAAATGCTTCCTTTGAAAAAATCAGGTGCATGAACTCCGACCATACCACGCCTTCAGGCACAGTACAGAATTTTATTTTTTGCAGTTTCAGGAAACTGAAACTACCGGGGGATTGATATAAAATATGTAATAAAACCCCCGACTACTTACCGGTTTCGTTTACGCAAATAGTAATGCCATAAAAAATAGGAAGCCAGGCTTCGATAGGGTTTCCAGCGATCAGCATGGGCAATAATTTCTTCGCGGGTAGCAGCGGCTGTAAGTTCCCTAACAGTATTGACAATGGCAATATCGCCAGCCGGAAAAAGATCCCTGGCCTGCAGACAAAACATGAGGTAAATATTTGCCGTCCAGTCGCCGATTCCCTTTATGCCTTTGAGTTGTTGGCGGATTTCAGTTTCACTTAGCTGGCGAAGGGTTTCAAGGTTTAATTTACCATCGAGAATGGCTGCTGAGAGTTCGCGGAGGTATGTGGATTTCTGTTTGCTGACCTGGCACCTCCTCATTTCTACATCCGAAAGTTTCAGTATTTCAGCCGGGGTAAATTCCGGGATATAGGCGTTGAGTTTATTAAAGTGAGCTTCTGCCGACTGAAGGCTTACCTGTTGTTCGAGAATAATCCTGGCTAGGGAAATAAAGCCTTCAGGCCGCTGCCAGTCGGGTGGGAGACCATAAAGTAGTCTGATGTTCACAAAGACTTCGTCCAGATTAAGTAGGTGTTCAATATCCTTTTGATTGACGATGTGCGTCATGGTTTCGTGGAAATAATATCTGCCAAAATTACAATTATAGCTGTGTTAAATGAGGATTTAATAAGCAGAGGCTATAAAACATACTACGGAATTAAGTATTTAAATTAAATTTCTTTAAGGCTAAGAACGAAATCCGGTGAGAATATGTTATTCCTTATTCTGACTTCGAAACAAAAAAATGCCAACAATAAGGATTTATCCAATGTATTTTATTTAACTTTATAGCTAACCAATAAAATCCTGAAGCCATGCCTGCCATAATCAAACCTCGAAAATCAGAGTTTAAAACAGACACGAATGCCCTTGCCGAATTTGGATTAAAAACCTTGATTCCCCGATTGGGAAGCCTGGCAGGGGCAACTCATTTTTCATTTGATATCCGGAAACTGGATCCGGGTATGTTTTCGTTTCCCTATCACTTTCATCGGAACTCCGAGGAACTGATGATGCTGATTTCCGGCTCAATGACACTCCGGACACCGACTGGTTTAGCAGTGCTTGGCACTGGTGACCTGGTCTTCTTTGAAACAGGGGAAACCGGCGTCCATCAGTTTTATAACCATGGCACGGTTCCATGCGAATACCTGGATATACGTTCGGTTATAGGCATAGATGTTGTAGAATATCCTGACTCAGGCAAGTTTAATATTCTACCTGAAAGGGAAATATATGAAACGAAATCAAAGGTTACCTACAACGCGGGGGAAGAGCATGTTAAGGAAATATGGGATCAACTTGCAAAGAAGTGAAGCAAAATGGACACAAGCAGGCGGGTTTTCCTAATTAATTTTTAACGGCGGTCCAACTACCTCCATATCATTGTCTGAAAAAATCTTCGCTATTTCTTCCTGACCAGGCTCATGGTCCAGGGCAGCCATTGTAACAAAGAAATCTTCCAGCTTGCCGGCAGGCTGTACTATTACCGTCATTCTTCCTTTTGCCGATACCTGCGTCCAGGCATGTGCTACTTTTCGTGGTAAAAAAATGCTGTCGCCAACGGTTAAATCATATCTTTCCTCACCAACCTGGAAATAATATGACCCTTCCTGTACGTGAAATATTTCATCCTGCGAATGGTGAATATGCAAAGGTGTTCCCTTGCCCTGCGAAAGCGATGTCTGCTCAAATATGGCAAGCTCTCCGTTGGTATCACTTCCTGATATTTTTACATCCAGAATATTTGAGTTCACCCCTTTTAACTTCATGTGCCCGTGAATTCGCCCTTCACCTGCCGGGATCTTAAAGGCTTTGTCATTGTTCATAGCTAATAATGTGTTAATTTTTGAAAATCCAAAAAACGGAGTTGCTGCGAGAGCGAATGACGCGGCAATAAATTTCTTTCTATTCATATGCTTTGTCTTTTTTATTAACGGCCCGTTTAATCCCTTATGACTTTTTGAATTTGCATTCAGCAGTAACGTTCACCTGAAAAACAACTGCAATGTATGAATAGTTCATTTGTTATATTTTTCGTGGCTTTTATTCAGGCGAAAAGGAGTATTGCGATGTATAACGCTGTTGTTTTTTTTTATCAAACTAATATCTGCTTATGAATACTGCTTATTGGGTTAATGCCCTGCGGGAATTGGAAGTATGATTTAAATGAAACCGGGTGTAGTTTAGTGCTTTACTGAACAAACTTTACAAATGAATGGGGGCAGCATGAGCAAAAGTAACAGCCGGAATGTTTCCTTGCGAAGTTGGTTATTCATCCTTAATTCGAATGATATGAAAAAAATCATTTTAATGGCCTTACTGCCGTTATTTTTGTTTGCAGATTATTCTTTTGGACAAAATAATTCTTTCTCCGGCACAGATTCACTGGCACTGAGAAAAACTGTACATGATTTTGAAACTTTTTTTAATAATCATGATGCGGTATCTTTCAGCAACCTCTTCCTTCCCGACGGGGAATTTACCAATATAGTCGGAGCCACAGCCAAGGGGAGAAAGGCAATTGAAGAATTCCACGTACCTATGTTCGACGGAAAGCCTGGTTTCTTTTCTTTCAAAAATTCAATCCTGAAAAATGAGGCTCCTAAGATCACCGTTATAAAACCAGATGTTGCTTCGGTGGATGTTTTATGGTCCATGGATAAGTACTTTTTACCGGATGGCTCGGAATTGAAAAACAGAAGAGGGCTGGTAACACTTCTTATGGTAAAGCAAAAGAAGCAATGGGGTATTGCAATCATGCATAATGTGGAATTGCCTGCGGGATCTGATAAATAGATTGCATGCTTTAATTGCCATGCGTTGTTACCTGATCTGCAAAGGATAATATCTACAGGCTTGTTTTTACATCTTTCCTTCTTTATTCCTCCGGCATCCTCCCCTGTGCCTGTCGTTCCAGCATCCAGCCGGGATATTCAGGTGTTAAAGCGCTTAAAGTGTCCAGTTGGAGTATTTCATTTGCAGTAAGTTCCAGTTTAGTGGCCGCTATATTATCGAGCAATTGCTGATGCTTTTTTGCGCCTATAATAATACTCGTAACTGCAGGCTTTTTCAGGATATAGGCCAGTGCAACCTGTGCTGCCGAAACCTGGTGACTGGCTCCAATTTCCAGAAGCGTATCAATAATATCGTAGGCTTTTTCCCTGTCAACAGGCGGAAAATCGAAGGTATCCCTCCTGCTGTCGCCGGCAACTTGGTTATTGCGTGTAAACTTACCTGATAAGAAGCCACCGGCCAGCGGGCTCCAGGGCATAAGAGCCAGGCCTTCGCTCAGGGCAAGTGGCACAAGTTCGCGTTCTATGTCGCGGGAGGCAAGGCTGTAATAATTCTGAAGGGCTACAAATTTTGTCCAGCCCATTTTATCGGCAATGCCATTCGCTTTCGCCACCATCCATGCAGGGTGATTGCTTACGCCCAGGTAACGAACCTTGCCCGAACGAACTACATCTTCGAGTCCACGCATGGTTTCTTCGAGCGGGGTCAGGGCATCACCACCATGCACGTATAACAGGTCGATATGGTCGAGGCCCAAACGTTTCAGGCTATCGTCAACCGAATCGGCGATATGTAGCATGGAAAGTCCCACCTGGTTGGCTCCCGCACCCATGCGGCCCCTTACCTTTGTTGCAATCACTACCTGCTGCCTCGAAACACCCAGGCTAGTGAGTGCTTTGCCCAGCATTATCTCCGACAAGCCTTCGGAATAGACATTGGCAGTATCGATAAAATTAATGCCGCTGTCAAGAGCCGTTTTTACTATATCATTTATTTCATCCTGGGGCAATTCGCCAATGGCTTTCCAGTAGCCTTTGCCGCCAAAAGTCATGGTTCCAAGGCAGAGTTCCGAAACGAGGACGCCGGTTTTGCCAAGTTGGTTATATTTCATAATAATTAGATTTTAAAAGAAAAGATTATTAGGTTTGATGTACGAATAATGAACAAGAAATTTTAATCTTTGATTTTTCGGAGTCACAATATTCTTCTTTAAACAATAGGTAAGCCCATTATGTGACTTCCTCCAATAACCTGAAGAAAGAAATAAACTTTATTCAGGCGATCCGTTTGTGTTTTCCTTATCCATATTGGTATAAAACTCATCAACAATCGCTTTCGCATGTTCAAAGTCCTTTTGTGCAACAAACACACTTATAGTTGCTGCTTCTGTTGGCCATATATTCATTGGAAGTGCAGAGGACTGTTGAAGTATTGTTTCAATTTCATTGTCTTCGAGTATGCTTTTCAGCAGTCCGGCTTCCCAGGCCGAGCCCTCGAAAACTTCGTAAGGAGTGAGACTTTTATCTTCTTTTGTCATAACAAAGCAGTTAATTGGTGCTAAAGATACAAAATGCCATCATCTTAATCAATACCAAGCCAAAAGGAAGTGGGCTTTAATTTTTTGAATTAACTATTTCAATATCAAACTGCGCTCCTGTGATCATAAAAACACCCATAACTGACTTTCCGGATAATTGTTCCGCTTGCCTACGGAATCGAATTCCAGCCCCTGAAATAATTGATTATTAATTCCTTAACAACACAAAAAAGGTTTATATCCAAATAAGTGGTATCTTTGCGGCCTTACATTATCTTTATAAAGCACTTAAAATGAACAGAAAACGACTCGCAGACTTGTCTACCGCTGATTTACTTGAAAACCAGATATGGGAATATTGGATGGAGAATAACATTGAATATGTTAGCGCATCGAATAAGACAGAAGTTACGGACGGCAATAATATCACTCACCTGGTTGTAACAGATTTTATTTTCAATAACAAAACAAAACATATAGGTTTTTGCTCGCCTCAGGGTGAAAGCGGCCTCGACAATATCCAGCCTGTTGTGTTTTATGGCAAAGGACAGGTGGAGTTTTACAAAGAAAACGACTGGAGCGAAAACGAAAAAAACAAAGCCCTTGCAAAACTGGGATTCAGCTTTAATGATGTATTTCCTGTAGTTTATACCACCAGAGTAAAATGTGACAGGAAATTATTCAGCAGCACCCTGGTGGATTTTAACGAAGACGTAGAATCCCTGATGACAAAATAAGGATTTATCTGATTTTGCTTCCGGATTTATCACAGTTTTATAGGTAACGCTTAGTTTTTTGCCCGAAATCTTTTTCGGACTCATTTTTGAGTGAATAAATTCGAATTGAATATACAGCAAAACTACGCCTACTGCATACTATGTGAAGTTAGAATTTAGCTTCTACTATATTATTGGTGCAGCATTAAAAAAAGGCGCCACCGCTATGCGGACTCCCTTTCTGCCGGTTGTTCCGGAACATTCGTTCTATTCAATTGCTCCAGCAGATTCTCGAGGACAACGGGCAAATTTTTAATCGAATTGTTTTTCTTCAGCACTTCTTTCAAATGAAAGGTTAAAGCTTCGTCCGTAAAAAAGAAGGATATAATATTGACCAGAACAGGATAGTCCTGCTTAAGCCTGACAATAAAATACTTTACCTGCTCAACATTAAGCAAACGGTCGAAGCGCAAACGCAATTCCCCGGCAATGCAATAATTAATAAACGCTAATGGATTTCGTTTTTCATAATTTTTGTCCGCAATCACCGTTCTGGCTTCTTCGGTATCTTTTAGTACTGAAGCTGAATTTAAGTTTGTGGGATCAATCAGTTCATAGCTGTCAGGAAACTGTTCTTTAATTTCAGAGTAAGGAACAAAAACTAATATTTCGTCAGGAGCCAGCCCTTTTGTAATCGTCAGTTTCTGATCATCAAACTGAAGCTGAAAATCATTTTGATCAATAGCCTTATTCTGTTCTGTGTTAATTGACGGAATAACCAGCCCCGATTCATTAAAAATATACGGCTGAAATTTCGACAGTTCTTCTTCAAGTATTTTCCTATCCAATGTGGAGGATGAACTCAATCGCAGCAAAATGGAGGATATACCTGGCTTAGGTTCCGTTTCAGCCGGAACAGGTTTTGGAGCTGCTTCGCTTTCAAAAGCCACTTCCTTATTTACTTTTTTACAAACAGGGTCAAAATCAGTGATTGAGCCGGTTTTACGCAAAGTATCCTTAAGTAACCAGGTCACCCTGTTCAATTTACCCGGATCGCAGATGATATCACTGCATTCTTTCGCATCGGACTGTTCAAGCAAATTCGAAACCTGCTGGTGGTCGCAAAATTTGTCCAGGTTCTGAACCAGCATGGTTTCGATGTGGCTCAACAAATAGGAATCGCTTTCAATCAGTTCAATTCCCATAGATTTTGCCTTTATCTGACCCGAATCACCCAGCCAGAAACCGGCAGCCAGTTTTTCTTCCTGCGGAATCAGATATGAAGCAATGCCATCAGACTCAAATTTCTTGAGCTGGTCGGGCTGACAAAATGCAAAATTAAGGTCAGGGTGAACCTGTCCATATGCAACTTGTTGTCCCATGATATCAATCTGATAGTCGCCGGCATACGCAGCCGGTGAGTCCAGCCAGGCAAAATCAATTCCCGGAATTTCTATTCCTGATTTTTCCTGAATACGAAGTCGCATTGCTGCAATTTTTTTCAATATCTCAGGAGTGAGATTTGCTTTCCCTGCATCAAGCAATGTTTCCATAGCGGAGGTTTCCACCTTTACGCGGATTTTTTTATTGTAGAGTTCATATGTAAGTATCTGTTCCCCGTATTTCAAAATTATAGCATGGTATTGTTCCAGCCGTAAAAGTTGCTCAGTAAAATCTGCTGCATCAGGCTGGAGCTTTACAGCATTTTGAACGTGGGATATTGCCTCATCAAGTTCCTCCTGGATTTGTCCGGGCGTCTGGAATTTTTCAAGAGCCAAAGCCAGTTTTGAGTAGAACCGGGCTTCTCCGGGATCTGCTTTTATGGCCTTACGGTATTCAACCGCTGCCTGCTGATACTCACTAAAATAATAATATAAATTACCGGCCAGGTTACGGAATGATTTTTCATAATCAACTCCAATAATTTCATGTATTTTCTGATATAGTTTTAATGCGTCTTCCCTTTCACCTTGTTTTTTGTATAGATCCAGGGCTATTCCATTCAGGGCATTAATGGCGTCGTTGCTGCTGCTATCTGCTTCCAGTCCCCGTAGAAATTCCTGTATCGCTTCATCGGTCTTGTTCTGTTTTTGTTTGATGTTCCCGATACGGATATGAATAAAACTTTCCCATTCAGGGAGCTGTTTCAGGCTTTCTTCATACCAATGGATGGCTTCTTCCCATGCTTCCTTTTCCTCTGTAAGCTGAGCCATGCCCCAATACCCTTCAATGGATTCGGGGGCGACTTCTATCGTTTTCCTGAAATTGGTAATTGCATTCGGATAATCCTGGTTATCAAGGTAAAGGTAGGCTTCGGAAGTATACGCCTGTAAACGTGTATCGTCGAAGCTGACGGCCTTCCTGTACCAGCGGTGTGCTTCTTCAGGCTCGTTATTCAGTTGAAACGTATACCCGGCACTCAGGTATGCCTGGTACTGATCAAGTTCATTCAGGGATACTGCGGAGTTATTGTCAACCAGCTTCGGGATTTCATCCCTGTGCTGGTCAAAAAGACTCTTTTGACCATAAATCCGCAACAGGGAAGCATATCCATCCGAAGGAGAAACAAGGCATTTGCAGGCAATAAGGCTGTTCTCAACGGCTCCTGACAGGTCATTTTCTTTCTCCAATAACTCGGCAAGTCCGGTGTACCCTAACGAAACATCAGGATATTCTTTTATAAGACGTTGATACCACGATTTGGCTTTGTCCTGGTTATTGTCGCCAGGCTGCTGATCTCCGCTCCCTGCTTGCCAGAAGTAATAATTGCCCCGGCTATAGAGCAGATGCCAGTCCTTTGGATTCAGTTTCTCCGCTTTATCAAGTAAGGTTCTTGAGTCATCAAATTTGTACAGGTACAAAGCAGTAATATCAGAGGCAATGGAAAGTAGCCTTGTCCTGATCTCAGGTATCAGTATTTCTTCTTCTCCCAGCAAGGAGTACAAGGGTAAAGCTTCAGCCCAGCGTGCATGCCTTGACCGGTCAGTTAGCAGCTGTATTTTGCTTACCGGCAGTCCTTTATTATCCGGAAACGGCAGGGAAATTTTGCATAACTCAGAGGCAAAATCGAGACGAAATTGCGACAGGGCTCCAGCATAAGAATTCAGCCATGCCTTCCAGCCAATAGCGGAGTCAGAATAAAAGATTTGTTGCAGTCTTTCACATTCGTCATCGAATATCATTGTTTCCCAATGTTCCCGCAGCGCTATAAGCACCTGCTTCAGGACCGGTGATTCCGAAGCCAGGTTAACCTGTTGGTCGAGGATATTCCATGCATCGAAAATATCATTTCCGGAGAGCATGGCCGCACGCATGGTTTCGATAGCTTCGGCAGCAATACGCATATTGGCCCCGGCTAAAGAAGCTTCCCGGTAAGCATCAGCCAGAAAGTATGTTGTTTGATCAGGTTGAATCATGATTTCCGTAAATTAGAGCCTGCGAACGCAGTATCAGGCCTGGGGGCCTGCATGGCATCCTGCGCAGGTGCACTTAAAATAGCTGAATTCTGAAGCAAGGTCGGATCCTGAGCAGCAAAGCTATAACCGCACCAAATGCATTCAGTTTCCTCGGTCATATTGGCTTTTTTACAGTCCGGGCATTGTTTGAGTTTAAGTCGTTTCGGACAGCTACAGCGAATCTGATCGGGGGAAACCATCTTGGTGCAATCATAATTCGGGCATTTATGAAGACCGGGAGCGATGTCGGGAACAATAAAAGCAGGTTCGACTCTTTTTATTACCATTACGCTATCGGCGCTCTGCAAATAAACAACGGGTGTTCCGAACCGGGGATGGCTCCACGAAGGTTCCTTTCTTCCCAACTCAATCCTGCCGGCATACACGGCTTCATCAATCGATAAACCTTCGCCCAGTTTATCGTAAAATGCTTTGGCAAAATCCGTAACATCGTCGTTAGATATCTCGTACTGCATGGCCACAACAAAAGGTACGCCGGCTCTCAAAACCTGCTGAGCGGTGCTTTTAAATATTTCGAGCGAACCCGGGGCACTCGCGCTGTAACATGCATGTAAAAAAACCAAACGGGGAGGAGCAGCTTCAAAAAGGGCCCTTATGCTTTCGCTTTTAACCCAATGCACTTCCTCCGGTTCGCGTCGCAGTCCTAATCTTACTATCTCTGCTGTTTCCTGGTCCTTTTCTTTCTGCGACTTCATTAAAGCAATTTCACTTTCCCCTTTTTCGTTGCGCCCATGCCCGATAAAGTGAACAATCTGGGGTTGCTTTTCCTCGATTGTTTGTTTGAGGCTTTCGAAGGTAGCTCCTGCAAGTGAAATAACTTTGATGTTCTGCATCTGAAGATTATTCTCAATGCCGTTGGCAAGTTTTTCGATGGCATCCACTGTACTTGATCCGGCAATCGGGCGAAGTTCTTTAGGCTGTGCCCAGGCTATAAGTATGTGAAGTTTCTCGGCCGGCTGAAAACTATGGATCACGCTTGGCACAAAACGGGTTAGTATTAGACCGGTGCTCTCACCTGCAATAAAAAAACCTGTTTTATTGGGCCGCAATACATACAGAAACTCCCAGGGATATGCGGCAATTTCTTCCATGCCTTCTTCAAAAATCAATGTAACCCTGAGGCGGTAATCCGGCAATTTGCCGCCATTGTTCCGCTTGCGGATCTCAAATTCCTCAGCAAAGTTTGTATATAGTTTATCAAATACATCAACAAGAACTTTATAACCAGGCATTCCGGTAACCGGACCCCCAAACAGGATATGACTCAGATGTAATCCCAGCACCCGCAGGTCTTCCTGCTGGCAATTGCCGGTGTTGGTGCCTACGAAACGGTTGAGCCTTGCAATTGTCAGCTTGGTAAGCTTGTCATCACAAAGGTCGGTAACAATACCCGGACTAAGGCCAACCTGGAATTTTACTTTCCTGTCAGAAGTTACGGTCAATTTACAATCAATATAATCAATTTCTGGCATATTCGGGAAATTTTAACTTTTAAATATAGAACCAGCCATCAGCCTGACCTCATCGAGAGCATCGACCATTTCTTTATCGCTGTCGCTCAGGTTGGAAATTCCGATGGCATTCTCATGTATTGATTTCAGGTCCGTTTGATATTTTTCGATAAGTTCCAGAGCCTGCGGGCGGGTAACATCAGGACTCAGGTATATGGTATTCATCAATGAAATCATATTGGCTTTGGCATTTTCCCAACTGCCTTCCTTCAACGATGTGGCTTCAAGCACGGTACGCTCCCAAAGGTCATAAAACGGAAGTTGTTCGCAATCATCACGCCGTTTGTCGGGGGCACGCATCAGGCTGTATAAAACAAAATCAGCATCCTGGTAGGGTTCACCTGTAGAATTGTGAAACAACTGGTTATTTTCCACTTTTAAGGATGCCGGTTTTATATTTGGAGCATCGATAATGGCAAAATAATTAGGCTTAAGCGGATCACCTCCAACCGAGTTAAAGGTTGTGCGCAGGCCAACCAGCGGTTTTGTCTTGTCGAGGCCCAATATGGCATCAATCCCGTCGAGGATTACTTTGCCGACATTAAGGTATGGCGTGACCGTAGTAGCTAAATTCAACTGTTTGGTGGCGTTTTCGAGCACACCCAGAAACGTTTGAGCCGGGCTTCCGACCGGAACCTGGCACAATACAACCGAAAGAGTAAGCGGCCCTCCGTTATAAGGATGAAGCCCGGCCACCTTTTCGTTCCGGAACAACATGCCGTGAGGCTCTTTCTGCCCATGCTGGCTTACCAGTCCGGGCCCGACAATGTAAGGAACCTCCTGCATTTTCCTGTCGTAGCTAAACTCCGACACAACGAAAACCATAGGATCGATGTTGGTAAGCCATTCGCGGCCGTTTTTCAGAAAAAGCTGGTTTATAGTTACCTGGAAATAATCGTTGTATGCTTCGAAAGGCTTTTCCAGGTCTGCATGGCAATCAACGTTGGCGGCAGGAATCGTTACTACACTTGGCGGGATTGCCTGGCTAACCAGAATGTTGTTGGTTATGGTATTCCAGATTTTTGCAATTTTTGTCATGGCTTTCTCTTTAGAAAATTATTAAGAATCTTTGATTTAACTCAGAATTACCGGGGAAAAAGCTGTGATTTACACAGATTTAAAACGCTTCAACAATTTCTTTCACTAAACAAATACTGTCTTTACTAACGATCTTTAGGGTTTTATGATCAATTAAAAATGGATAAGCCGGATTTTTCCAACTCAAACTTGCGGCAAATTTGTTATCTATACAACTTCTAACAGCTACAGGAGTTAAAAGTTTAGTAAGGCACAGATAAATAGTTAAACTTTGAATTCCATGCAAAAAAAACATGTCTCAGAAAAATAATTTGCACTTTGCTTTTCAATTGCTGCAAGAAAAAATTTGTAAGAAAAGGTGAGCCAGGATGATGTGCCGGAATTCTGGAGCTTACCATTTGCACCTATACAGTTTCAGTTTAGTAATATCCGGATTGCTCAAGCCCGGCAAAAAAGGTTTTTTTTTGTAAATTTGTTGCAGTAAAGGCCGTCAGGATAAAAAGACTCAGTATTTGCGTTTTTACCTATTGAGCAATCTCTCAGGATATTGTTTATTTCCTTCCGGACTATAAAAAATTATACTGCCTGATTATTGACTTTTCATTCATGGAATATACACCTACATACCATCAGCTTAATTCCCTGCTTGTTCCCGATGCCGGTAAAACGGATTTTCCGGGCACGGATATTTCTTGTTATTGGGTAAGTTTTAAATCGGAAAACACCAGCATGCTGGCCGAAGACAGGGATCAGCATTTTCATGAAATAAACGAGTTAATGAAGGAACCTGATGAAGAAATCCCGGAAAATAAATCATTTTCGTACCCGGTTTTTAAGAGTGCTGGCTCAGAAAAAAACCAGAGGGCTATCTTATTGCTGCATGGCCTTAATGAACGCAACTGGAATAAATACCTGGTATGGGCCAATTACCTCGTTTCGAAAACCGGGCGACCGGTTATCCTTTTCCCGATAGCCTTTCATATGAACCGCTCGCCGGAGTCGTGGAGTAATCCGCGCATGATGTCCGCTTTTCTTGCTTCCCGGAATCAACGTACAGGCAAAGTTCCTGTGTCGACCTTTGCGAATATTGCGCTCAGCGAGCGGCTTTACGAAGATCCCCTGCGGTTTTTTACTTCGGGGCAGCAAAGTGTCGCCGACCTGGAGCAACTAACCAGACAACTTAAAAGCGGGGAACATCCGTTGTTCGAAAAAGACACCTTTGTTGATGTTTTCGCATACTCAATCGGGGCATTCCTGGCACAAATACTTTTTCTGGGCAATCCCGGCAAGTTGTTCTCCGACTCGAAGCTTTTTCTGTTCTGTGGAGGCGCTTTTTTCGACGATATGAACGGCGTATCAAAACTCATTATGGACCAGCAGGCTTTTGACCGGCTGAGGCAATTTTATATTCAGGAACTTGCCGCAGAAACGGAGCAATCGCCCATACTTAACGAATCGATTAATAAAACAAAGATGGGAATGGCCTTTTCGGCTATGCTTTCGGAAGGCAACCTGAAACCGTTAAGGGAAAATGTGTTTCAAAAAATGCAGAAACAAATCAAGGCTGTTGCGCTATTGAAAGATAAAGTAATTCCTGCTGAAGGCATTAGGAAAGCACTGAACCGCTTTATTGATGTGGACGTGCTGGATTTCCCATATTCCTATTCGCATGAGAATCCATTTCCGCTTATCGATGGAGAAAACTCCAAACTTGTAGACGAAAGTTTTAAGAAGGTTTTTTCGAAGGCGGCGGCGTTTCTGCAATAGGGGATCTTCATTAATATTGATTTTTTTTGAAATTGCTTTTGAACAAGGTGATGGAATAAATTGTGTAATTACTACTGACCGTTTAACAGTTTTTAAACATAAAGAATTCATCTGAAAATGTTCTAGATTGCTTTTAGCCAATTAACAAATTCAAGCAGTATCGGCTTTAAGCTTATCTTGCAACAAAAGAAGGATCGGTAGAAAAGGAAAATTCAGTTTAGAACAGGATGGCTAGTTATAGAAGTAAATGTGCTACCCGTTTTAGATTGGAATCTTATCCGGTGGAAATTCCATCAAATAGCTAAAAAGATGTATATCACACTCTAAAGGTAGTGGGTGGGTATAGGAAAAGCAAATTTTTCGTTCGTTTTTTATGCGATTTCGAAACGGGTTGCTTTTTGAACTTAACCTAATATGCAAAATGCTTTTATGTTTAATTATTTCCTATATAATTAAATCTTAAAAATGAGTATCCGGCAGTAAAATAAAAAATTCAATGTTACCGCATTTCCGCAGGTAAATACTTTTCAGATTCATCAAATCAGAGATGAACCGATACCATTTGTAATAAACAATATGCCGGTTTCCTTGTTTAAACAGTTTAGCCGGATGCACGGATTAATCACTCACCTTTCAATGACTAACTATACAGTATGAACAACAATTCATGTTCCTGGTATCCAGCCTGAATTCGTTACTATTATTAACCAATTAAAAACATTTAAGATGAAAACCATGACAAAAATTACCGGTGTCCTGTTAACCCATCTTGCAGCCTTTCCACTAAAATCAACAGAAAAACGACCTAAATTCGGGTATTTTTACCCCAATATTGGATGATTTTTGTTTTATTATTTTACAAGTGTCTGATATTCAATATTCATATTTTTAAAATTTGATTTGTAGTACCCA
>JBBQSY010000063.1:0-21806 GCA_038213495.1 Bacteroidales bacterium
CTGGTTAAAGTAACTTACGACGATCCCTACGATTACCTGGCCGGGCCGATACTTTTAAAATTCAGCATCCGGATTCCCGAATATGCCACTGTGGCCGGTGACGAACTTATCTTTACACCGCTTCTGGCTTCAGGATTTATGAAAAGAGCTATGCCGCACCTGAGTTTTGATACTGGCCTTGAAGAACGCAAATTCCCTTTTCGCGACCGCACATCACATTTAGTTGAGATCAATGAAAAAATCACTTTACCTGCCATTAAAAACCTGGTATACTCACCAGAAGCTCAGTCGGATAGTGGGAGTGGAGCGCAATACCGCGGGATTATAAAACGGGAGAACAATGCATTGACATTTGCTTTCAACGCTTCATTCCCCAAACGCATTTATCAGCCCGATGACTGGGATTCGTACCGTAAAGCGGTGGCATACCAGAACCAGCTTGCTACAGATCCTGTAATTGTAAGAATTAAATAATTTACGATTTGCGATTTAAAAGTGAAAAGTGAATAATGAATAATGAATAATACGAATCAAGGGTTGAAATTGTAACTTATTGATTGCCAGGCGAACTCTTCCAGAGTTTAAAACTCTGGAAGAGTTTAACGCCCCAATAGACAAAACATGAATTCAACCCTTGATTCGCATGAATAATGGCACTTCTCAATCGTACCTCGTAAATCGTACCTCGTAAATCGTACCTCGTATCCCGCTAGTTATCGGGACGTAATTTAAAAAATAGAGTTTATAATCAGCAAACAACAAACGAATGAAAAACAAGATATTAGTCATCTTCTTAGCTATTTTTCCAAGCCTTGCGACTTTGGCCCAGGAAGTTACATCCGATGGCATTTACCAGGAGCAAAAAAAAGAATATACCCTGAATAAAGATGGCAGCTTTACATATCATTACAGCCATAAGCTGTTGATAAACACGTACTACGCTTTTCATAACCTGTACGGTGAGGATTTTATTGTGTACGATCCTGCATATCAGAAACTGAAAATAAACCGCTCCGTAACCACGATGGCCGATGGGAAACAGGTTGCTACTCCTGAAAATGCTTACAATGAACTATTACCGCGTTTTGCCGCCAATGTTCCGGCATGGAACCGTTTGCGCGAAATGGTTGTAACCCACACCGCTCTAGAGCGCGGAGCCAGCATTGATTTCGACTATTTGCTAACAACAGCCAAAGGGTATGCTCCGGCACTCATGGTAAATGAAGTTCTGCTGATGAATTCGCCGGTAAAGAAACTCACCTTGATCGTAAATGTTCCATCAGGATCTTCTTTCAATTACGGGCAATTCGGTTTTGTGTCGAAACCAATAGTTTTAAAACAGGGTGGCAAAATATCTTACACATGGACTCTGACAGATTTGCCGGCAGCATTGCGTGAGGATTTCAGGCCACAGGAACAGCAAAACAGACCCAGGATCGTATTTGTAGCAAGCGTAAAAAAAATGGATGCCTTGGCAGGATTTGCCTCGCAGGAAGCTTTCAAATGTGATGCCACAAAAGATATTAAAGAGGAAACAGCATCTGCAGTAAAAGGCATTGAAAAGCCACTTCTGAAAGCTCTGAAACTTCAGGAAAAAGTAGCCGGTGAACTGAATACCTGGCAGATTCCTTTGCAGTATTCCGGTTATAAAGTTAGGAATGCAGAGGCCACATGGCAAAGCAACGGAGGCACAGAAACTGAAAAAGCAGTTCTGCTTACCGCGATGCTCCGGTCGCTGAATATACAGGCTGAACCGGTAGCCGTTATGGCCGAAAGGTTTTACAGCAAAAAAACAGTCAGTCCGGCGTTGATTGAACACACGCTGGTGAAAGTAAGTATAGAGGGTCTGGAACCAATCTTCCTGTCGCCGACTCAACCCGAATCCCAGGACCTGAGGTATTTGCTTGCCGGGAAAAGAATTATTTCGCTCGTTCCGGGCAAAACACAACTTTCGGAAGTTATAGGTGAGCCTAAAAATTTGCTGGAACTTAGCGGCAACATGAAACTCGACGAAGCATTAAGCCTGTCAGGAAATATGAACCTCGAAGCAGGTGGCCGCCTCAATCCCTGGCTTAAATTACAGAAGGACAGCGCGTATGCGTCCTCCATGCTTTCTGCTGCATTTGGGAGCGGAAAGATCACTGATATTGTAAAAGGAAAGACTGATATTGACCTGTCATCCTTTAGTTTTAAAGCATCAGCAGGCTCATTTGCCAGCGAAAAGGCCGGTCATGTGTTTTTAAAACTTCCTGCCATACCAACAGGTTCTGACAGCTGGCATACGACCGAACTGGTAAGTACTCGGGTTGAGCCACTCGAAATTCCGTTTCCGATCAATGAATCCTACGACCTTTTTATAACTATCCCCGAAGGCATGAAACTGGTTTCACCGGAGTCAAACCTCAATCTAACTAACGATTTCGGAAGTATGTCTGTTTCCATTTCGGCCGAAGGAAACCAACTGCATATTGTACGAAAGCTGAGTGTTTTAAAAACGGAAGTTCCGGTTGAAAAATACGATGCCTTCAAAGCAATGATCAATACATGGAACAGTAAAAAGTGCAGGGAGGTAGTGTTGAAAAAAGGGAATTAAACGATCGTCCCAAGTGGGTGCAGCGATTTTTAATCGCTGATAAAAAAGGCGAATAAAATTCGCCGCACCCGGGTTTCTGTCCGGAATCAAGTACAGGGAAATAGTTTAGAAGAGAGGAGTTTAAACAATCATTCTTTCCGGCTATCCTAGCCACACGGGTGCAGCGATTTTTAATCGCTGATAAAAAAATGGTGAATAAAATTTGCCACACCCGCAATCAGGTAAAGGGAAAAAGTTGATGAAAGAAATCTAAACTATCGTCCTTCCCAACTGCCCGCCGTCAATCAGGTTGGCAATGCGCTTGGCATTCATAAACTGCTTCTGCAGATCGATAGAAATTTCATCCGTTTCTGCATTTTTTAACTTTTCAAGCAACTCTTTCAGGATCTGACGCACTCGTTTCGATTTAAACGATAATATGGAATTCGGAATAAGGAAGTCGAGCACTTCGTGCTCCTGCAACAGCCGTATTTTGCGTTTTTCCCAATTGGGGCTGAAAGTGTATTTGGTTGCGATCAGATCAATTACCGGTCCGGAAATTTCATTGTCAGGATGGTTTGTCAGCTTGCGGTAATCCATATCCGGGTTGGCTTTCAGTTCATTTACGCAGGTATCGAAAATCTGCTGGTATTGGGCATTGCTGAAATCCAGTTCATCCGCTTTTATGTCGTTGATAATAAAATCAGCAGCCTTTACTAAAGTCTTAACAGGTTCGCCGGTCACAGGATCGGGATGATTGGTTTCAATTTCGTCATCACCGTAAAGCAGCAACTGTCTTATAATCTCCCTCTCAATGTCTTCCGTGCTCAATGTATCAAAAGTCTCCTGCTGAGGTTCGGCAGGCTCGGGGGCAAAAAGGTTATCGAGTTCTTCGGCTTCGGTTGGAGTAGATCCTGATTTCTGTGTGAATTTTTTTCGCAGCAGCTTATTCAGCTCATTCAGGATGGCTTTTTCGTCCATCTGCATGCGGTCGGCACTTTCCTTTACATAGGCGAGCCGGGTAAGCTGGTCAGGGATCAGCGAAATGCTTTCGATAAAATCTTTGAGTACAGCTACCCTTTTCAGCGGATCACGGCCGGTTTCGCTGAGCAGAAGATCAATTTTGAAATGAATAAAATCCTTGGCATTCTGCTGTATAAATTCCTGCACTTCGGCACCGCGACGGCTGCGGGCATACGAATCCGGGTCTTCACCGTCAGGGAACAGCACTACTTTCACGTTCATTCCCTGTTCCAGTATCATATCAATACCGCGGAACGAAGCTTTTAAACCAGCCGGGTCGCCATCGTAAAGTATGGTAATATTAGGCGTGTACCGCTTAATCATCCGAATCTGGTCCACAGTAAGCGAGGTGCCTGATGAAGAAACCACGTTCTGCACCCCGGCGCGGTACATCGAAATCACATCGGTATAGCCTTCGACCAGGAAACACATATCGTTGGCGGAAATGGCATGTTTGGCGAAAGAGATGCCGTAAAGGACTTTGCTTTTATTATAAATCTCGCTTTCGGGCGAATTCACATATTTGGGCCTGGTTTTATCCGACGACATAATGCGCCCGCCAAAGCCAATAACCCGCCCGGCCTGGCTATGAATCGGGAACATCACCCTTCCGCGGAAGCGGTCGTATAGCCGTCCGTCCTTGTTAATACTCAGGCCTGATTTTTCAAGCATATCGGCGCTGTAGCCGTTTTTTATGGCGTGTTTGCTTAGCGAATCCCACTCTTCGGGACTGTAACCCAACTGGAATTCGCGTATGGTTTCGTCGCCGAAACTACGGCCATGGAAATAGGATAAGCCCACCGACAATCCTTCGTCGGTATTAAAAAGCTGGTCGGCAAAAAATTTGGCTGCAAAATCGGCAATGGCCATCAGTCCTTCGCGTGCTGATTTGTCTGCAATCTGTTCGGCCGTTTCGGCTTCTTCCTGTATTTCGATATTGTATTTTTTTGCCAGGTATCGCAGGGCTTCAGGATAGGTAAATTTTTCGTGTTCCATCACAAAATTCACCGAATTACCGGCCTTGCCGCAACCAAAACACTTGTAAATCCCTTTGGTTGGCGATACATGAAACGAGGGAGTACGCTCGTTGTGAAAAGGACAAAGGCCGGTGAAATTTGCCCCGCGTTTTTTAAGGGCCACAAAATCGGCTACAACCTCCTCCACATGGGCGGCGTCGAATATCTGTCTTATGGTATCGTTTGGGATCAAGTTTCAGGAAATGGTTTGGTACTGCAAAATAACGAAAAAAAGGGTTGTGATCTACTGAAAGCTTGCAGTTAATATGTTTGTAGTGATTGAATGGATTGATGGGATTGAATGAATTGATGAGATTGAATGGATTGATGGGATTGAATGGATTGAAGAGATTGAATGGATTGAAGATATTGAATGGATTGATGGGATTGAATGGATTGATGGGATTGAACAATGAGTGACGAGAATAATTAATGAAAAAATAATCCTACTTTTAAAGTAATTTTCTCACTCATTCGTCTACCTGAATATATGGACGAATTAATTGCATTACCGATGGCACAGCGACAGCAAAGTATTGTAAATGCTGTTCAGGATTACGGGAAGCGTTTGTTCAGTTTTATACGCAGCCGCGTTAAAAACGACGCAGACGCCGAAGATATTCTGCAGGATGTATGGTACCAGCTTAGTTACATTATCGACACCGAACCAATTGAGCAACTAAGCGCATGGCTTTACCGGGTAAGCCGAAACCGGATTGTGGATAAAAAGAGGAAACAGGCAACCCATTCGTTGGAAGATTTTGCATACCAGGATGAAGACGGAGAAATGATATACCCGGAGGCTATGCTTTCGGATAGCTTCAATCCTGAAGCAGAGATGGAAAGGGAGTATTTTATGGAATCCTTGTTTGCAGCCTTGAGTGAATTGCCTGAAAAACAAAGGCAGGTGTTTGTATGGAACGAACTGGAAGACTTAACCTTACAGGAAATAGCTGATAAATCAGGTGAAAGCATTAAAACGATCATATCGCGGAAGCGCTATGCAATTGCGCAGCTTCGGAAGCGTCTTCAGGAATTTTACAACGAATATTAACAATTAAAAACTTAGAAATCATGATGTGTTACGGACAAGAAAGGGGAAGAAATTTTTGGATTAAACGAGCCATATTCATCCCAATCGCAATAGCTGCAGGAGTATTTATTTTCGGTACAGTAGTTATGTACCTGTGGAACGCCATAATACCTGCAGTGCTGGGCCTGGGTGTTATTACATTCTGGCAGGCTATAGGAATCCTGGTGTTGTCGAAAATTCTTTTCGGCGGGTTCAGGGGCGGACATGGGCACCACAATTTTCACAGTCGCGGCCGTGAAATGCGCGAAAAATGGATGCACTTTACTCCCGAAGAAAGAGAAAGGATGAAATCAGAATGGAGAGGCAGATGTGGTCAGCCACCGGTTAAGCCGGAATAATTTAACTTGTATTTTTTCTGTGCAAACCCTTCAAGGATTATAAATCTTGAAGGGTTTGCAGTTTTTATTCATCCAGGAATATTATCGTCCCGATATCCACAGGCTGACCGTCGTATAGCTCTATGATTTCAATCCCCGCCCGGGAAACAAATTCCCTTATTTGTTGCTCCTCTTTAAAATACGACAAGTTTCCACAGACGAACAATTTATCTTTAAACAATCCGCACACACCTCCGAAAAATCCATGTTCGAAACCAGGCAGTTTAATACACGATGGATCAACAAAGAGTGTCTCCAGGTTTTTTAATTTCAGTGTTTTTTCAATACCACGGTCGGAAGTGATAAAAGTATGGTTTGGTAACGCAAGCAAGCTACATCGGGTATATCCTTGCATGATACAGATATTCTCAGATTCGGGATTATGTTTAAGGATTGTCGGGTCGCTGATATCCGAATTATAAATTAAATATTTACTGTTTGCAAAGGCATTGTAACGTGCCGATTGCGGATAATACATGCCTACGGGCAAAAGCCCGGCTGTATGCCGGATGCCTCTCTGGTTAAGGATTGTAGCGTATTTCTCCGGAAGGTTTGGTGCAACGATTAAACCGGAAGGTGTAGGACAGAAAAAAATATCCGGATGACCGGAAATGGCGTCATAGGTGATGCCGTTGGTTTCAAATTCAACAATTTCACCAAAAGCGGCCAGCTTTTCTTTTGCCTCTGCAGGCATTTTAGCATCAAGCAGTATAAGCATGGTATTCAAATCCTTTTAAATCTGAATTTTCTTCGAAAACTACTTTCCTGAAGTTTTCCAGAAGCATGGCTTTGTTCAGGGCTTTATGCCCGATGGCGGCATTCCGCATTCCATTTGCTACTGTAAGTGTTAGAATGTTTCTTTTGCCGTTTTCATATACGATTGAATTCAGGAGTTTTCGCCAGATTTCGGAAAATGCCATTTCACCAAAAGCCACATGAAAAGGGCCTGCCACCAGGCTTGTGTTATCCAGCAACCCTTCGGAGGGATGCAACCCTAAACGCAGTATTTTAACCCCTGCATCCGTAAACAAAGGAACAATATCGGCTACCCTGCTGATGGCTTCCTCCATCGAAAGCGGAGTGTATTTTCCTGCTAGGAAAAGCTTTTCCAGTTCTGTATTTTTTATCACCAATGTGGGGTAAATCCGGGTACATTCAGCGCCAAGCCGGATAATTTCCTTTGCCGTATAAATGGATTTTTCAGGCGTATCGCCGGGCAAACCTATCATCATCTGTAATCCAAGATTAAATCCGTTTCCCTTTATCATGCTCGAAGCCTGATGAACCTGTTGAGCTGTATGCCCACGACCGGCAAGCTTCAGCACTTCTTCGTCGAGCGATTGGGCGCCAAGTTCAATGGAAGTAACATGGTATCTTTTCAGGAAGTCTAAAATATGCTGGCTAATATAGTCAGGTCGTGTGGAAAGCCTTAAGCCCTGCACCCTGCCGGATTTAACATAAGGCTGAACGGATTCAAGATACGCCAGCTGCTCTTTTTCAGGAATGCCTGTAAAATTCCCCCCGAAAAAACCAATTTCCACCTCCCCGCCAAGGGGTATTGTAAGCAGGTGTGCATCCACTTTGCGGATTACTTCTTCAACCGAAGGGGCACATTCTGCACCTGCAATCCTTTGCTGGTTGCAGAAAACACACTGGTTAGGGCAAGCTTCTTCGGGTATAAATACGGGGATGGTAAAATGGCGGGATCTCATATCATGCAAAAATAAAGGTTTACCTGGTGAGTTGCTGCTTTTACCTTTAATTAAAATAAATTGCAAAATACAGCTGTTGAGTCAAAAGAAGTAATAATTTTATACCATTGTAGTTGTTCAGGATTTTGAGCAGCCTTACAAACAATTTTTATATGGACAGATCTCCTGAAAGCAAGCCTAAACAACCACCTATTAAAAGCAAAGGAGTCTTTTCCGATATCCGGTATTTTCTTTTAAATAATCCGAAGCTAAAGACATTGGTTAAGTTTGGGGAGGAAGGTGAACGACAGAAATACACGGACAGGATATTGCAGCGTACAGGCATTGGTGTGGATAAATACAGGATGCTGAATCTACACAAGATCGGGGTTGAAGCTCCTGTCAGCTACCTGTTCGAAGAATTGCTGCAATGGAACGGCGATTCCACCTGCTGGCCCAATCATATAGCCAGGCTTAAACTCATTGATAACCGGCTGGAGAAGATAAGTGTTTCACTGTTTGGCCTTTCGCAACACCATTCAAACCTTCGGCAGAAAATCTTCCGATTCCCTTTTCTGCAATTATTCCGTATGGATGCAATAAAGATTCAACGGATTCCTGATCCGGCAGATAATGACAATGCCAGGTTTTTGCTTTACAAATGCAGTGGAGGTTACCCGATAGGCGTTTTCTCCATGTACGTGCGATCCTCCATACCTGAGATCGGAGAAAAGGAAATGTCGCAGTTGTTTATTCTTGTTGGATTTAATTTTTACGGAAAAGAGGCTTTGTCAAAAGTCACTATCCTGAATAAAACATGGGAGGCTATACACAACAGGGTAACAACAAACATTGCGCATCGTTTGAAGCAATTAAGCGAGTGGCGGTTCGAAGAGATACAGAATCCGCGCGAAAAACTCCCGGCTGAGTGAGCAAATAATCAGAATCAAAAGCTAGTAGTCAACAGGAAAGGAATAGGGGGACAATTCACAAATAAATCTGATAAATGCCCTGATTGTGCTTTCATCATAAAACATATTTCCTGTTCAAAACGCATCATTCAATAAGCCATTTGTAGTATGAGCCCACTCCGAAAAGTCGCAATTTATAAAATATCAGCTTTTTATCCATGACCACTAAAGGGTAATGTCGTTTAGTTAAGATGATTTTTTTATTGAACCACATAGGCACAATAGAAACATAGGTTTTCACATAGTTGTATTACAATATTCTATGTGTTTTTTTTATGTTTTCTATGATCCTATGTGGTTAAGATTACTGCTATTTTTTCCTTTACTAAATGACATTGACCCAAAGGGAAATGCGTTGAAAACCAATAAATTGGACTAAGTCCCCTTTAGGGGATTTATGGGTAAAAGACTTTTCGGAGAAGACTCAAGTATAAATAGTTATCATCGGTTCTCACTTCACAATGCTGAATATGCTATATAAACAGGCACAAAAAAACCGGGGAGTGGTTAGCCCCGGTGCAAGTAGTGTTGAAGGTTTAACAATATAGGAGAATTACACCTTACCGGCTTTCTTCTCTTTTTTTTCAAGGCGCTTTTCTTTTAATGATTTGGCAGCAGGCTTTTTAACCTCTTTATTTTCTTTATCCTTCGACTTTCCCATAACACAAAATTTAGTTGGTTAAACAAGTAACAAATTTAAGGTATAATTTATTGCAAAGCAAGCAAAATATTTGCCGATATATTGAACTGAATGATATCACAATTATGTGATTCCCTGTAAAAACAAAGGTGATAAAATCATCAAATAGAAAAAACGTTCAGCCTTGAATCCGGACAAACCGGCGTTCAATGAAAATCATTCCTATTGCTTACCCAGGACTTCAATTGCTTTCTGAAAAGCTTTATCCGATCGAAGAAAAATAGGGTAAAACCCTTTTGAATCATACAGGTTGCGCGCGATATAACTTTTCATCAGTTCGCTGATACGCAGTTGCGAGGAGGCTGTTTCGGCCGGCGGGTATTTAATGCCGTTCTTTTCGGCATAAGCCACATAATCGGCATACATACCGCTTGTTACCTGGAAACTTCTGTCGAACTGTGCTGCATCTTTATACGAAGCGAATTTTGCCCGGTTGCTATCCGTATAATCGAATGCAAATTGGTACAGAATGCCTTTATTAACGGATTCGTTAAAGAATTTCAGGTTTGCATTCCGCTCGATTGGGATAAATATATCGGGCATAATTCCGCCTCCGCCATATACCGTTTTGCCTCCCGGAGTTTTATATTTCAACGAATCATTCATTTTAATACTGTCGGCATTTTCGAGTTCACCATCCTCCATGCGGTGATAGTATTCCATATAGTATTCCTCGGTGCCTTTGCTGTATGATTTTTGGATGCTGCGCCCGGTAGGTGTATAATACCGTGCCACGGTTAGTCGCAGGGCCGATCCGTCACTTAAACCAACCTGCTCCTGTACCAGCCCTTTACCAAAAGATCGCCTGCCGATAATGGTTCCCCGGTCGTTGTCCTGAATGGCTCCGGCAACAATTTCACTGGCCGACGCTGATCCTTCGTCGATGAGCACCACGACCGGCATATCATCCCATATTCCTTCGGAAGATGACTTGGCTATCTGTTTCGACCGGTGCAGCCCTTTGGTGTAAACTATCAATTTATCGGCAGGTAAAAATTCATCCGCTACGGAAATTGCCTCCTGCAGGTAACCTCCTGAATTTCCACGCAAATCGAGAATCAGTTCCCGAACCCCTTTTGATTTCAGTTCCTGGAGCGCTTCCCGGAGTTCAACGCCTGTAGTAGCACTGAATTTACTGAGTTTTATATAACCCACTGCCGGATTAACCGCGTACGAAATATCAATACTCCAGGTTGGTATAACACCTCGGGTGATGGAGAAATCATTGAGTTTTTTCAACCCTCTCCGGAATATGCTCACGGTTACCCTGGTGTCCTTTGGCCCCTTCAGCAGCTTCATCACTTTTTCGTTATCGATTTTTGTGCTGGCAATATTTTTCCCATCCACTTTAACAATGCGATCGCCAGCCAGTAAGCCGACTTTCTCCGACGGCCCGCCTGGTATTGTATTTATAACCATTACCGTATCGCGCTCAATTCTGAATTGTATGCCTATTCCCTGGAAATTGCCCATCAGCGGGTCGTTGGCATTGGCAAATTCGGATGCAGGGATATACACCGAATGGGGATCAAGGCTCAGCAGCATTCCGTTTATTGCCTCTTCGTTCAGTTTTTTGGTGTCCACACTATCCACATAGTTTTTATCGATAAACCGTATAAGTTCGCCGAGGGTGTTTTTCGTTTGCATGCCCCTTATCGGAGTATGATTCTGAATAAATGAACTTTGCATAAGGTAATATCCTGCAAGAATACCAACTACAAGCACCATTGCAAAGGCAATTGGCAGGTACAGGTAAAGGCGGCGATTATTTTCCATCGTTATGTTTTAAAGTATTTAAATGTTTAATTTTAGGTTAAGGATAAAAGGTAAAATTTGATGAGTATTGAGAGAAAAGAGCGAAAACCGGAAAAGCAGCGATACTGCTAAAGGCGTCAGGTCCTCAACCATCTGTCATCATCCTCCGGTATCCCCTTTACTTCCCGTATTTTACTGCAGCTTCTTTCATTGTTAGTGCAGACCACATCAGGAACATCCGTTCAGTTTTTTCGCGGTTGTAGCCTTTTTCCTGCTCCAGGTAGCCGCTGTCCTGTATGTGCAGCACCTTTCCTTTTTCGTCGAGAATAACAAATACCGGGAACCCGAAACGTTGCGGATAGCCAAGGGAAGCAAGAAGCTGATGATTATCGTTTTCTTTGCTGAAGTTTACTTTTACAACGACATAATTCGCTTTTACCAGGCTGTCGAGTTTTACATCTCCTGCTACCATATAATGAAACCTTACACACCAGGGGCACCAGTTTCCGCCAACTTGTAAAAACACATGTTTGCCTTCGGTTGACGCTTTTACAACAGCAGCTGCAACTTCTGCCCTGGCATCAGCATCAGGATTGTAAATTTTAACAGCTTGCTGTGCAGATAAGCTAAGGCTTAGCAATCCGATAAGTATAGTAGATGCAATTTTCAATTTCATAATACAGGTTGTTAATCAGTGTAGACAAAGAAACGGATAATGCCGGTATAAACAGGTAAAAAATCCAGAAGATGCAAGCCAGAACTGAGGTTCAGCGGTTTTTGACATCAAAACCATCTGCAGGCATCCAAGTTCGTTTACTATCGGGTATATCCTTTATTTTCAGGGTTTGTTGTATGCTTGATTTCAGGGTGCAATATTAACAGATTTAGATAAAAAATGCTTGTGCGGGGATGAGTATATCATGTTAAAAATTCACAAATGCAAAGGTATAAACTCCTTGCATGCAAAAAGGGTTAAATGCTTTTTCTAATTTTGTGTTTTAAAGATGTTGCCGTTCACGCTAAAACGGGGGACCATGAATTTAATAATTGACACCGGGAATACGCTCACAAAAATTGCCTTGTTTCAGGTCAGGGAGATGGTTGCATTTTCGAGTTATTCAGGTGTGGAACCGCAGCATATCATTCAGTTTTGTGAAGCTAACCCGTTCATAAAGAATGCAATGATTTCGACGGTGAAGGAGTACCCGGCTGAGTTGGCATTATTCCTTAGTGAAAAGTATAACACCATTTTTTTTACGCATAATACATCGGTGCCAGTCATAAATAAATATGATACGCCCGAAACGCTCGGCAAAGACCGCCTGGCAGGAGTGGTGGGTGCTCAGCAATTGTTTGCAACAGGCAATATCCTTGTAATTGATTCCGGCACAGCCATTACCTACGACCTGGTTACTTCAAAAGGCGAATACCTGGGCGGAGCAATATCTCCGGGCATTACGATGCGTTACAAGGCATTACACACATTTACAAGCCGCCTGCCCTTACTCGATTATTTTGATGACGCACAATTGATTGGCGACGATACTTCCACCAGCATACATTCCGGTGTTTTAAACGGTGCTGTTGCCGAAATGGAAGGAATGATACAACGCTACCAGCTTGTATATCCTGATATAAAAATAATTCTGACCGGTGGTGATTATAATTATTTTGATAAAAGATTAAAAATTAAGACCTTTGCAGCCCCCAACCTGGTACTTGAGGGCTTAAACCTAATACTCAATTTCAACCTTGAAACACTTTAAAGTTATCCGAAATTTAATCCTGGCCCTGGCCTTACTTTCTTCTGCTTTTGTAGCTACAGCGCAGGTTAGCATTTCTTCTCCTTATTCAATTTATGGGATTGGTAATTTGTACGGTGTAAGCAGCCAGATGTACTCGGCAATCGGGGGAGCTACTACGGCATTCAGCAGTCCGTATTTTATAAATCCTTCCAATCCGGCCTCTTACATGGCTTTTGATACCAATAGCTTTCTATTTGATGCTGCTTTTAACCTGAAGTCGGCAACATTAAAAACCATTGATCAGTCGCAAAAGACCAAATTCGGAACAATATCAAATGTATATTTTGGTTTTCCGGTAACAAAATGGTGGAAAGCCAGCCTGGGAGTTATGCCTTTTTCAAACGTAGGCTACGAAATTAACGATGCCCATATAGTCGAAAATATCGGAAGACGAGTTGATGTATATAAAGGCAGCGGTGGTTTAAATAAAGCCTATATCGGAAGTTCCTTCTCACCGGTGAAGAATCTGTCAGTCGGAGTAAATATGGCCTATATTTTTGGCAACATCATTAAGGAAAAGTCTATTACATTCCCTGATTCAGCAGCAAATGTCAACGCGATGATACGGAGTTCAGCCCGTTTGAACAAAATTAATTTTGATGCTGGTGTGCAATATCGCATCCGTTTGAAAGAAGGAAAATATATGCAGTTTGGCCTTACCTACACTCCGAAACAAATTATTGACGGGCAATCCGAAAAGATAGCCTATTCGTATGAATATAATTATATTAAAAATCTTGAAATAGTTAAGGATACTTCTTTATACGAAACCGGGACCCTGGGAAAAGTGACATTGCCTTCCGCAATCGGGGCCGGCATTATGATCGGAAGCACTAACAGGTGGCTTGCCACTGCCGATGTTAACTATCAGAAATGGAGCGAGTTCCGTTACCTGGGCAATAACCCGGGATTGAAAGACAACCTGCGGATTTCCCTGGGAGGACAGTTCAGACCTTCGGCAGTTGATATGGGTAAATATTACGAAAGAATAAATTATCGTGCCGGTTTCAGGTACGAACACAGTTACATAGAAGTTAAGAATACACGTATTAATGACTTTGGCATAAGTTTTGGAGTAGGGTTACCAATGAAAAAGTCGAGATCAACAATAAATATTGCTGTTGAATTTGGCTCACAAGGTACAACCAACAATACGCTTATTAAAGAAAACTATGTTAAGTTTACCATTGGCTCGGCATTGCAGGAACGATGGTTTCTCAAACGGAGATTTAATTAATATGATATTGGTATAAATTAAAACTAAAATGAAAACAATAAGGATTTCGATGGTGATTTTTGCCCTGGCAACACTGGCAGCAAGCCAGGTTCTGGGTCAAAATAAGATGAAAAGATATGGTGAGGACAGCATTTCGTGTATTACCCACACCTCCTTATACCGCGAATTTTACAAGCAGAAAAACTATCCGGATGCTTTACCGCACTGGAGATGGGTATTTAAAAATTGTCCGCTGGCCAGTCAGAATGTATATATTGATGGTGCAAGGATGATGACTGCGAAAATAGGGGAAGCCAAAAGCGCTAAAATCCGCAACGCATACATTGATACCCTTTTAATGGTTTACGACCAGCGCATTCAATATTTTGGTGATACTCCGACCAGCAGGGCTGGCATGGTAATGGGTCGCGAAGGTCTTGAACTTGAATACTATCGTCCTTCGGATACACTTAAAATTTACAATTTGTTGCATAAGTCAATTGAACTTGAAGGGCTTGAGAGTGATGCAAATACAGTTTCACGATATTTCATAAATGTCAATAAACTTGTCCAAAACAAACGATTCCCATCCGATTCAGTTGCCGAGGTATACATGAGGCTTAGCGACCTTGTGGATCAGAAAATGGAATTGGTGAAAGCGGATAAGGAAGAAGCTCCGAAATGGGTTGAGGTACGTGATTTACTCGAGTCGCAGTTCGAGCCTTATGCTACCTGCGATGAGATTGATAGAATTTATACACGTAAATTTAAACAATCGCCGAACGATACCATACTGCTCAAAAAAATAACCCGTTTGCTCGACAGAAAAGACTGCACCGACAGAGAACTGTTTTTTATGGCTACCGAAAATCTGCACAAGGCTAAACCCACCGGTCAGTCTGCTTATCTGATGGGCAAACTTTATCTGATTAAAGGAGATGTTGGTAAAGCAGAAAGCTATTTCGTAGAGGCAGTTCCAAATCTTGACGATGTGCTGAAAGCTAAAACCTGTTACTACCTGGCCAAAATCAACTATGATCAGAAACGCTACAGCGAAGCCCGTTCGTACACACTTAAATCGCTTGCCATCAATCCGAACGACGGTAAATGCTATATGCTTATCGGTAATATGTATGCCGCCAGCGCTGCATCCTGCGGAGGTACCGACGAAATTGCCTCACGTGCCGGGTACTGGGCAGCAGTGGATAAATTTATCAAAGCACGCAATGTCGACGCTTCAATCGCCGATGATGCAAACAAAGCTATCGCTACGTACTCAGCCTATTTCCCGACCCGCGAGCGTCTGTTTTTTAACGACGTGAAAGAAGGAAGCAGCTACAATGTTGGATGCTGGATTGGCGAAACAACAACAGTACGCGCTTCCCATTAATACGCACTAACGATCAATCATGAGCAGTAAATTTTCTGCGGTAATTAAATATAGAATTTTATTCAGCATTGTTGTCGTTCTGGCGGCAACGATGCTTTTTTCATGTGAAAATGATATGATGGCTGTTGTAAAACTTTCGTCAAAGGATTCCATACCTGATGTTACCATCAACAATGTGCATGTGAAACAGAGTGAAATGGGCAAGTTAACCCTCGAACTTACAGCGCCTAAAATGATCAGTTTTCAATCCCAGGAAACGTACACTGAATTTCCCAACGGAATGCGGATTGTTTTTTTTGACTCCATTATGCAGCCGAAAAGCGAACTTACAGCCAATTACGGGATTAGCTGGGAAAGCAAGCGCACCATGCAGGCCCGTGGTAATGTTGTTGTCCGCAATTTTCAGAAACACGAGCAACTCAACACCGAAAGCCTTCTCTACGACCGTAATACCAATAAGGTTTCGACAGATGAATTTGTAAAAATCACAACACCTGACAGAACTATCCTGGGAAAAGGCATGGAATCGGATGGATTGTTCGATAATTGGGCCATTAAGAATGTTTCAGCTACAATTTATGTCCAGGAAAACAAATAGCTGGCAAAGTATTTTTACCTTTGAAATCTTCACCAACAGTCTGAAAGCCTGAATCAGGCTGGCAAATTAATGAACAATTACATAATTATAGCTATAACTCTTGCGTCGTCCGCCTTTTTCTCGGGTATGGAAATCGCATTTGTAAGCACCAACAAACTCCGCGTTGAACTTGAAAAAGGCAAGGGGTTACTGGCTGCACGACTGGTATCCGGTTTCATAAAGCATCCGTCACGCTTTATCGGAGCTATGCTTGTCGGGAATAATATTTCTCTGGTTATATATGGTATTGCTGCCGCGGCTCTTCTTGAGCCAATGTTGAAAAACATCCTTCCGGCAGCATTCGAATCCGAAAGCATTATCCTGGTGCTTCAAACCCTGCTTTCCACTTTGCTTATACTGATTACAGCTGAATTTTTACCCAAAATACTGTTCCGGCTCAATCCGAACGGACTTATGAATTTTTTCGCTGTTCCGGTTTACCTGATTTACCTGGTACTGTCGCCGTTTATGTATTTTTTCCTGGGATTATCCGAGATGATTCTGAAGTATATTTTTGGCATGAAAACCGGCATTGTGCGGTATAAATTCACAGCTATCGATTTCGATGAATACATACGCGACTTTTATAATCCGGCATCAGCCCAGGTAGATGAAGCTTCAGAAATGCAGATGATTCAGAATGTGCGCGACTTTCATTCCACAAAAGTCCGCGAGTGCATGGTGCCCAGGAATGAAATCATTGCTGTTGACGACAGTATGGAAATACAGGAATTACATACCCTGTTCATCGGATCGCAGCATTCGAAAATCCCCGTTTACAAACGTAGTATTGATAACCTCACAGGATATGTGCATTTATATGACCTGTTCGGCAAACCCTCGGATTTAAAATCCGTACTTCGTCCGGTAATTATCGTTCCCGAAACGATTTCGGCAAGCAATGTGCTGAATATGATGATAAGCCAGCGAAAAAGTGTAGCTGTTGTTGTGGATGAGTTCGGCGGTACTGCAGGAATGGTAACCGTGGAGGATCTGATTGAAGAAATTTTCGGCGAAATACAGGATGAATTTGATGTGGAGGAGTTTCAGGTAAAACGTAACAGCGATAACGATTACATACTGGCAGGCCGTCTCGAAATCGATTATCTTAACCAGGAGCATTTACTTAACCTGCCCCAATCGGACGAATATGAAACCCTTGCCGGACTTATTCTCAGCCATCATCAAAGTATACCCGAACGACACGAAGAGATTAAAATCGACAGGTTTACCTTTACAATACTTGAAGCTTCCGGCAGTAGAATTGATAAAGTGTTGCTTAAAATCGACCCATAATTCCTTTAATTTTTGGATTCGCATTACGGCTTTTTTCCCGCGAATGGCTTGTTTTGGCCATTCCAGGGGTAATAGTTTCATTTTTAATGCCTTTCATTTTAAAATTCATAGCATAAGAATGCAAAAATTATTTTTCCAACTGGGGAATTATTGTAAATTTGCACCTCTTTTTACTGAAACTATTAAATTATTTACAGATGGCAATTATTGGCGAAATACGAAAACGTTACTGGTTACTTGTAGCTATTATTGGAGCTGCACTCCTTTTATTTGTGCTTAGCGATTTCCAGCGGAAAGGCACAAAACAAACCAATACAATAGGTGTGATTGCAGGTGAGAAAATTGCAATTACAGAATTCAACAAGAAAGTTGAAGATAACAGCGAAATGCAGAAAGCCAATACAGGCAAAGGAAATCTTACTGCTGAAGAAAATTACCAGATCCGTCAGCAAACCTGGCAGCAGGTTGTTAGCGAAATTGTTATGAACAAGCAATACGAAGAGCTTGGCGTATCGGTTTCAGTTGATGAACTTAACGACCTGATCAGGGGCAAAAATCCGCATCAGTATATTGTTCAGAGTTTTACAGATCCTCAAACCGGCCAGTTCGACCTGAAAGCCGTTAATAATTTCCTCCAGAATCTCGACAACGCCGAAATGGTAAAGCCTGAAATGAAACAGCGCTACCTGATGATGGAAAAGGCTATCAAGAATGACCGTCAGTCGACCAAATACAATAGCCTGATAACCAAAGGATTTTATACTCCTACAGCATTTGCAAAGCGCAATTATACTGAGTCGAACGAAATGGCCCAGGTGCGTATAAGCGGCATCCCGTATCAAACGGTTTCCGACAGCGCTGTTAAGGTTACCGATGCCGATTACGAAAAATATTACAACGAAAACAAATACAAATACAAACAGGATAAACCTGCACGTGATATTGAGTATGTTGTATTCGAACCGAAAATGTCGGCCGAAGACAGGGCTCTGTTGAAATCAAATATTGATAAGGCATATAATGAATTTCTTGAAGCTACCGATGTTGCAGGTTTTGTTAATTCCACCTCCGATAACCGCTACGACAGCAGCTGGCACTCACGCGGAACATTTGCACCGCATATCGACTCCATGCTTTTCAATGCTCCGGTAGGCCAGGTTCTTCAACCTGTTGAAGATAATAACCTCTATCGCATATTCAAACTTGTTGACCGTCAATCGAAACCTGATTCACTCAAGGCCAGTCATATCCTGATTTCGTATGCAGGCACTCCTGTACAAACAGCTACCCGCACCCGTGAAGCTGCCGATAAACTTGCAGACAGTATTTTGAATGTCGTTCGGAGTAATCCAGCAGCATTCGAAGGATTTGCCGGTACACTCAGCGATGATGAAGTTGCCAAATCAAAGCTTGGTGAACTTGGTTGGTTTGCCGATGGTGCGATGGTCCCTGAATTTAATGAAGCTGTTTTAAAAGGTACTGTTGGTGACATCAAAAAAGTTGAAACCCAGTTCGGTTACCATATTATTAAAATCACGGGTAAAAAAGACCCTTCAATCAAAATAAAGGTGGCAAGTGTTGACTTCGCCATGGAGCCGGGAACCAAAACCATTGAAGCTTTTTATAACGAAGCCAGTACCTTTGCATCTACTAACAACACATTGGAGAAATTTGAAAAGGCAGGAAAAGACAAAGGATTGCGCAATGCCGACAAGCTGTCGGAAAACGACAATACCATACCGGGTTTGAAAGCAGCGCGTGAAGTTGTTCGCTGGTCATTTAACAAGGACACTGATAAAGGTGCTGTATCCAATGTTTTTGATGTAGATGGAATTTATGTGGTTGCTGCTCTTAAAGATAAAGTTGAGAAAGGAATTATCCCGCTCGAAGTACTGAAAGATCAGATAAAACCACTTGTAATCAGAGAGAAAAAGGCAGAATACCTGATCGGTAAAGTGAATGCCGGTCTAGCCAAAAGCAAAGACCTGAATACAATTGCACAGCAGTTCCCGGGTACCAGGATCGACACGGCAGATGTATCATTCAGCAGTGCCAACATTCCTAATTACGGGCACGAGGCAAAATTGACAGGAAATATATTTTCAGCTAAAAAAGGCGTGGTTTCAGGACCCGTTCAGGGCGAGCAAGGCGTTTACGTTTTTGTACTCGACCAGGTAAAGGAAGCACAGGCTACCACTGATTACACAAACCAGAAAAAACAAATGGCAATGTATTTCCAGGGCCGTGCCGGAATGGTTTCGAATATCCTGCAGGAGAAAGCCGAAATTCAGGATCACAGGTTATTGTTCTATTAAAAGGACTTTTATGCAACTTGAAAAGAACCGCTTCAGAAATGGAGCGGTTTTTTTTTATGTTCCGGAATTTGCAGGGCATTCAATATCGATTACAAATATTGAAGTAATATCCTGTATAACTGTTTTGATTTGAGGATAACAATTCCCTCGTGCCCTCGATCGCGCGCGCTTGCAGCGCGTGTGTCAATCTACATCACCACAAACTTAATAAAACTACCTCTAACAAAGATGGTATTTCAGCATAATTGGTAGCTGAACTGAATTTGTAATTCCATTCCTATCACATAATCCATATTTTACCGGGTTGTTATGAATATAGTTTAGTTTCCCGAGTATGAACTTATTGCTATAAAGCAATTTTGCCATGTTACCATCTTGTCATACCTTGTACATTTTAATGCGTTTAAGTGGTTTTCCTGCTTCTGCAAATTTGGCTAACATTTCCGCAGAACCTTCCGGATTATCTACTACAAGTTTTTTGATTATTGCTTTTGCTGTGAATGTTTTCAGATCACGTAAAATATCGGAAATGGAAGAATCGCCGTCTGCCTGAATAATCATATGCACATGGTTAGGTAAAATGCACCAGGCATACACTTGTAACCCTTTATGCAACTGGCAATATCTGATTGAATCAACAATAATCATTTTAAAAGAATCAACAGCCAATACCTTTATCCAATCTGTAATGGTGAAAGTGACAAAATATGGCTCATCACCTTTGAATATTTTATATTTGTCGGACATATTTGTGCAATATTATAAATATCTGTAATCAAATATCAAGATATTCCGAATAGTTTTGAACTGTCGGGCACGCGCTACAAGCGCGCGCGAGCTGGGCCGGGCCGGAGGAAACCAGAAACAGGTCAGGTCACTTCGTATAAAAGTCAATCATTTTCTGAATGGCTGCCGAGCAAAGTATTACCTTATAAAAAAAGAGGTTACCCGATACGATAACCTCTTTTTGAAATAAAAATCTTGAATCCTACCGTTTTATTAATAGCTTGCCGGAATAATTTTTTATAGTATTGCCGACAGTAACAATGTAAGTTCCTTCTTTCAGATTGTTAACAGGAACTGTAAATGACTCCCCCTTTTTCTTAAATGTACTATAAAGTATGCCATAGCTATCGTATATTTTAACAGAGTATGAATTCTCTACTGATGGGGCAGTGTTGGCCGGGTTAATTATACTTAGTTGTACATTAGCTGAACCTGGGTTTGGGTTAATTACCAGATATTCGCAAGGAGGCTCCGAAACCTCAGCGTGGCGAAGTTCTGAATCCCCACATTGAGAATTCACTTCAATCACATCTATGTAATATACATGGTCGCAGTTCGAAATGTCTCGTGAAAATATTGCTCTTGCAGTACCATTTGCATATATTAGGACTCCATCACAATACCATTTATAAGATGTTGCAAATGGCACACCATCTATTGAAGCAGTAAACCTTCTGGGAGGAGCGTCAAAATCAATGGTAATTAGACCTGGCCTAGGTGTTCCTATCTGTAAATATAGATCAGAAACTATAAAACTTCCACAATCTGAATACACTGTTGCATGAACAACCCCTGTTCCAGTACTATTAGAATTAATCAGAGCCGAATTCCCTGCCGTATTAATATTTATATTTGGAGTACCGCTCCAGGTTACCGTATAGCCGGTTCTCAAATTACTGACTGTATAAGTTTCCGTTATCCCACTACATAGCAATATGTTCCCAGTTATATTAGGAACAACACCCGGTGCAAAAGGCTGATACTTCAGAGTTTTTTCTAAGTTTGTATTACTGGTTCCGTAAACAATGTTAACTGTGGCCACAATATTGGAATGACCATCAGGTGTAATTTGAAAAGAATTGTTTGTTGTTGGAGTCTGGCTGTTGTTCCAGTAATAAAGTGCGCAGGGCAGAGCAGGGCTAACCGAAAATGTTACCGGGCTG
>JBBQSY010000064.1:0-21107 GCA_038213495.1 Bacteroidales bacterium
CGAAAAAGTATAAGCATATCCAGAAGTACCTGTAATCGTAAACTGAGCGGCAGCAACCGTACCGGTAATAACAGGAAGAGTAACTCCACCGGTGTTTGTACGGGTTCCGGCAGGAGCCAGAACAACAGTACCTGCAGTAGCATTAACAGCTACGTCACCGAAGTTCATATCTGTATTTTTAGTGATGGCAATCGGTGTAACAATAGTACCCGAAGCAGTGGCGGTTGCATTAACCTGAGCAAATGAAGAAGAAGCGAATCCGATAGCGGCAATTGCGATGGCAAAAAGCTTGGTAATGTTTTTCATAGTTTTTTGAGTTTTTTAAAGTTATTTTGAGTTGGATTTCATTCGTTTGAACGATGTAAAGAATAATTCATAAACTGTGCCATATAAAATGAAGAGCAGGTGTGTCAGGATTTAAAACAAGAATATAAATTTTGCAAACAACTGATAAACAGATATATAAAATAGTAAATAATTTTTATTTTATGAGCGAAAGGCATGCCGGAGAACATGCCATGGGTGCGGAATTTTCTCAAATTGGGACACCTGATTCACATATTGAGATTTTTATTCCGCTGTCTTGACCTGTCGGGTAAAACATTTTTTCGAATACGGCTTTGAACCTATGGGTATCAGCACCGGGCAAAATGATGCTTGCACGGATATTCTGGTGTAATATGAAAGACTTTGCACCCGGTAAGTAGAACTTTCCTATCCGGAATTATAAACAGAATCCTGTATGTAGGATTCATATTTATAGGAATGAAGTGGTTAAAGATGAATGTTGTGATTTGAAGGCGAACGCTTTCAGGGGTTTTAATTTTCCGCTGACCTACACATCCGGTTTCCCCGGAATTTCATCTTTCTGAGGCTCTACTATATCTTCAGTTTCCTTTAATTTCTTCATTATAGGCCAGCCATCGTGTTCCTTACTTAATATGGCCTCTACATGTTTAATAAAAATGCTCTCCTTGTCGACTCCTGCTTTACCATAATCGCCAACATTGAAATGGTAATAATAAATTTCCGGTTTTAATAGCTCATTGGTCGCGCGATAGTTTACCCACAATTCCTGGTATTGAAATGTTTTTAAAGCTGATGTGAGTATGGTTACCAATGCAGCAGAAGCAACAACAGCATATTGCAGATTGAATTTGTCATGGGGCAGGGCGGCCATGATGGTAGTAGCAGTTGACAAAATAATCAGCAGCCATTGAAAGTATTTATATTTCTTCTGGTTGCTGGCCGAAGCTTTCGAATAATAATTCATCTGGCCCTGGTATCTTTTTTCAAGATATTCGGTGAAAACGTTTGTGTCCATAAAATATGATTTTACATTATTTAAAAGCAGTTTTAACGACTGATTATGTTCGCAATAGGTATAAGAAGACATTGTTTTGATTTCAAAACCTGTAAACAAACCCTAAATTTCCGCCAACAGCACTGTAACTTGATTTTGCACTGCTGTTATAAATGGAATTAAATTCATCCGTAGTTTTATCAAGCGGTATGTATTTATCTTTTCTTTCGGGTAAGGGAGCATACACAAAGTGTACTCCCAGTTTTAGAGCCATCCCTTTTTCGTTGTAACTGCCTTTGGTAATATTATATTGAAAGTCACAGGCTACATTAAAGGCAACGGTTATGCGCGTTAATTTTATGTTTTCACGATAGTTTTTATTGCTGGCAAAATCGTAGTTATTGGAAAGAGCAAACAATTGCGAAAAAACAGTACCGGCACCGGGGTTTGGATTCTGGGCATTAATGCTTTCGGGCGTAAGAATCACATTCCATTTGGAGCCCGGGTCGAAGCGATCGTAGTAAGTAATTGCATCCTTGCTGACGGTGTCAACCTGGTACAATCCCCCGAAATTGACAGACGCATTATAATCGGAAGTGTTGTTGAAGATCATAAAGGACGGACCCGCTTTCATGTTTACAACAAATTTTTGGGAGTCAAAAGGCTTAAACCTGAAATTAAACATTACCGGGAGGTTTATAATGTTATAGGCGATAACTTCTTTCAAACTTTTAATTTTAACCTGCCTACGGTACTGATTCGTGCCGTCGGACGATTTGTATGTGTACACAATAGGTTGCATAAGCTGGTAATCAGCCTTGAATGAAGTATATGTAAACCCAATGGATATGCCTGTATTTCTCCTTTTTTCTCCGAAGTAATAACTGAAATTATAGCCGGCATAAATTCCCGGAATCTTCCCGGGATCTTTTAAAATGCCCTTGTCAGATTGCAATACATCCATGGCATCATTGCCTGATTCATCCCGGTAACCTAATTGGTTCAGTTCAGGCAGATTTATATCTGCTGAGTTTTGTTGAAGTCCAAGGAAGACTTCGTGCTGGCTATTTGTAATAAAATAAGAATCCGGGCAGCCCTGGTTACTTTTTGTACTTGAGTAGGTATACCGACATTTATCAATGGCGTTGGGAACGCCGTCAAAGTCATCGTCGGGTCTGCCATTTGCTGTAAAATCGCCGTATTCGTTGGCTGCAATGCTGTCTGCTTCTTCTCCGTTTAATACGGCATCCATATCGTTATCATTCCGGCACTTAACCGCAAGGGTTTTACCAGGATTATTAATGCTCTTTATTTTAATTGTATCGTTAATCTTTATCAACACGATTTGTAAAGCAGAGGTTGAATAGAATTGATAGACAGAATCCGGGTTTTGCTGAATCGATTTTCTAAGATTGACAAGCATCATTTGTCTGTCAGAAATCTCTGTTTTCTTTTCAAATTCAATTTCCGGATGGTAACTTACTATCGTTTTTGCCAGCGAATCGACATCCTTAAGCACATACTTTCTTGGTTTTTCAGCCCAAACTTTTCTTTCAACTCTAACGCTGATAGTGTTGCCCTGCCATTGCCCGACAGAATCGTTCGGACTTGGATACTCGATTATCATTTTGCTGACTTCGAGGGCCACATCATGTGCATACAGATCAAATGGTTTTGGTTTTATAGAAATCACATACTTCCCCGTTTTTTTTTCTGGAATAAACTGATAATTAAAATCATCATCAATAGTTGCATTTGAATCAAACAGGGCTTTAAATTTATTATAAACCTTTAAATCAACTGATTTGCTGTTGTTGTCAATTCCCAGAGTCCATGAATCTTTTAAATCCGATATCACTTTATTTATCATAAGAGAATCCTGCCTGCCAACGCTTTGAGCCCCGACAACGACAGGAAATAAAATAATAAACAGAACAATTTTATAGTTCATAACCTTGTCAGTTTAATGTTGAATAATAAAACGGGCCACCACTTTTTTAAGATCACTGCTGTGTAAAACCAGATAGTACAGCCCCGCCTGCAAACCGGGAGCATTGAAACTCTCGTTCACTTCGGCAGTGTTTTTTACAAAATTTTGAGTAGCCACCATCTGCCCCAGCGAATTGTACATTTTTGCATTAACATTTCCGTAAATATTTCCTTTCAGCACAATTTCAAATATTCCATTATTTGGATTAGGGAATACTTTTAATTCGACGGTGTTGCTTTCGGGTAGCTTATAGCCGATTTTGAGCCTGGCATAAGGGCCATTGTAATAAACCCTGCTGTAGCAGTTTCCTTCCTGCAGTATTACCCAGTAGGAATACCGGATTGTATCCAATGCATTGTTAACTATGAACCTGCTTTCGGGAATAAAAAACTGGTACACCTGGCCCTCCACTTTTTTAGGCGGTCCGTAAGCCCGGTCGGGTATGGTTCGCACAAGGGAATCATAACCCCATTGATACCCGTTGGCAGGATTCAGAGAATTGTCAGGATAAATAAGCAGGTTTCCAGGGTTTTGCAATAAAATTCTGCGTTCATCAATCCCGGATGCATTGCTGATTTTCACTACCTGGGAAACAGAATCCACACATCCCCCATTTGCAGAATTTATTGCAAAAGCCTTTATTGTAGTCGGATTGCCCGGGTTTGGAAACGAAATAACCGTATTTGCATCATCTGTATCCCTTATTAATACATCGGGGCTGCCGGGCTTTGAAGTCCACTTATATGATATGCCGCTTAAAGGCGAAGCAATATTGAAACTGATATTATCCGAGCCTTTGCAAATACTGTCGTTATGAAGATTGAGCCAGCTGAAAACCGGTTTTGGTGGTGATGGATTCACAGTAATTCTAAATGTTTTCACGCTTTCGCCCGGACAATTATCCTTGCTGGCTGTAACGGAAACTGTGATAGTGGCAATAAGCGGTACCTTATCTGTATTTGTAGCTGTGAATACCGGAATGCTTCCGTTTCCGCTTTCCCCGAACCCGATTGATGTATCGCATGACCAGGAAAAAGATGAATTGGGTGAAGCACTGCTGAAATTTATTCCTTTTACGATACTACCGTTACAAAATGTTGTATCATTTACCGGGTTTATTACCGGTGTCGGGTTAACTGTAACCATTACCGACTCCTCTATTTTACAACTCTGGCTGGCAGATAAAGTAAAAATATATTTAACTACTACAGGCTGAGATGTTACATTGTCCAATGTTTCATTTATCAGATTGGTATTTTCTTTGATGGTTGCAGGGTTACTTATACCTATTACAAAAGGCCTTTCCCATCTGAAATTAATACCCCTGGCTGAACTTTTTGCTATATAGCTAAAAGGTACACTATCGCAAACGCTTGTATCCCTGGTGCTTGAAAGGTTGAGTTCGGGGAAAACTGTAATTTTAAACCTGGTGGAATCCGGTGCGGAGCAACGATCGCTGCTTGCCTGTACTACCACCGAAATGCTGGCAATAATTGCTGAATCACCCGCATTTGTTGCAGTAAATATAGGAATGCTGCCGTTTCCACTTCTACCGAAGCCTATTGATTTGTCAGATTTCCAGGCAAAGGATGAATCGGGGGATGCGGTAAAGAATTTAATCCCGTCTACAATATCACCGTTGCAATATGCTATATCATTTACCGGTGCAATCCTGGGCGTAGGGTTAACAATAACCATCACCGAGTCTTTGGCATCACATTGCGGACCTGAAAATAATGTGAAAAGATATTTAACTTCAACAGGATGTGAGGTTGTATTGAGTAATGTTTCCCTTATCAGTGAATCTCCGCCTGCTTGCAGGTTGCTTATTCCGTCAACAATTGGCCTTTCCCATCTGAAATTAATTCCCCTGGATAAACTTTTGGCTGTATAATTAAAGAGCACACTGTCGCATACACTTGTATCCCTGGTACTCGAAAGCCGGAGCAACGGGAAAACTGTAATTGTAAATTGCGAATCGGGTCCGGGACAGGTATTATTGCCTGTTTTTATCGAAACGGTTACTTTTGCAGACACTGAGTCGGAAATGGAATTACCCGCATAAAAGGCAGGAATATTACCGCTGCCACTTGCACCGAATCCTATACTGGGAACACAGGTCCATGTAAAGGATGAATTTGGCGGGGTACTTTTGAAATTAATTTCATTAACGAAATTCCCTTTGCAAAAAGAAGTATCGCCTTGCTGAATAATTAAAGGCGTAGGATGTACTGTAACTTTAAGCGTATCATTTGTTACGCATCCGTTGGTGTTGGTTAAGGAAAATATATACTTTACAATAACGGGTTGAGATTTTGTATCGTTATTGTTCAACTTTTCGTTTATCTGTGAATTTCCGCTTGCTGCAGGGTTACTTATACCGTTTACAAAAGGCCTTGACCAACTGAAAATTATTCCGCTGGCTGAGCTTTTAGCTGCATAGTTAAAGGATGCTGTATCACATACACTTGTCTGTGTTATACTTGTAAGATGAGGTGTGGGAAGAACAGTTATTCTGAAAACTGAATCGGGCCCGGCGCAACTGCCGCTGCCTGCATAAATTGATACAGTAACTGTAGCAGTGACCTGTGAATTTCCGTTATTAGAAGCAATAAATGAAGAAATACGGTTACTTCCCTGGGTTCCAAAACCAATACTTCTGTCAGAAGTCCATGTGAATGAGGGATCGGGTGATGAACTGCTGAATGTTATTGCGCTTACTGATTGTCCGTTGCAGACTGTATAATCATTTATAGGTTTAATTAACGGGGTAGGATTAACTGTAACTTTTAGAGTATCAGTAGTAGCGCATCCGGTTGTGTTGGATAAGTTAAATATATACTCTACCTCTACAGGCTGATCAGTAGAATTGTCAAGGCTTTCGTTGATTATAGCGGATGTTCCCTGGCCCAGTAAATTGCTTATTCCTGCTACGGGATCTCTTTTCCAACCTTTAATTGTTCCGGAAGGATAACTGATTGCTTTATAGTTGAAGAGGCTTTTATCGCAAACACTTGCAGTTTTGGGACTTATTAAAAATGGTTTTGTGAATACCGAAACTATGGCAGTAGTTGAATCTGTGAGTGGGCCCGAGGTGCAACCCGTACTATCAGTGACTGAAATCAAATTGTATGTAAATGAGCCTGATGCATAAGTTGGTGCATATACACTATCCTTACTTGCCGTTCCCTGTGTTTTGATTGTTTTAGTGAGTCCGCCGTTTATAGTATAGCTGAAAGTATAAGGGAGTGTCCCATCATCGCCTTTGAAAATAATCGAAGGAAGGGCATCACCCTGGCAAACAGATGTTGAGCCGCTTACTGTACCTGTTGGCAAAGGGATTACAGTAACAGCTGATGAATCAATAAGCGGCAGCATACAACCGTTGGCAGGATTAGTAACTGATACCAGCTTTAAAGTCTGATCTGAAACAGCTGCGTTAACAATCACTTCGGCAGTGCCACCGGTTAATGCTACAGTTTTGTTTACGCCCGAATTTATTTTATATGTCACCAATGCATTACTTGTACCTGTGATTTTAAATAAGGCATTGGTACCCGAACAGATCGGAGTATTGGAGCTTAAAATAGTTGCAGTTGGTAATGAATTAACAGTGATTGTCCCCGTTTCAACTGAATCGGGCAAGGGGCATCCTCGGAAAGTGATTTTATAATTATAAACATTTGCAATATTCGGAGTGCCATTTAAAGTGAGAATGTGCGTTACGGAAGACCAGCTTTGCGCTACTCCATTCGGTAAGCCAGTGATAAAGGCCGTATCAGCACCGGTTGCTTCATACGTTACCGGTACAATGGCCTGGTTAATACAAACACTTTGTAATACTGTTGTTTGAGCAGATGTTAATCTTCCGCAGGAGTTTTTCTGTGCAAACAGTTTGCTGTTTGAAAGAATAAATCCCAGCACGAAAATTAATAGGTATATCTTTTTCATCCTGTTAATAGAATTTAACATCAGATTGATTGATCAAATTATTTATATCCTTTGGATTGGGATGAAATTTTGCCTCTGACTTCAGCTTTTCCATCAGATCATAGGTAAACGGATTCCACAAATACGGTCCGTTGGGAGATGTGTAAAGAATTATATGTTTTTTAGCAGCGTCGAATACAGCGTTTTCGATTATGCCATATTCTTTTTTATAGGGCAACTCATTTCCAATTAAATGCTTATCGGGTTTTGGTGATTTTCCGTCCAGTTTATAAACCCTGGGATTGCTGGTTTTGGCGGTCGCTAATAAGAAGTTGTTAGTAATACCTTCCGGATTATTGTCCCTAAGTTCAAAAAACTGTATGGCAGTGATCTCTGACTCCAGTTTATTTTCAAAAACGGGTTGATTTTTTTTTCTGTTCCCGGTATATTCTACGTAACCAATATATCCGTTCGATGTCCCAAAATATACTGTTTTTAGCTTCTCGTTATAATCAAGAGCAGTAACTTTTGCTCCCATGCTGATTGTGTCAATCCGCTCCGAACCATTATAAACATAAATAAAATTGTCTTCTGTGGCGCAAAAAGTCAGGCCTGTTGTATAACCTACCGCATTTGGAACAATATCCTGACGGGTCAGTGCTTTGTGCGCAATAATAGCAGGATTATTATCATTACGTGTTAATCGTATTGTTTTATCTTCAGTAATTACCGGATCCAGATCCCCGGATTTGTTAATTAGTACGAAGTCCTCGTAAATCCGTTTGTATAATTCGTTGTCATAGTAGAGTTTGGTTCGCAAAGACCGATAAGTTGTTTTACTGAATACCGGATCTTTTGTTTTCAACGAATCATCTAAACGGTCGAAATGATAACTGTAGGCCAGGAAATAGTTTCTTCTATAAAATTTATCAGCATTTCCATTCTCATCCGATGGCCCGTCGTGGATTAAGCGTGAATATTCGCTGGCTGCATTTCTCAGGTTTTTAATTCTTGTTTCATTGAGGGCGATGATAGCTTTATTTTCTGAAAGTTTTGCTGCTACTTTTGCCTTTTTTTCTTTCGCCGCACTAATATAAGCTTTATTTACTGCTCTGTTGGCTATTGCTTCATTTGTATCCGCTTTTACTCTTGCCCTATTAGCTAGTGCAGCACTTGTGTCCGATTCAGTTTGAGCCCGTTTTGCGCGTGCTGCGCTGGTATCTGCTGCTATTTGAGCTGCCTTAGCAGCAAGAAAGCTATCATTAATTCTCCTTTTTGAATCAGCCATATAAACCAAAGCAAGTAATAACCCAAGGAAAATTAACAGGATAACTGCTATTCTTCTTCTCTTTCGTTTAGCAACGGCTCTATGGCTGTCCCTGATCAGTTTTTTTTCTACTTCATTCAGGTTCAGTTTTGCCAGGTGAGGTTCAATGAAATTTAACTGCTTTTCCGTAAAGAGTTCCCTTGCATCTGCATTTGTAGCAACCTGGTTATTAATTAGTTTGCGGATTTCGAGCAAAGCTATTTCTTCATCTGTCCGTCGGGCGGCAATGGTCTTGGCCAGTGAGTCGTGTGTGAGCTCATACTGGTTGGTAACATCAGTTGAATTAAGTATCCTTCGTTTGGCAAATTCTTCGGTGATACATTCCTTAACCAGTGTATCAGTAATATTTTCTTTGCCTTTAAGCTGCTCCAGCAGATCTTTAATAAGGATGGGTTGCTTGGTGCCTTCGAGTGTGGAAAAGGGAGAAAGTATTTTCCAGATGGTATCGGGCGGTATTATTTTACCCGCCGAACTTTTTTTTTCGCTGATGCTTTTCACCTGGCTTTCGAGGAAATCGCGGAGCACATCGCCGATATCTCCGATACCTTTCAGGGTTTCGTTGGTGATTAATGCATCTGCCTGCCGGCTTTCGTCCCCGGTGATATCAAGATATAATTTGTCTAAAAACACCTGGAGATAGGGGAGTTGTATGGTATGTGTAAATTTCTTCCCTTTCAGCCTGTTAAAAATACCTTCGGTGATCTCCTGAAGTTCATCCTCTTTAATGTGGACATTCGAATTCTTATTGTTATTTATACCTGTGAGCACATCGGTTACTTTGTCGATGGTCATTGGCTCTACCCTTAGTTTTTTGCGAAGGAGTTGGGGAACGGCTCTTTCAAAATCATACAAAAAGCCCAGGTATTCTTCGCGGATGGAAAAGATAAGCTTTACAGTTTGACCACCTGCTAATATTTCCTTTATTGAATCAATAAATTTTGCCTGCTCTGTTTTATCGCCCAGTATATAAAGCTCTTCGAACTGGTCGAAAATCAGATAGATGGGTTTAAAGTGATTGAGATACACATTCCGGATCAGTTTCGGAAGCCCTGTTAAAACTTTTTCGTTGGGTGTAGCAGCTTCGTCGTCGGTGTTTGCAGCATCTCCGCCTTCCTGTACCAGGATTTTTTCCAAAGAATCGTTGATATTGCTTCCTCTGCGTACGGTAAGCGGCAGCCAGTCGTACGATTTGAATTTTCCGGCCAACCCGCATTTAATCAGGCTTGTTTTCCCTGTTCCCGAAGCTCCGTAAACCAGTAGTATGGAGTTCTGAAACGCCATTTCATAAAGCGTTTTGATCTCTTCATCCCTTCCGAAAAAGATATCAGTATCATTCTGATCATACGCATCCAGAAATTTGAAGGGATATCTTTTCATACCTGTATTCTATGATGGAAACAATGTTTATTAAGCGGTTACCGTAATCTGGACTAAAAATCTATTTTTCCGAAAAATGATTCTTTTGCATTTTGAAATGTTTTATACACTTCGTACAATTTCATTTTTTTATATTTTTCCCCGTCGTTTGCCTTAAACCCGGTAATATCTTTCTCAGTGCTTTTATTTATCTCTGTTATATCTTTTTCAATTTCATCCAGTTCTTTGTTCTTTTTTATTGTTTCAACTGAGTCGTCATTATTCTCGAAAGGAGTTTTATTAAGATCATAATAAACCAGCGTTTTATCATTATCATCATTCCATGCGTAAAAACAAATCTTAACCAGGTCCTCTTCCTTTAGCGCATTTATATCAATAATGAAAGGGAAAAGACTAAGTCCTTCGGGGTATGTGTCTTTAATAAGCAAAACAGCATCTGTATTATTGGCAGTGTCCTGGTAGCTGTATATCCGTCCGCCACCATCCTGGGATTGATTCACACTATCTTTAACGCCAAGAGGGGTATAGGAATGCAGGAACTGCGCGGTTGTATTCCGCACCGCTTCATAACCAATAGCTTTTACTGAAACCATCTTATAATCGGCCAGGAAATTAAGGGCGACCAGGAACGTGGTTAATTCCTTTTCAATGTCGGCTATTTCGGGTAACGACTGATCATTTTCGAAATTGACCCTGAAAGTATCAATTGATTTGCAGGTGTTTATAAAAATATTTTCACCGTTAAAATCACTTTCCAGATTTTTTATTTCCTCAAAAGGATATGCCAGTTGTAACTCCTGGAAAATGCTTACAAGCGCCTTGAAAAGATCCCCGTAATAGGAAATTTCGGGTTCTACTCCTGTGAAGAAAAGTCTTTTTAACTGCTTAAGTTGCTCCGGCTTAAGCTGTTGTTTTTTTTCGTCCGGCTGGTCCCAAAGGCTGGAAATAAATGAAAAGCATAATAGCTGGAGTGTACGTTTTGTAATGGCCTGGCTTAGTACAAAGTAATCCATGTGAATTTTACTGGCGATAAGTTTTTTCAAAAAATCACCCAACACGGATGCATAGGAAGATATAATAATGTCCTTGGCTTTATTCAGGTAAGTACCCTGGTTTTCCCAGGAATCCTTAGTGGAATCGTCGATTGTGTATTCCAGAAAATTTTTCGCTTTCGGGCTGTATTCCTGTATGGCTGTTAACAGGTTCCGGCAAAGAAATTTATTAAGGGGTATTTCCTGTTTTTCAGGTACATTAAAATTGTTGACAATTACATTTCCTTGTATAGTATTAGCGTTTACAATAGTTTTAGCCTGCTGGTTTTCAGCATGGATTTCAGAATTGTTTCCTTCTCCCTGTATGGTGTTGTTATCGGATACTTCTGCAGGCATAGCTAAAATATAATTTGCTAAAAACTAATATTACCGGTAATATTCCCGATGTTGGCAATTTTTTCTGCCTTTTGATTATCGGCACTAATAGTATTCTGGTTAACCGTACCACCCTGGTTGGTGGTATTGTTGTTGCCCTGGACGTTTGCCGTGTTTGTATTCGTTATGGTATTGATATAACTTGCCACGGCTTCTTTGGTTTCGCTCTTTAAATCTTCCTGCATTTTGATCAAACCCTTATCTTCGAGCCTGTCGAGTTGTTTGCGGAATTGTAACAGCAAATCTTCGGTGCTGTTGTACGAAGTATAAAAATGACCAAGATCTCCAAGCCGTTTTTTAAATTTTACCAAATGCTGTGCCTGTTCGTTTGCCGGGTCGGGTGCAGGGACGCCGGTTTTAAAATAAGTGTAGAGTATGGGTGAACCTGTTTCGTGGAACTGTTTGAGCGCAGTGTCGAATTCAATCTGCGTATATTTTCCCGCTTTGGTATAAAAAAGGCAGACTACAATAGCGCATGTTTTCAGCTCTTTATTGTACTCGTCTTGCAGACTGGTTTCAGATACCGCGTCCAGGAAATGTTCCCATTGTACCAGTTCGAGGTAGATTTCCTTTTGATGAAGCCTGTCGTTTTCAACACTCAGGAATTCGCGGAAAGCATCCCGGTCCGGTTTCAACTCAAAAGAAGAAGCAATAAATATTCTGATGGTTTCCATATACTAAGCCTTTGTATTGATGTTGTTTTCTATGTTCACATTGTGAAATAAGCCTTTGCGTAATTATACCTGTTTCTACTATAGCGCTGGCTTCTGGTTTGAAATCCATTCATCAAAAATAAATAGCCAAAAAGCTGTTAAGCACACTATGCGTTTAATGAGTTTTTAAACGGCCTTTTTTATTTTTTAAAATGATATTCAGCAAATTGCGCTGTAAACAGGAGGATGTAGTAGTGAAAAATGCCGGTGTGAAGAGTTCCCGAAGGCTGGTAGTGTAACCTGTTGGCATAATTATATTGAAAACATTATGCAATTGAAAAAGTTCAATATTAACAAATTAATAACACATAAATATACAATAACTGCTTGCCGGAAGGCATTGGGAAACTCAGCGGCCAGGGTTTAATTTAATTTTCAAAATCCACAGCCTTATCCTGATAACTACTGGGATAAGGATAACATTGTTTTTTTAATGGAATACGAACTTTAGCTGGGCATCCAGGTTACTAGCGAAGATGCTCATGTGATGATGTAATGAGTGCGGGGGGCGAAGACTTTTTTTAATTGCATGTTAACTGACTCTATGTATTACAGATGTAAATGAAAGGTACTGATCCCGGAATTGTATTTGAAACGCGGCTAATCGTAACATGCAGACATGTTAAGAAGCACCTATTTTAAAAAATATGTTTACCAGCCTGAGAAATGCAAATAACATATTCTATAACTGTAATACCTTATTTCCATATCACATATTCCTGACAAAAATGCTGATATAATTTATAGTAATGTTAGTTGTGAAATGAATTATAGGCTGTTCTTTCTCAAAAACCTTGCCTGCATTTATTACATGTAGTACATCTTTTGCAAAGTCAAGTTCTGAACGCTCACATCTGATCTGATTTGCATCTATTCTGTAGCCGGGTCTGTCATTTTGCTCAAATGTCAGCGGAACAATAAATACTCTTGATTCCGGGAATTGTTGTTTTAGCAATGTAACAATCTTTTCAGCTCTTGGTCTGGATTCGCTAACAACATTCTGAAGATAAAATACTTCAATTTTGTAAGTATTATTTCGATAAGTATCTGTATTATAGCTATTTGACCCTGCATTATCTTCAGTACTGGATAAAAATAACCTTTGTACGCTTTCCAGATTTTTCTGAACATCCTCAGGCAACATGCTTAATGCATCAAGAAGCGGCTTAACTCCTGCACTGAGAATGCTATCCTTCGTTGAAATCTCCCTGAATGCAACATCAGACTTTAATCGCGCCTTATCAGCTTCTATTTGAGCTGCTATAGCTTTATTTTTTTCGTCCTTTGCTTTTGATCCTGCAAAAACAGCAATGCCTAACGATATTACAGATAATGCAGCCAAAATGGATATGGCTGTTGTTACAATTCTAGCTTTCCTCAAACTCTTTTTTTGCAATTCTAACTCCAGTGCAGCTTTGCGCGTTTTTTCCTCAGCCTCAGCAGCCTTTCTGCGTTCCTCCTCTTTTTGCTTTTTTTCGCGTTCAATTTTTGCCTTACTTTCATTAATCAAGCCCGCTTCCTCTTCTGATAATTTCAGATTGCCGAGATATGGCTCAATAAAATTCAATTGTTTTTCTGTAAAGGTTTCCCGTGCATCCACTTTAACCTCAACCTGATTTTTTATCAACCTGCGGATTTCGAGCAAAGCTATTTCTTCATCACTTCGTTTTTCAGCTATGCACCTGGCAAGGGAGTCGTGAGCAAGTTCATAACGGTTAGTGTTTTCCGAAAAATTCAGAATTCTTCGGTTACAAAACTCAGCCAGGCAATCATCAATCAGTTTATTATCAATACCGGTCAGCCTTTCCTGTAGTTCTTTCAGTAAAATGGGTTCCTTAGTTCCTTCCAGCGTGGAGAACGGCGATAAGATTTTCCAAATGGTTTCTGTCGAAACATTTGTACCTGCCTGACTTTGATTCAGGCTAATACTCTTCACCTGGCTTTCGAGAAAATCGCGAAGCACATCGCCAATATCTCCTATCCCCTTCAATGTTTCGTTTGTGATCAGAGCCTCTGCTTTCTGGCTTTCATCATGAGTGATTTCGAAGTACAACTTATCCAAAAAAACCTGGAGATAGGGGAGTTCGATGGTAAGTGTATTTTTTTTTCCTTTTAGCCTGTTAAAAATACCCTCGGTGATGGCCGGAATCTCATCCTCTTTAATATGAACAATTGAGTTTTCATTATTATTTATGCCGGTGAGTACATCGGTTACCTTTTCAATGTTCATGGGTTCCACCCTGAGCTTTTTCCTGAGGAGCTGAGGAACTGCTCTTTCAAAATCGTACAGATAACCAAGGTATTCTTCCCTGATGGAAATGATCAGTTTTACCTCCTGATCCGATTCCAGGATTTCCTTTACTGCTTTTATAAATTGTTCCTGTTCGTCTTTTTTACCGAGAATGTAAAGTTCTTCAAACTGGTCAAAAATTAAATAGATGAGTTTGAAATGTTTGAGATATACATTTCGAATCAATTTCGAAAGAACGCTTTCTGTTTTTCCGCTGTTAACATCAGTTTCGTCTTCACTGCTCATCCGGTTTCCGCCTGCATCATTCAGGACTTTTTCCAGTGAAGCATTTATATTGCTTCCTCTTCGAACGGTTAGTGCCAGCCATTCGTACGATTTAAATTTTCCTGCCAGTCCGCATTGTATCAAACTAGTTTTCCCTGTTCCTGATGCACCGTAAACAAGCAGTAATGGATTCTGAAATACCATTTCATAAAGCGTCTCGATCTCTTCATCCCTGCCGAAAAAGATATCAGTATCATTTTGATCGTATGAATCTAAAAATTTGAAGGGATATCTTTTCATGCGAATAATATATGAAGATAGGTTGTTTAATTTTTTTTTGCCGGCATCCGGATTAAGAGCTTTCGGTTCCGAAAAATGATTGTTTCGCATTTTGAAATGTTTTATACACTTCGTACAGTTTCATTTTTTTAAATTTTTCTCCGTCGTTTGCTTTTAACCCCGTGATATCTTTATCTGTACTATTGTTTATTTCAAGCATATTCTTTTCAATTTCTTCAAATTCTTTGTCAAATTCAAATTTTTCGTCCGGGACAACCTTTGTGTCAAATGGGATTTTGTTAAGGTAATGATACACGAGCATTTTATCATTTTCATCATTCCAGGCATAAAAACAAATCCTTACCAACTTCTCATTCTTCAGTGCATTGATGTCAATTATAAAAGGGAAAAGGTTGAGCCCTTCGGAGTATGTATCTTTGAAAATTATGACCGCGTCAGAATTTATGGGTTTATCCCGGAAATTGTATTTTTGCCCGTCCCCTTTACTGACTGAATTTCCCCCGATAAAGCTATACGTATGAAGGAATTGTGCTGTGTTATTCCGCACTGCTTCATAACCAATATTTTTAACTGAAACCATTTTATAATCAGCCAGGAAATTAAGCGCAACCAGGAAAAACGTCAATTCTTTTTCAATTTCATCTAGGGCCGGTAATGACTGGTCGGTTCCGAATTTAATCCTGAAAGTATCAATTGCTTTGCATGTGCTTAGAAAAACATTTTGGCCTTTAAAATCATCTTCCAGGCCTTTTATTTCTTCAAACGGGTAATCCAGTTTCAATTCCTGAAAAACAATTACAAGTGTCCTGAAAAGATCTGCGTAATAAGAAATTCCAGGCTCAACACCGGCGAAGAAAAGTTTTTTTAACTGTTTGAGTTGTTCCGGGGTAATCTTCTGTTTTTTTTCTTCCGGCTGATCCCATAAAATGGAAACAAACGAAAAGCATATAAGCTGAAGCGTCCTTTTTGTAATAGCGAGACTCAGTCCAAAATAATCCCTGGCAAAATCACTGCCCATAAGGTTTCTCAGGAAATCTCCCACCACCGACGCATAGGAAGAAATTAAAATGTCCTTGGCTTTTTCTAAATATGATTCATCGGTTTCCCAGCTATCTCTTTCTGATTCATCTATATCCATTTCCAGGAAATTTTTCGCTTTCGGACTGTATTCCTGAATAGCCTCAATCAGGTTCCGGCAAAGAAATTTATTGGTGGGTTTTACATCCTTATTGTCATTGTTAATATTAACATCGCCAAATATATTACCGGCATTAATGATTTTTCCGGCCTGCTGGTTTTCAGCATTTATTTCAATTTTGTGCACATCTCCTTGCCGGATAATGTTGTTATCATTAGTATCTGCAGGCATAATTAAAATCTTATTTTATTAAAATGAATCGTTTCCGGCCTTTACTCCTGTAGCATTTCTGTGGAAATATAAATCCTGATAGTTTCCATCTGTAATTAGATAAAAATCAGTTAAAGTGTTGCAGTAAAACAGGAGGAAAACTGTAATGCAAAGCCGTGTCTTGCAGCAGAGTATTGCACAGGAGATTCTGTTCAATCCTTTTCATCAAGAATGAAAACATAGAAAAAATGAAAATGTTCAATAATGCCGGTACAACAGCTTGTGAATCATGCTGAAATCCGTAGTTTATAGTCAGTGACACACGTATCGGAAACAGGCCGGATTAATACTGGTTCATGGGTCATCACACGATGGATGTCGGGAAAAAGCAATTATTTGTTTACTGCCTGGGCTAGTTGAATGCGTAGCTAAAACCTATAGAGTAAATTTTATCATTTTTTGAATCAAAAGGCAGCTTGCCCTTTGCATAGCTAAAATAAAAGCCTGAAGTCGTTTGCAAAGCCATAATGAAATATGAAGCATTGCCCAGGTTCGCCTTCCTGATCACTTCCGGTGCATTCAATTCCCGGTAATACCTGTAGTTTGCATTGAAGAAGATATTCTCTTTTTTAATCCGGGTTATAAATGTTCTGAAACCGGTCTCGAATTTTATTCTTGAATATGGGTTTAAGTTTCCGGTAAGGTTATTTCTGGTTGTATCATCCGAAGGCACTACGTAATCAAGTGTAAACTGTGCCGTGGGTATTGTTGAACCATAAACGGTAAACGTTTTATCCGTGCCGGTGATGTATCTTAAAACAGCAAACGGGTAATCGAAAATATTCAGATATGACAAAGGTTTTTTTGTATTCCATGCTTTTGCTCCAAGGTCAACGGATATGCCCGGTACAAACTGCTTTTTCGTAAAGTCCTGGTTTGATTCGAAAGAAAATTTTGTTGAAAAAGCATAATAGTATTGATTTGACATAACCAGTTTTTTCCCTAATTCCTCCCAAAGTTCAATAGCTTCTTTACTTTGAACATCCTGCATACCGGCTAGTTCGAACCTTATATTATTGAGCTCGGTGAATATAGCTGTGTCCTGCTGTGTTACTACGCCACCGATAAAGCGGGCATAATTATAATGAGCTTTTGTTTCCAGAAAATCTACAGGATTAAGCTGTTTTTTAAAGGCAACGTTTCCTTTGGCCGTCAATCCAAATGAATTTGCAACCCGGTTGTTGTTACGCTCGGTGTATTTTGCATAATCATAATTGAAATCATATGTAAATCCTAACGAAGCCAAAGGATTGTCCGCAGTCTGGAAAGTCCGGAACTGAACATTAAAATCTTTCAGAAGATTCCATTTTGTGCTATCTTTTTTGAAGGCCTGGTCAATGTAATTTTTCCACAGCGTATTATAAAGTTCAGGATTATTAATAATCCCGTTTACTGTATTCCTAATTCCTTCTTCGTTGGTGCCGCCCTCTTTAAGCACCTTTATCACATCATCAAGTTTTGTGTCGGCGAATTGACCGAAAGCAGAATTAACAGAAATAAACAATACAACTACGGAGGTTATTAATTTATTTGTTTTCATCTTTTTTGTTATTTCGTTTCACCCCAAAAAGCATACGCATCATCAACCACAGAAGCCAGGTCCTTAACCTGTTTGTCTCCATCAGTAAGAACCTCTATTATATTGCTCATAGCAATGGTTCTGTCGATGCCATTTTCGAAAATGGCACCACTGCCTTTACGGAATACATTGTCGAACTGGTCGGCCATAATAGTGGCTTCCTGTTTCCGTAATTCCGGACTGCCCTGCGAATTATAAAATGTTAGGTCATTCATTTTTAAATCGCCGCTGTTATCAAAATTTGTCGATAGTTGCTTCATCGAGAAAAGCGTTGTCCAGAGCGTTGTACAAGCCCTGTTGTTTCTTGACCAGTCTGCCATTTTTGTGTTCTTTAGGTTTTTAATACGTTTTAATTGTGATGAGGATAAGTTTATTTGTTTCAGATTGAATAAAACGTGGAATTTTCAAATCCATATTTTGTGTCTTGTGCTTAGTGCCTAATGCTTGGGGCTAAGTGCCCTGTGCCTATTTTAATGTTATTTACCAGGTATTCTGGTTTTTAAAGGAATAAGAAGCAATTAGTTTCCTGAGACTTTGGGAAGTTGGTTATTTAATTTTGATCACAAACAAAATTATCGGGCCAATAACAGCGTTTTTACCCGGAACCTTAAGTAAAATACATATAAGTAAAACGGGCAGCATGGCAGGAGGAAATCGCAATTGGCGTGGCGTTCGTAGTTAAAAAGCCTGTAGGGTTGAGCCGGTTTGTCTGATAATTATGAAAACATTAAACAGGTGAAAATGTTCAATAATGGAAGCAGTTTTCGAAGTGCAAGTTGAGTTACTCCTCGGGTAAACATGATAAGCTGGTTTTACCTGGCACATGTCGGAAGACGTTCGCCTGCCGGAGTCGAGTTTGTGTACAGTGAGGATTTCAGAGAGTTAGCGTATCAACATAGCAGATACTCCAATTAGTGTGTTGCCCTTTGCAATTCACCAGACTCCCGCACTATGAATACTTTTTGTAAGCAACTGATCTTCATTTATTTAACACTATTGCCATTTGATAGGCTATTGCAGCATCGGGAAGCGGTGTTAAAGTATCCATTAAAATGGTGTAAGTTCCTTTTTCGGAAAGTTCGTCTGCAACTTTTTTAATTAATGCCAGAGTAGCTTTCATCAAATCTGATCCAAGGCTTAAACGGGCAACACCTAAATCCTGAAGTTCACGCACGGATGGAGGGAGTATTCCTACTCCAATCCCAGGATTCGAAAGAATATTAATTGGGGCATTAATTTCCTTAACCAATGTTGCAATTGTTTCTTTTTCCCATACAGGCATTACAAATATGCAGTCAGCACCGGCTTCCCGGTATTTATTGCCACGTTTAATGGATTCAGCTAATTTTTCCAGTGGCGAACCTGCCGAGGTATAAAATGAATCCGTTCTGGCATTAATTACCAAATGAAAACCCAGTGAATCTGATAATGCACGAATGGCTGATATTCTTTCACAAAATTCCATTTCGTCAATTAATCCCGGATTTAAATCAATACTGTCTTCAATGTTTATTCCAACAATTCCTGTTGCAATTATCTTTTTAACAGAATCAATTATTTCATTTAAATTATTTCCATATCCGGCTTCTATGTCCACAGTTACCGGAACTTGAACATTATTTACAATTCCCGTTATCACTTCTATCATTTCCGACAATTGTATTATCTGGCAGTCAGGATAGCCTAAAGAGGCAGCTATTCCCATACTTGTTGTTGCGATTGCTTTATAACCACTTGCTTCTATTATTTTTGAACTTGCAATGTCCCACGAGTTTAACAGAACCAGCATTTCTTTGTCGTGATGAAATTTCAGGAACTGTTCAGCTTTTTCCTTTTGAATACCTGAGACCATAATGTTGTTATTTTTTTATTGTTTATACAAATACTTCTGACTTCTCATTGAATAGCCACTAACTTCAGGATATACTCAATAGCACATATTTTTTATACATCAGCAATCTGGTTTAACATTCCGTTCATTTTTACTATCAGCAAAAATCAGGTACCCACTGTAATTATCGGTTCGGGTGTATAAACGTTGGTTCAAATAAGAATAAGAGTTATTTTTAGCCGAAAAGCAGAAAGGAGATATCAATTAACCGTGCTGAGCAGAGTTTTTAAAAGCTTGTAGAGTTAAGCCTAAACATTTCATAATGAGAGAAAACATTGATGATTATAAAATGTTCATCATTAACAATACATTAACACTAAGGTGTGCCAAAACCCATTGCTGGCAAGAATGGGGCGATGCGCTACTTAATAACACAAAATTTTTCCGGTATCCTGTTTGTAGATTTATGGTAATATTAGTTTTCTAATGGATCGCTTCAGATAGAAGGGGATATGCTGGATTTATCCGGCATGCGTTGGGAGACGCTCGCCAGCCAGGGCTGATTGTTATTCCGTCCGCTCCCACAGACGCAAAACCCATGTTGTTCGTTTGTGTTACGGTTCATTCAAAGCAATACAATTTGTAGGCAGAACAAAATTTATTTTAATGCTGTATGATAAGTTTTTGTGTTCCGGTTTTGTCTTCCGCATTCAATTGCACATAATAAATTCCATTATCAAAATTGCTTACATCCACTGATGATTGCGGACTACTTACTGTCGACTGAAAAACTATTTTCCCCAACGCATCAAAAATTTTCAATTCGCATTTTTTATTTTCTGCCAATGGCCAACTGATAACTGCCAACTGCGTTGCAGGATTTGGATAAACACTAATTTTACCAGGAAAGATGTTATTCACTTTTAAGTTAACAGTAGCGCCAAGCTTAAGAACAAAAACATCATTTAGAATGTCGGATGTCAGATTATAAGTTCCAACACCTGGATCAAAGTCGGCTTTACCGTAAAATTCTCCTGTTAAAAATAAATTTTCATTCGCGTCCACTATTATAGCGTGGCCTACATGGGAAGTACCTCCTCCAATTTGTTCTGCCCATACAAAATTTCCCGAATCATCCAATTTGGAAATAAAAACATCCCAATACCTTGTCTTAGTGCTGATGAGGTTATATGTTCCTACACCCGGGTCAAAGTCAGCCGTGTCGGTAAAATATCCTGTTGTATATACATTTCCACCGGCATCTAAAGCAATTGATAAGCCCGTTTCATTATCTTTTCCGCCCATCCGTTTTGCCCATTTAAAATTGCCCAAAGCATCTAATTTTGAAACAAAAATATCGGTAAGGCCATCTGCCGTCAGTTCATATATTTCTGGTCCCGGATCTAA
>JBBQSY010000065.1:0-21074 GCA_038213495.1 Bacteroidales bacterium
TCCACATTCATTAAATCTCAAATTCCAAATTCCAATCTCCAATTCCAAGCGGGGTTTAAGAGTAGGCCTTGGTTCTTGAGATTTGGGATTTGAGACTTGGGTCTTTTTTTAATGCGTACTTTTATCCCACACTAAGTATAGTTGTATGACTCCTCATTATTTTTGAGAAGTGAGGACTTTACCCAACGTGAAATCCTTCCCTGTCTTGATTTCTGGAATCCTATTCTTTATCACCAATACTTATGTTTTCCGGGTTTTGTTTGCTGGCCCAAATGGTAAGAATCTAAATAGTATGCGCCGTAAGTTCATAGAAAATACAAAAATCACCTTCAATCAGGTTCCTGATATCGTGAAAATCTGTTGGGACAACAATATCCGGATGTTTTTTTAACCGATTTATTGATTTACGAATGGCAAAATTCAGCTTTTTGCTGTAAGTCTTGGTTCCGTTTCGCAGATAATAGAAATCCAGAATCTCCGACAAGTTAGCCTTTGCCCTGGCTGACCAGATTATTTTTCTTTCAACCATTTGTCCACCTCTGATTCAACCTGTTCATTGGTAAAATATTCTCCACGGGCAATTTGCTCCCGGCTTTCCTGAATTTCATTTCGTTGATCAGGAGTTGTTTTATAGATTTTTGATTCTGAAGTCGTTTCAATGAAAGTTTTAATAGCAGATAAAACAGACTCATCGTTGATCTCTGCAATCCTATGCAATAAATCTTTCTTTAGCTCAAGAGTAGTCATAATTAAATCGTTTAATGCAAAATTACGCATTTATCTACCAATTTCAGCGGTAATTAAGTAAGGGCTTCTACATAAGGTGAAGCCCTCACCAGTCTTTAGATATCTTATTTTTCATTGTTCCTTACCAGGTCGAAATCCATCTGTTTTTTCTGCAGGTCAATCTTTTTAACCTTTATGCGGATATTGTCGCCCAGACGGTAGATTTTACCCCAGCGCTGCCCTATAATCCGGTAGTTTTCCTCGTCGAGATAATAAAAATCGTCATTCATCAGCCTGAGCGAAACCATGCCTTCGCATTTGTTTTCGGTAAGTTCAACAAATATTCCCCATTTGCTTACGCCGGAAATCAAACCATCGAACTCCTCCCCTATTCTATCCATCAGGTATTCAGCTTGTTTGTATTTTATGCTGGCACGTTCGGCTTCCATAGCCTTGCGTTCCATAATTGACGAATGGTTGCATTTTTCTTCGTATTCTTCTTTCGAGGCACTGCCTTTTTCTTCGAGGTATCTCTGCAACAGGCGGTGAACCATCAGGTCGGGATAGCGACGGATGGGCGAAGTGAAATGTGTGTAATACCGGAACGAAAGCCCGTAATGCCCGATATTGTGTGTAGTGTACTCGGCCCTTGCCATAGTTCGGATGGCAATGGTCTCTATCATATTTTCCTCTCCTTTTCCAAGTATTTTGTCGAATAACTGATTGAAAGAAGTAGTTATACTTTTACGGCTGGAAGTTTGAAAATCATACCCCAGTTTTTTCAGAAATTCTGAGAAACGGATCAGTTTCTCCGGGTTGGGTTCGTCGTGTACACGGTAAACAAAGGTTTTCGCTTCGCCCTCCTTGTTTTTGCGTGTGGCGATACGTTCGGCCACGCGTCGGTTGGCCAGCAGCATAAAGTCTTCGATCAGGTAATTGGCTTCTTTTTGCTCTTTGATCATTACTCCTATTGGTTTGCCTTTTTCATCCAGCTTAAACTTAACTTCCTGCGATTTAAATGCAATCGAGCCTTTTTTAAACCGCTCTTCCCTCAATTTCGAGGATAATGTATGCAGGGTCATCAGTTCATTTTTAAAATCTCCTTCAGCACCATCGATCATCACCTGTACTTCTTCATACGCATACCTCCTGTCCGATTTTATTACGGTACGGCCAAACCACTCCTCCAGGATTTCTGCTTTGTCATTCAGTTTAAACACAGCCGAGAAGCAAAGTTTTTCCTCATCGGGCCTGAGCGAGCAAACCAGGTTCGAAAGCTGCTCGGGAAGCATAGGTATCGTACGGTCGACCAGGTAAATGGAAGTTCCACGCTCGTAAGCTTCGGTATCGATGGCAGTTCCAGGGGTTACATAATGCGAAACATCAGCAATATGAACACCTACTTCCCAGTTTCCGTCGGGCAGTTTCTTTAGCGAAAGGGCATCGTCAAAATCCTTTGCATCCACAGGGTCGATGGTGCAGGTCCATATGTCGCGGAAGTCTCGTCGCCTGGCGATTTCTTCCGGTTCAACTTCATTTTTTATACGTTTTGCTTCAGCCTCGGCGGCTTTGGGGAATTCAAGCGGGAAGTCGAATTCAGCCAGAATGGCATTCATTTCAACATTGTTCTCACCCGGTTGCCCAAGTACGTGAATGATTTCACCAATCGGATTGGTAGCTTTTTCGGGCCATTCGGTGATCAGAGCAACGGCTTTCTGCCCGTGTTTTGCACCTTTGAGCGCGGTAAGCGGTATATAGATATCAACATTAATCGACTGGCTGTCGGGTACCAGGAAAGCAAAGCGTTTTGACACATGAACAATGCCGACAAATTGTTTTTTGGCACGTTCAATAATTTCGATAATGATACCTTCCGGCTTGCGGTTTTTGCGTTTCGGGAAAAGATGAACTTTTACTTTGTCGCCATTCAGTGCGTGGTTGGTATTATTAGACTCTATAAAAATATCTTCGGCCAGGTCGGGACAAATAATATAGGCTTTGCCTGTTGATTTCATATCAACAATTCCTGTTATAAGATTGGCCCTTGAAACAGCGGCTTTCAGGGTTGGATTCAGCTTGTATTTTCCGCGGTTCATTTCAACCAGCGAGCCCTGTGTGCAGAGTTGTTCGAGGATGGACCGCACCTGGTCCTTTTCGCGCTTATCGGTTATTCCCAGTTGTGAGGCAGTTTGCCTGAAATTGTACGAATTTTCGGAATTATCCGAGAACAATTTGAATACCTGGTTGGTAAATTCGTTGCGGGCAATATTAGCCTGCGGATTTTGTTTCTTTTTTGACATTATTGGTGTTATTTAGTGCTTAGTGCACAGTGCTTAGTATTAATTTTTGAGTTTTATCTTTTAAACTGAGTCTCATCTTCCCTCACTCTCCCCTTCTCCATTTCCCCTTTTCCTAAACGATTCCCCGCGGAATCGCCTCCAGCAACAACCTCGTATATTCCGACTTTGGCTTCGTATAAACCAGGTCGGCTTCGCCAATTTCCTTAATTTCCCCGTTTTTCATTACCATCAGCCGGTCGCTCATATAACGAACCACCGAAAGATCATGACTGATAAACAGGTAAGTGAGCCCGAATTCTTTTTTAAGATCATTCAGGAGGTTCAGTACCTGCGCCTGAACCGAAACATCGAGGGCCGAAACGGATTCGTCGCAGATAATAAATTCCGGTTCAACAGCCAGGGCGCGGGCTATACAAATCCGCTGCCGCTGTCCGCCCGAAAACTCATGCGGATAACGTCCATATTGTGATGCGTCGAGACCAACTTTCTGCAGCAATTCGGCAACTTTGTTTTTCCGGGCGTTTTCGCTTCCATGAAGGTTGTAAATCCGCATGGGTTCGATAATGGCCTCCCCGATTGTGATGCGAGGATTCAGGGATGAATACGGATCCTGGAAAATGATCTGCAATTTCTTTCGCAGGTTACGCAAATCATCCGCTTTCAGAGTGTTTACCTCAACATTTTTATACATCGTGCTTCCCGACTCTGGCTCTACCAGCCGGAGAAGGGTGCGGCCCAGCGTGGTTTTCCCGCAACCGGATTCTCCTACCAAACCAAGTGTTTCGCCCGGATAAACTTCAAACGAAACATTGTTAACAGCTTTATAATGCTTTAATGGTTTACCGGCCAGGTTACGCTTAACGGTAAATATAGTGTTAATCCCTTCAGCTTTTAAAATGGGTGCAGCGGAATAAAGATCCGAATGTTTCAAAACTCGTTCAGCGCCTGTTACAAATCCGTCTCCGCTATCTCCCGTTTCATTCATAAAGTCAGCAATAACTTTCAACCTCAAAGGGCGCTTACCAAGCGGAGGCCGGCAGGCAAGCAATCCTTTGGTGTAAGGATGTTGAGGATGGTTGAAAATTTCTTCGACCGTTCCCTGTTCAACGATTTTTCCCTGGTACATAACCAGCACATCTTTTGCTATTTCGGCGATCACATCCAGGTTGTGGGAGATAAAAATCAGGCTGATAGTATGTTTTTTTTGTACAGTACGCAAAAGTTCAAGTATCGTTTTTTGAACGGTAACATCCAGCGCAGTTGTAGGTTCATCAGCAATGAGTATATCCGGATTACAAGCAAGAGCCATGGCGATCATAACACGCTGTTTCTGTCCGCCCGAAACCTGGTGAGGATAAGCATGAAAGGTACTTTCAGGATCGGGGAGCATCACTTCGCGGAAAAGATTGAGGGTGCGTTTGCGCGCCTCCCTGCGTGTTACTTTTTCGTGTTCCAGTATGTTTTCCATAACCTGCTTTCCACACCGGTATGCCGGGTTCAGTGATGTCATGGGTTCCTGGAATATCATGGCTATTTTCTTGCCGCGCCACTGCCTCATTTCCTTTTCCGGAAACTGAGATAAATCAAAATCCTCCCCTTCGGCAGTATGGAATATAACAGAGCCACTTTTTATTGTTCCGTTAGGCTTTGGGACCAGGCCCATAATGGCAAGGGAAGTAATGGATTTGCCGGAACCCGATTCGCCGACAATGCCCAGCGTACTGCCTCGCTTCAGATCAAATGAAACATGATCGACGGCAAGCTGTTCTTTCCCATCATGGCTGAACGCTATACTCAGATCTTTTAATGAAAGAATGAAATTGTTGGTTTTTCCGGCAGGTATCAATAGTGTGGTTCAGTTAAATTAAGTTTGTATCAATCCTTTTATGATGGCAAGCTGAATGATGGCATCGGCAAGTTGCTTTTCCGTGAAACGGATGCGGTTAAATTCAACATCATATTCTAAACTGTCGGGTATTTTCCCTAAAAATTTGTTTACCAATAAATCACGTTCAAGGTCGCGCTTATTTACATATTCGGTGGCATAGGCTTTACTGAAATCAAGCCGGCGGGCTATTTCGGCTATACGCCACTCTTTAGGGGCAACGAGCCTTATATGAAGCGATTGTTTGATATCGCGGCAAATGCTTGATGCTCCCCGACCTATGATTACCGCGTTGCCCATGTTGCCAAACTGCCTGATTACATCCTGCACAGTTTTTTTAATTTTCTGATCGCTCTTGTGCGAATGTGTTGAAAGGGCACCAACAATCTGATCCATTATGCCCCGGTCTTTATCATCGATAACGCTTTTTAGGGCATAGGGGTCAATATTCAATTGTTCAGCAGATTCCTGCAGTATTTCACGGCTGATAAATCTCCACTTGATTTTGTTTTTGGCTGCAGGCATTCTTTTGTTGAGTTCTTCGCAGATAGTCCAGGCAATGCCCCTGGCACCGCAGCCGGTTTGCCTCGAAATAGTAATAAGCGGACCTGCTTCCTTTTTTGGGTCGGTTTGTACAAATTCTTTTCCAATCCGACTGTTCATGTACTCGAAAAGCCTGTTTTCCATTCCAATCTCCTTTCCCTTAATAAAGGTTTCAATGTTCTATAGTTTCAATGTTTACCTTCGTCCCGATGGCATTTGGTATCACTTCGCCCGGTTCAGGGTTTAGCTTCGCTGAGCTTGCCTTAGGATCAGTTCAGAGTGTCAGATTAACTAATGAACAATGCATTTTGACTTTTATCAATCCCCCCTTTCGTCCCTTCTCCCGTTCCCCCACTCTATTCTTCATTAATCCTCTCCCTGATTGCTTCCGTTTCATTTTCAAAACCAGGTTTTCCGAGCAGTGCGAACATGTTGTTTTTATAAGCTTCAACGCCTGGCTGGTTAAAGGGATTTATTCCCGTAAGGTATCCGCTGAGTCCACAGGCAAACTCAAAGAAATAAATCAATTCACCCAACGACCGCTCATCGATTGCCGGCAGAAAAATATCCAGATTGGGAACCTCTCCGTCAATATGTGCCAGTGTAGTCCCAAGGGCTGCCATGTGGTTTACTTCGTGAAGTGTTTTTCCGGCAAGGTAATTCATCCCGTCCAGGTTCGCAACATCAGCAGGGACAGAGAGCAGATGCTTTGATTTTTGAATATGAATCACTGTTTCGAAGAAAATACGCTGCCCCTCCTGAATGTACTGCCCCATCGAATGAAGATCGCCGGTAAAATCAACTGCGGCAGGGAACAATCCCTCGTTTTCCTTGCCTTCACTTTCGCCGAACAACTGTTTCCACCATTCAGCAAAATAATGCAGCGAGGGTTCATAATTCACCAGTATTTCAATCTGGTGCCCCATTCGGTACAACGACGAACGGATGGCAGCATAGCAGGCCGCAGGATTGTCGGGCAATGATGAGGTTTCGGTACATACTTTCTGCATTTCTGTGGCACCCAGCAACAAATCACGTATGTTATAGCCCGCAATGGCAACAGGCAATAATCCGACCGGCGAAAGCACCGAGAACCGGCCACCTACATCATTGGGGATCACATACGTTTTATACCCGTTTTTTTCGGCAAGAATTTTTAATGCGCCTTTTGAACTGTCGGTAATGGCAATAATACGGCTGGCGGCTTCTTCGGCCCCATATTTATTTTCAATATGATTTTTCAGCAGTCTGAAAGCAATTGCCGGTTCTGTGGTAGTGCCGGATTTGGAAATAGCAACCAGGGCATAATCCTTTTTATCAAGAAGCTGAAGCAATCCGGAATGATAATCCTGGCTGATGTTGTTGCCAGCGTAAAGAACAAGAGGATTTCCGCTATCTTTCTGAAAAGCTGAAAACGGGGACGAAAGAGCTTCGATGATAGCCCTGGCACCCAGGTACGAGCCTCCAATACCTATTACCACGAGTATTTCAGCCTTTTGGCGTATCATTTTTGCATCGGCTTCGATAGAGGCGAGAAGAACTTCATCCGTTTTTGATGGAAGATCGATCCAGCCAAGGAATTGATTTCCTTTGCCTGCTTTTTCAACCAGCAGGCTGTGGCTGATATCAACCTCGTCCTGCATTAAATGAATCTCTTCTTCCGAAAGGAAACCCAAAAGGTGTTTATATTGGAACCGGAGATTTATCATTACAGGTATTATTGATTTAGTGATTTCCCATTAGGTTTGAAAGTATAAAATTACGAAAAAAACAGAGAAGTTTATACTGTATTGGGTAATTTAACAGTTTCCGGGCGCCGGCAAAACCTGGCAGCAGACATGAATTATTTTCCATGCAAATGAATACACAAAAAAAATGCGACCCGAGTGAGCCGCATTTTTTCCAAACAAACAACAAAACCAGTTATGAAAAATATCTCTGCAATGAATAGAGATGTAATAAAATAACTATTTGTTCAATTAACCGATACAAAGATACTATCAGAATTAGCCTTTGATTGTTAACGAAAATTAAAGAACGTTAAAATATGTTAAGTAACTGAATAAATAATATTGAACGTTACAGATCACTTTCTTCTGAAATCAGGAACAGATCTCTTTTCTGCATCTACGTTTCTAAAATCAAGCGAAATATGATCACTAAAAACAAAAAAAATGCGACCCTTGAGCCGCATTTTTCCAAACAAACAACAAAACCAGTTATGAGATCATCCCTGTAACCAGCAGGAATTTCAGGTATTACATATTGTTCAACTAACCGATACAAAAGTAGACCTATACCTGCTGGCGGACTGTTAACGAAAGTAAAAGAACGTTAAATAATGTTAAGCATGCATTGTATTGATTGTAAGGCACTATAAATTTGCAGCACACGAATAACTGAAATAAAGCAAAGTAACCGTAAACAAGGCTGATCGAAATGAAACCAAATCAATTTGCCTGCGGCTGATATAAAGTTACATTCTCAAAGTGCCGGCGAATACAAATTACCGTCATTAAAAATAAACCATACGGGTGAAAAAACAATTATTAGGACTCTTAATCATAATCATGTCAATCGCAATGGCTGGGTTTATCGGCATTCAGGTTTACTGGATACGGAATTCGATGCAGCTCCGCGAAGCCAATTTCAGGCGCACCATCGATGAAGTTGTGAACAGGGCCCTGCTGAACCTGGAAACCATCGAATTTTCGCGCTTGACCACCAGCAATTCGCTGAGGATTTTAGCGGACGACACAACTTCCCGGTTTTTTACTTCACAGGATGTACGAAATATTCAGGAACCGGATTCCCAGGGTATCGAAATGCCAAAACAGCCTGGTTTGGAGGGCAGGATGATTGCAGCACCCGGTAAAACAACAGAACAGCCGGTTGAGACCGAAAAAAGTGTGAAAGATATCGGGCAGGTTAACATTACCGAAAGTTTTTCGGAAGGAACGGCCAAGCGCAAACAATTTATGCTGCACTACCTGATGAACCAAACCCTGAATGAAGAGGTCATTAATGACATTGAGAAAAAGATTTCGGTAGGCCTGATCGACACTTTGCTGAAACTCGAATTCCAGAACAAGGGAATTAAAATTGAGTATGAGTTTGGAGTTTTCAGCCCCGACCGGAGCAAAATGGTACTCGAAAAAACCGGGAAATACCATGACGAACTACTTTTCAAAGGATTAATGTATCCCTTGTTTTCAGGCGGCGCATTAGCCACCCGAGATTTCCTGCTCATCTATTTCCCGCAGCAATCAAGCTATAACCTTCAGAGTCTCTGGATAATGATGCTTGTATCGATTTTGCTGGTGCTGGTTATTATCGCAGCGTTCAGCTATTCGGTTTTCACTATCATAAGGCAAAGAAAGTTATCAGAGCTCAAAAATGACTTCATCAATAACATGACACACGAATTCAAGACACCGATTTCGACGATATCGCTTGCATGCCAGGCCCTTTCGGATAAAGATATTCCCCGGAGCAACGAAATGTACGATGATTATATCCATATAATTGGAGACGAAAATTACCGCCTTGGCGAGATGGCCGAAAAGATACTACAGACTGCTGTTCTCGAAAAGGGAAGCCTGCACCTTCGCCCCGAAGCCATTGATATGCATGAACTTATTGCTGATGCCATCCATAAAATTGCTATTCAGATTGAGATACGTGACGGAGTAATCAGCCAGTCGCTGAAAGCTGAACATCCTTTAATTAAGGCGGATAAGGTTCACCTTTCGAATGTTATTTTTAACCTGCTTGATAATGCGAATAAGTATTCGCCGCGAAAACCCCAGATTCTGGTTTCAACCGCCGATGCCGAAAATGGTATTTTTATACGTATCAGCGACAAGGGCATGGGCGTTAGCAAAGCCAACCTGAAAAGGATTTTCGAAAAACTTTACCGTGTTCCTACGGGCGATGTGCATAATGTTAAAGGATTCGGACTTGGGCTCAGTTATGTTAAATTTATTGTAGAAAAACATGGAGGTACTATATCTGTGGAGAGTGAACCCGGAAAAGGTAGTACATTTACACTGTTTCTGCCGTATGTACTTCCGGACCAAGATACAACCGACAAGAAATCATCCGTATTTAGTTTTAAATACATCAATCAGTTTTTAACCGGCAATTAAAACCATAATGATCACGAAAATGGAAAATGAAAAAATAAAGATACTGCTTGCCGAAGACGACCGCAATCTCGGTACCATACTGCGCACTTACCTTGAAGCAAAAGGATTTGCACCCAGGCTATGTGTTAACGGGCTCGAAGCACTCGAGGTTTTCAACAAGGAACCTTTTGACTTTTGTGTTGTTGATGTAATGATGCCCATCAAAGATGGATTTACTCTGGCAAAGGACATCCGCAAAGTTGATACGCAGATACCGATCCTTTTTCTTACTGCGAAATCACTCGAAGAAGATAAATTAAAAGGCTTCCAGGCCGGGGGCGACGATTACCTTACCAAACCTTTCAGCATGGACGAACTGCTTGCCCGCATCGAAGCCATTTTAAGGCGTTCGGCAAAGACAACGGATGGCAAAACTGATAAAGGTATATTTACCCTGGGAAATTTTGTATTCGATTATAACCACCAGAACCTGCATATCAACAATGAAGATCAGAAGCTAACCAGCAAGGAAGCCGAATTGCTGAAAATACTCTGCGAACACGTGAACCAGGTTGTCGACCGGAGTTTTGCGCTGAACCGTATATGGCAAAACGACAGTTATTTCAATGCCCGGAGTATGGATGTTTATATTGCCAAAATACGCAAGTACCTGAAAGAAGATCCTTCGGTGGAACTGATAAATGTACATGGCATCGGATTTAAATTGGTAACGGAAGCGGCAGTTTAAGTTGTAACGTGTTTATAAATCCCGGTAACTCATTTTCAAACGGTCCCGGGATTTTTTTTGCTCACAACTTTCAAAGCTTCCTTGCGGCTCAGGTTGCTGAGATTATGATCATTTACGAATTCTATCACGGCCTCGGGCGAAAATTTCGAATATTGCCTTAGCGACCAGCCTATGGCTTTGGGTATTGAAGGGGAAATTATCTGAATTTCAGGTTCCAGGTTCCGACGTTCCAGGCTTGTTAGTGAAAACGAGAAATAGAAATTTTATTTTGCAAAGACGCGATTAATCGGATCTCTCCAGGAGAACAACGAAACACACAGATTTTTAACGTTTTCTACCATTTTTAACCTGGTATTTCCTGTCCCATACTGCAAGCGAATATTCTCCTGTCTGCAATTTATCAACCGTAATTGTTCCATTCATCCCTGATCCTTCACGCTTAAAAGCAGTTTCTTTCCAGGCATATCCGGCGCCAGGCCGATAAAGCATCACCAGCGAATCGGTTGAATATTCAAGCAATGTTTTATCGAGACCGCTGGAATAGTTGTATGCGAACTTACCAGAGGCTTTAAATTCCGGTGGTAATATTCCTTCCACCGTCCAATAGCGGGAATCCGAAATCCGAAGCCCCGGATGTGGAATATTTATACTGTCGGATGCAACCCAGTTGTGTGTTATCCTGACAAAGGCTGAATCTTTAATCTGTTCAACAGTAACTTTGCTAAATGTGTTTGGAAAATCGAATTCACCATTTCCTTTAAGTACCAGGGCAACATCGGTAGTTGCATCTGAGATCTTTTCGTCGGGATCAATCAGAGCGGCAACCGGTAAAAAAGGCAGGCGGAAAGTTTTTCGCCCCGTGATACCCGAAAACATTAGTGTATCAGTAATTTTATGCCAGTTTTTATCCATGAATGTAATTTCCAGGACATTGGCATTGGCATATTGAGTCCGGCCCTTCAGTTTCTGCCTTACATAAACAGTTACCGCATACTCATTTCCCATTGGTACCGAAATTACCGAATCAACTGAGAAATGAGGAAAACCAGGTGAAAAAACCCAGGCATCGAAAAAAGGGTGTAAATCCTTTACGCTGTATGATTCCAGGAAATCGCGGAAGTCGAATGTGGAAGCATAATTATAGGCAAATTTTTGAAAGTAGGCTTTTAACCCGCCCAAAAACAGGCTGTCGCCCATATAGCCGCGTAGCGTATGGGCAACCTGTCCACCTTTCTGGTACACCGTTGTGCCGTAGGTGATAGTCTGCGGAATTCCATACACAGCAAAATATCCGCCGTCGGTCACATCCGCCGATTGTAAAACAACTTTCAGCTTGGAGCGCATATTTTCCTTATAGGCCTCTTTGCCGTAAATCCCTTCCCTGTACAGCGACTCACACCAAACGGCAAACCCTTCGTTGAGCCACATGTCTTCTGCCGAAGCACAGGTTACCTTATCCCCAAACCACATATGCGACAATTCGTGGGCATACCACCACTCCTTGTCAGTACTGCCGGTCCAGCCCGAAAACGGATAAGTTATATTTGAAGCATGTTCCATGGCCCCCAGTCTTCCGGGCGAAGCGGTATAACCGATGCGTTCGAAAGGGTAAGGGCCGAAATAATTTTCGAAAACCCCAAGTATGCGTTTCAGGTTAACAAATGTTCCTGCTATCTTTGCCGTATCCGAAGGCCTGCAGTAATAGGTAATTGGTACCTGTGCCTGTTGTCCGGTATATGAGTCTGACTTAAATTCGTATTTACCGGTGGTGGCCGAAATTAGGTAAGTGGGAAGTGTAAAATCTGTTTTCCAGTGCCAGGTGGAGGTATTATTTCTGTTTTCGGTCACATCCACAAGCCGGCCTCCACTGATGGCTTTTTTATCATTCGTCACTGTTAGATAAACATCATATAATGCCCTGTCGCGAAAATCATCAATACAGGGAAACCATGCTTTTCCGAGGTTATGGGGTATGGTTTCGAAACCAACACCCAGGTTAAGTGCATACTCTCCCGCGAAATGAAACCCGCCCCATCCACTCGGATCAACATAAGGATGTCCGTGGTAAAATATTGATACAAGTATTGATTTACCTTTGTTTATGGGTGTTGTAAGTTTGATAATAAGTCGATCTGCGGTACGTGCGAATGCATTGGTTTTAATGTTTTCGATAAAAACAGAATCTACTGCCAGGCTTAAAAGATCCAGTTTAACGGTTGTAAGAGAATTGATTTTTGAAACCAGATTAATTTCAGTGTAACCTTTTATGGTTTTATTCGTCAGATTAATATCAGTTAAATGTATGCCATAGTGAACCGCTTCGAGCGTATCGCTGTATAATGCCGAAGCCTTGTTTTCTGTTTTGGAAGACTTGGCCATAACGGCATTCATACGGTTAATATGTAAAAAGATTGTTAAAAAAACAAATATTATTGATTTTGTCATGTGTTTATAGCAATGTTACAATAACTTTGTAAAATTAAACTAATAATATTTATACTCACCATGTTAATATCCACACATTGTTTTTCCATGAAAAAGTATGTATTAATAATTGCCGGCTTTTTGCTTCTTTCAACTACGAAAGCGCAGGAAGTATGGACAATCGAAAAATGCGTTGAATACGCACTGAGCAATAATATCCAGATAAAGCAACAAATGTTGCAGGTTAAAAGCGGACAGGCTACTGTTCTGAATGATCAGTTAAATATGCTGCCAACCCTGAACGGATTTGCCATGCACGGTTATAACTGGGGGAAAACCGTCGACCGGTATACAAACCAGTTTGCTACGAAGCGGGTACAAACGGATAACTTTTACCTTTCGTCATCCGTTTCGCTTTTTGATGGTTTTCAGAAGATCAATCGCATCAAGCAGGGAAAAATGGATCTGGAAGCAGCTAATTACGATACCGACAAATATATGGACGATATCACCCTTGGAATTGCCACCGGATATCTTCAGATTTTGTTCTATAAAGAGCTGCTCAAAACGGCTGAAAATCAGCTGCAGGCTACAGATCTGCAGGTTGCCAGACTAAAGAAACTGGTTGCTGCCGGTGCACTTGCTGCCGGCGACCTGTATAATATCCAGGCTCAGCGGGCGACTGAAAATGTGCAGGTAGTTGATGCACGCAACAATCTCGACCTGGCATACCTCACACTGGCACAAATGCTTGATCTGCCTTCGACTGAAAATTTTGAAATCGAAACTCCCGATCTTGAACTTGGTGCGCAGCCATCGCTTACCGCCATGCCCGATCAGGTTTACGCATTTGCCCTCGAAAACCAGCCCATGATTAAAAGTGCAGAAGCCCGGTTGAAAAGTTCCGAATACATGCTTAATCAATCAAGAGGCGCCCTGTTGCCCAGTCTCAGCTTGCAGGGATCGCTGGGAACAGGATATTCGGGTGCTGCCTCCAAGGTTATCGACACTTATGTTGAGTCCGGAATACAGGTAATTGGGAAAGTAGATTTACCTGGCGGACCCCAGGATGTTTATACACTTAAGTACGACCCCGTATGGAAGGATAATACTTTCAGCAACCAGGTAACTGATAATGTCAACAAATCGCTTTCATTTAACCTGAGCATACCAATTTTTAACGGATGGTCAACACGTACCTCGATCAGCAAAGCAAAACTGAATGTCGAAAACTCGAAATATACCCTCGATCTCCGAAAACTTGAACTGCAAAAGACTATTCAGCAGGCGTATGCCGATGCCAAAGCGGCCCTGAATAAACATCAATCCTCTGTTGTTGGCGTCGAAGCTGCCCGCGAATCCTTCAGGTATGCCGAGGAAAAATTTACTGTCGGTTCTCTGAACTCGGTTGAGTACAACAATTCCAAAACCAATTTTGAAAAAGCCGAATCGAATCTGCTTCAGGCCAAATTTGAGTTTATATTTAAAACTACAGTACTCGACTTTTATATGGGTAAACCTATAACTTTGAACCGGAAATAACGGAATCAATATTTATTTAACAGACAAACAAAACCGATTCATAAATTAAACCATATTTACAATGTTTACTAAGAAAAAAATTATCTGGATAGTTATTGTTATAGTTGTTGTAGCTCTTATAGCTGGTGTAATTGCCAAGAAGAAAGGACTCATCGGTAAGCCCGACGAAACAAAAGTAGCGACCGAAAAAGTAACAAAGCGGACCATTGTCGAAGTGGTTTCGGCCAGTGGAAAAATTGCTCCTGAATTTGAAGTGAAACTTTCGCCGGATGTATCGGGCGAAATTATCCAACTCTATGTTAAAGAAGGTGACCTCATTAAAAAAGGACAGTTGCTGGCTAAGATTAATCCGGAAATATACCTTTCGAATTACGATCGTACCATCGCAGCGCTTAATACATCCCAGGCCAATCTGGCCAATGCAAAAGCCAGGCTGGCACAGGTAAATTCCCAGTTCATCAATGCGAAAAGTTCGTTCGACCGAAGTGATAAACTCCACGCTCAAAGCACTATTTCTGAAGCAGAGTTCGAACAGTCGAAAGCGAATTTCGAAGTTGCAAGAGCCGAAGTGGTGGCCGCCGAAGAAAGCGTGAAAGCAATGGCATTCAATGTCAAGAGCGCTGAAGCCGGTGTTAAGGAATCAAAGGAAAACCTGTCAAAAACCTCTATCTACGCTCCTGTTGAGGGTACTATTTCGAAACTGAATATCGAAAAGGGCGAACGCGTTGCAGGTGCTTCACAGTTTGGTTCGGGTACCGAAATACTTCGGATTGCCAACCTTCAAACCATGGAAGTTAACGTGAGTGTAAACGAAAATGACATTGTGCGTGTTACGCTAAACGATACCGCTTTTGTTGAAGTTGATGCTTACCTGAACCGCAAGTTCAAAGGAATTGTTACTGAGATAAGTACTTCAGCCAATACAGTTGGCGTAAGTGCCGACCAGGTTACCAATTTCGAGGTTAAAATTCGTATACTTCCTGATTCATACAAGGACCTGATTGCCAGTGATAAACCCAATGATTCGCCTTTCCGTCCGGGTATGTCGGCTACAGTTGATATCCGCACCGAAAGCGTGTCAAATGTACTGACCCTTCCTATCCAGGCTATTACTTCGAGAGCAGATACAGCTAAATCAGCTGCACCTCAAATGGCAAAAGAGGGTGAAACCGGGCAGGGTGATCAGAACGCGAAAAAGAAAACGGAAGCAGTGCAGGAATATGTTTTCCTCTATGATAATGGTGTTGCAAAAATGCTGAAAGTAAAAACCGGTATTCAGGATAATATGTACATACAGGTCACCGAAGGTGTAAAGGATGGACAGGAAATTATTACCGCGCCTTACAGGGCTGTTTCCAAAAAGCTGAAAGACGGAGATAAGGTTAAAAAAACGGATCCTAAGGACTTGTATTCAGATGAAAGTAAGTAAGGTTGAGTAATAGATAATATTCTAAACCCGCAAAGGTGCTTGTTCCGGGTGCCTGGTTTCCTGCAAAATGGAACCGGCATCCGGAATTTTTATTTTTCGTAATTTCGTAGCCAATTAAAGATAAACTATGGCATTAATTCTGGGTATCGAAACAGCAACATCCATCTGTTCGGTTGCATTGGTCAGGGATGGGCAATTGCTTGCCATACGCGAATCGGAGGGCACAAAGGAGCATTCGGCAGCGCTTACCGGGTATATCGCTGATGTTTTTGCCGAAGCCGGTCTGGCCTATCAGCAACTGGATGCCGTAGCTGTAAGTATGGGCCCCGGATCGTATACCGGATTACGAATCGGCGTTTCCGCCGCCAAAGGCTTATGCTATGCGCTTGATAAGCCATTTATAGCAATACAGACATTGAAATCTCTTGCATGGCAGGCGCTGCAACAATATTCTATGCAAGGAAAGAATCTGAAAAACAGCCTGTTTTGCCCCATGCTCGATGCCCGTCGTATGGAAGTTTATACCGCCATGTTCGATCAGAACCTACAGGTAATTGATCCTGTAAACGCAAGTATTATTACCGAAGATTCCTTTAGTTCTTTTGCCGGGAAAGAGATTATTTATTTTGGTGATGGGGCTTTAAAATGCAAATCTACTTTTGAAGAAAAAAGCGGATTTACTTTTATCGATAACATCTATCTTTCTGCCAAAGCCATCTGCATGCTGGCGGAACGTGATTTTGAAAATAGAACTTTCGCTGATCTGGCTTACTGTGAGCCATTTTACCTCAAGGACTTCATCGCAGGTAAGGCCCGGGTTAAAGGACTCTATTAACCTGGTTTGGAAACAAAAGCACTTAAGAACAACTGGAAATTGCTTTTTATAATTGCGTAGCTTCCTGAGAAATTTGTTTTAAAAGGATTTCATACTTTCCTGAAATCCAACTTTTTTAAATACGATTTGTTTCTTTTATAGAAATAGATTTATATTTGTTTGTGTTTCATTTGCTGGAACAGTCTCATCTTTTTATACAAAAATAAATGGAATATAAAATTATTCAACCCGAGCGACGTGGCAGTCTGCTACTTGTAACCATAAACCGCCCCGAAAGCCTGAATGCGCTTAATACGGCATTTTTTGATGAAATGGATCACCTTATCGCAACAGAGGCGGCTGATCCCGGACTAACTGCTGTTGTTATAACCGGAGCAGGCAAAGCTTTTGTTGCCGGAGCCGATATTGCCGAAATGGTTAATATGACTCCCGTGCAGGCCGAAGCATTCTCGTTACGTGGGCAAAATACATTCAAGGGTTTCTCTACCATTGCCGTACCCGTTATTGCTGCTGTAAACGGATTTGCCCTGGGCGGAGGGCTTGAACTCGCCCTGGCTTGCGATTTCCGTATTGCTTCGAGCAAAGCTAAGTTCGGGCAGCCCGAAGTGAACCTTGGTCTTATTCCCGGATATTCGGGTACACAGCGGCTGCCAAGGCAGGTTGGCATGGGCGATGCCCTTTTTATGCTTACAACGGGCGAAATGCTTACGGCTGACGATGCATTGCGTATCGGACTGGTACAAAAAGTGGTAGAACCCGAACAACTTATGGAAGAAGTACTTCGAATTGCGGCAGTTATTGCCACTAAAGGGCCGGATGCTGTAAAACGTGTAAAATTTGTAACCAGGCAGGGTTACCAGGTATCCCTTGCCCAGGGCAATCAGCTCGAAGCACAGTCTTTCGGACAGCTTTTCGGCAACCAGGGAACCGAAGGAATGAAAGCTTTCCTGGAGAAAAGAAAACCAATGTGGTAAATTAGTTAATGATAAAAAGTTAATGGTTAATAGTTCCTCATTATTCACTCTTCACTCTTTACTTTTCACTTTTCGCTCTCCCTAATCCCCAACCCCTAAATCCTTATTAAATAATGGATTATACTTCACGAATTCAAAAAGTTTCAGTACTCGGAGCCGCCGGTAAAATGGGCAGCGGGATACTGTTGCTAACGGCTATCGAGATGGCAGACCAAATGCTGAAACCTGAAAATAAAGGGAAAGTATTTGTAATTAATGCAATCGATACCTCCGATGAAGGCCTCAGCGGGCTTCTGAAATATTTACGTTCTCAGGTGCTCAAGGCAGCCGAAAAAAAAGTGGTCGCCCTGCGCCGGGTTTATGCCGATAAGGCCGGTCTGATCGAAAACAGCGATATAATTGATGCGTATGTTGTGGATGTGATGAGCGTTGTCCGCACTACCACCCGCATCGAAGCGGCCTATGATTCCACTTTGGTTTTTGAAGCGGTGAGCGAAAACCAGGCACTCAAGGAAAAACTTTTCCGCCTGATCAATGAAAACAACAGCTTAAAACCCTGGTTCTTTACCAATACCTCTTCGGTTCCTATTGGCGGATTGAATAAGAATGCCGTTCTGGAAGGACGAATACTTGGATTTCATTTCTACAATCCGCCTGCCATCCAAAAATTGGTAGAACTGATCACCATTCATGAAAATCCGGCTGAAATGGTTGAATTTGCCAATAAATATGCCTCCAGCCTTCGTAAAACAGTGGTTCCTTCAAATGATATCGCCGGCTTTATAGGCAATGGCCATTTTATGCGCGATGCGTTAAACGGGATAAGTGAGGCTGAACGTCTTTCAAAAGAAATGCCTCTGTACGAAGCTATTTATTGCATCGACCGGGTTACACGTGATTTTCTGTCGCGGCCTATGGGTATTTTTCAACTTATTGATTATGTGGGTCTCGACGTGGTTCAGTTTATACTTCGCGTGATGCAGCCGCATATGCAAGGGGAAATGCTTCACAGCAGCCTGCTCGACGAACTCGTACTAAGCGGTGTAAAAGGAGGTCAGTTCAGCGACGGAAGCCAGAAAAACGGCTTCCTGAAATATGAAAAAGGAAAGCCCGTTGCCGTGATTGACAAACCTTCCGGTTCCTATATTGATTTCAGTGCTTTTGCAGAAACGGCCGATACCTGGCTTGGTGTTGTCCCTCCCGAAGTTTTACGCTGGAAAACTTTGGTGAAGGCAGCAGAAATAGATATCATTCTTAAGCCGGCCTTTAAGGCCCTTCAGGCGTCTCCGGGCAAAGGAGCCGGGCTGGCAGTGGCTTTTGCGCTCAACTCCGGCAAAATCGCCCGTAAACTTGTTAGCGACGGCGTTGCACATTCCGAAAAAGATGTGAATACCGTTCTTCTTACGGGATTTTTTCATGCGTATGGACCAATAAACGAATATTTGTAACCGGATAAAATTATTTTTAAGATGACAAAACCATCGCGTAAAATTTATATGACAGCCGGGTACAACACTATCTCCCTTGGTACCGGCCGCAGGGAATTTAATCCACGCACCGAACGACCCGGGATAGAACATTATTTAAAGGAAACCGGGCAGGGTGTGCTATCGCAAATTGGCGGAGCACTGAATGTTGACGAAAGTGCTGTTGGCAATTTTATGTCGGCACGATTCAATAAGCAGGCTCATTTGGGTGCATTTATGCCTATGGTCGACAAAGGTTTGCGTTACAAACCATCTATTAGTGTCGAAGGCGCCTGTGCATCCGGAGGACTTGCCCTGATAACCGGCATGAAATCCGTGTTGGCCGGATCAGCTGATTCCGTACTTTGTATAGGTGTGGAGGTTCAGAATTCGGTGAAAGCGATTTACGGGGCCGATATACTTGCCGGTGCAGGCTGGTTCAGCAAACGTAAGAATGGACATGCATATTTTTTTCCGGGTCAGTTCAGCGACAGGGCAGGATCGTATTATGATGAATTTGGCCGCGGAAATGCCCGCAAGGGGTTTGCCCGCTGGTTCCGCAATGCCATCGAAAATGCCCGTTTATGCCCCACAGCTCAGGAGCATCACAACACGGTTGTCGATCTCGAGGCTCTGGCTTTAACGGAACCCAATCCACGTTCGTTCACCGATCATCTGAATGTTTTCGATTGTTCTAAAGTGAGCGACGGCGCTTCCGGGATAGCTGTTATGAGTGAAGCTGGTCTTAAACGCGCCGGTATTGCTTACGCGGATGCTGTTGAAGTAGCAGGGTGGGGGCATGCCGTCGACGATATTACAGAGGACCCGCCACAACTTACAGTGCTTACAACTATGAGCGAAGCTATCAGGCAGGCACTCGCATCAGCCGAAATTACCATTGAGCAGCTTGCCACCGTTGAACTACACGACTGCTTTACCATCGCAGGAATACTGGCGGTTGAAGCACTTGGATTTGCTGCTCATGGCGAAGGCGCTGCATTTGTAGCCGCCGGAAATACAGCCCGCGACGGGAAAATTCCAATCAATACCACAGGCGGGCTTATAGGCTGGGGACACCCCACAGGCGGAACCGGTGTGCATATGGCTGTAACAATCTGGGAGCAACTTACCGGAAAAGCCGGCTTAAACCAGATTGAAATTGATCCCTCACGTCCTTATGGAATGACCATCAATATGGGTGGTGACGATAAGACGGTGGTGGCGATTGTGTATAAGAAAGCGGAATAAATCAAGTTAATTTCTAATTTTCCCTGACCTTAGTTGTTCTAAAAACACTTAGATCGAAAATATTGCGAAATAAATTGTAGTCGAAGAGATGGACTTTTTAATGTAACTTTGTATAAAAAACAAATATGCCCCGAATCGGCGAGTTATTTGGAGTAATATTTTACTTGTATTACAACGATCACAAACCGGATCATATTCATGCTTTTTATCAAAAACATGAAGCCTTGTTTTCCTTCGATGGAAAACTGCTTGCCGGTAAGTTGCCTGTGGCAAAAATGAAGATTGCAAAAAAGTTTATAACAGATAACCAGGAATTGATTTTAAACGAGAGTAAAAAAAATAAATTCTAACATGACCTTATTCCCCCGAATCATACAAATTATAGATGTGAGCCCTTACACAGTCTCTTGTCTGTTTGATAATGGCGAAAAGCGTATTTTGAACTTTCAGGAGTATCTGAATACCAATAAATCAAACAGGCTGATTGCTGAATTACTCAATAAGGCATATTTTATGAATGTTGCAATGGATGAAATGGGAGGGATTGTTTGGCCGAATGGATTCGATTGCTCAGCCCGCAAATTGTACTACTGGGATCAAAACCTGATTCCCGCATAAATATAGTGATTATATATTTAGCCGGACTTTGAGCCGGTTTTTTTTATTCTCTGACCGTCAGGATAAAAATCCTCCGGAAGCGTCTATGAAAAATCACTAATAATATCGTGATCATATAAAGTATAACTGCCTAAAAATGAGAAAGGTTTGAAGCTTTTCAGTTCAAACCTTTCAAGGTATTTGAGGTTTCGAGCGGAACCCAACATTTT
>JBBQSY010000066.1:0-21001 GCA_038213495.1 Bacteroidales bacterium
CATCTAACAAGAATGCTGTTAACTGAAATACAGCAACATATGAGTTCTATTATTTCAATTTATTTCAATTTATTTCAATGTATTTCGAATCCTAAAGTTGGTTCCCATTTGTGCCATTGTTAAATGGTGGTTGTCTATTCACTTTTTAATTTCATCTAACCAGAATACTAAAACTTGATTAACAGTAAGATAGATCAAGTGAGTTTTAGTTTGTGCCTGTACTATATGATTTTTTTGTATTCATTATTTTTACCCCTCTGCCCTTTGGGCATCTCCCCAAGGGGAGAACCCTACGAATATGATTTGTGCCTGATGTTCGCCATTTACATCCGTCAGAAAATCAATTCTCACTACTTCACTCTATTTCTAAATATTTCTATGTATTTCTACGTTTTTCAAGTATTTAAGTTAGTTCCCGTTTGTGCCATTGTTAAATGGTGGTTGTCTATTCACTATTCACTCCCGATAGCTATCGGGATCACTATTCACTACTCCATCAAACCCCTGCCCGATTTTTGAATAATTCCCTGTTCCTTGTAATCAACGATCAGTTTATCGAGCACCCCGTTAATAAATATTTTGCTTTTGGGCGAACTGTATTCTTTCGAAAGTTCTATGTACTCATTCAGCGTCACTTTTATTGGTATAGAAGGGAATTCAATCAGTTCGGTGATAGCCATTTTTATCAGGATGGTATCCATAATGGCAATCCGCTCCAGGTCCCAGTTCGAAGCTCGCTCACCGATAACCTTGTTGAGTTCCTCGCTGTTAATAAGTGTTTTGCGATACAATTGTTTCAAAAATTGCAAATCCTCGCTGCCTTCACTGTGGTTTTCATCCTTGAGTAAGGTGGGAAGGCTTGTAAATTCATCCGCCGATTCTTTGAAACCTTTGATAGTCTTATCAACCATCATTACAGCCGTATCAAAATCTTCGGCCCAGTAAATGCTTCGCTCGTCGAAATAACTCCTGAGGTGATCCGATTCAGAAAAAAGCCGCAATATCACCATTTCAACTACCTGTTTTTCATCGGCATAGCTCACTTCAGGCTTATTCATGTATGAGATATATCCTTCATCTTCACGCATCAGGTTGTAAAATTTCCTGATCATTTCTTCTTCATCAACCCAATTGATTTTGTAGCCCGAATTGCGTTTGAGGTAACCGCGGTTATTTTCAATCTGCCTGATGAAACGGTTTTGGATGAACCGCAGGTTTGGATTGAGATCTTCGGGAGTTGGCAGTTGTTTTAAACGGTTTTCTTCAATTCGTCTGCGTGCGAAGTCCGATACCTCAATTATGAGAGAAAGTTGATAGATATATAGTTCGTAAAGTTTGTCGAGACTGACTATAAGTTGTTTTTCACCGGCATTGATACTCTCAGGACCTTCCTGTTGAAAAGCGTAAATCGCCTGCATTACTTTTATCCGAAGAAACCTTCTGCTTAGCATAAAATGTAAATGAACCTTTAATGAATAAGGCTGCAAAGATAAGAAAATTGGCGAAACCGTTGACTCAAAAATTAAAATATCAATACTTTGGAAATGATAGTATCCCAATCAAAATCCAATAATATAAAAGGATTGAAACGATTTATACAATCAAAACTTACCATGGAATTGCTGTTGCGAAAATACGAACAAGGAGTTTTAAGATAGTATTCATAAACTGCTGATGTGGAACCGATTTCAAGACCTATAAAGTATTCAGTCTTAGCCGGAGCATTACGGCCAATCAGTTTCATTGCCAAAAATACCCTTGCATTAAATAAATAATGTAAAAAAGACTGACTGTTGCAGGTTAAAATATTTTTTCTACATTTGCGTTAAAGAAGGAGTAATTTTTAACCAGTAATTTTATCAGAAGATGGAAGAATTTGATCATTTGGATACCAGAGAGGATATATTCTCGAGAGCGGTGAAAGCTGGAAAACGCACTTACTTTTTTGATGTTAAAAGTACGCGTGACAAGGAGTTATACATTACCGTAACTGAAAGTAAAAAACGGTTTGATAATGCCCTTGCCAAGTTTGTTTACGACAAACATAAGATATTTCTGTACCAGGAAGATTTTGAAAAATTTCTTCATGGACTTCAGGATGCCTATTCGTTTATCGAGACAGGGAAAGAACCACCCGAAAGAGTGTATAAAGAAGTAAAAAGGCTGCTTACTGACATTGATACTGCTAACACAGGCAGCGAAACTACCGAATAGCCTGCTTCTGAATTCCTTTGTATTTATTTTCATTCGAACGACCTGAGTGGTATCGGGTTTTAATCCTGCTTTTCATCGCAAAAACTTATTAACACAGGTTCAATGTGGCTGTTGCTTTTTTGTACCTTTGCCATCTATTGCATCCGGGTATTTTATATGATAAAGCCTGGATTCTTGTTTATAAACCACTGGTTTTAACTTCATTAAAATCTAAATAACACTCTCACGAATGGGAAAGATAATCTCCATAGCAAACCAGAAAGGCGGAGTAGGCAAAACAACCACTGCGATAAACCTGGGTGCCGCTTTAGCCGTATTGGAGTTCAAAACCTTAATTATAGATGCTGATCCCCAGGCAAATGCCACATCGGGTGTTGGTTTCGATCCAAAAAAAATAAAAACCAGCATTTACGAATGCATCATCGAAGAAGTTCAGGCCAAAGACATCATACTGGGAACCGATACACCTAATCTATTTCTCCTTCCGGCGCATATCGACCTGGTTGGCGCTGAAATAGAAATGATTAACCTTCCCAACCGTGAGATAATGATGCGTAAAGTGGTGGAAAAACTGCGCGACGAATACGATTTCATCCTCATCGACTGCTCTCCCTCACTCGGATTGGTTACGGTAAACTCACTTGTAGCTTCCGATTCAGTGATTATCCCTGTACAATGCGAATATTTTGCTCTCGAAGGTTTAGGCAAATTGCTGAATACCATCAAAATAGTACAGTCGAGGCTGAATCCGAAACTCGATTTCGAGGGGATACTGCTCACCATGTACGACGGACGCCTGAGGTTATCGAACCAGGTTGTGGAAGAAGTTAAAACTCATTTCCAGGACATGGTTTTCAATACAATTATTGCCCGCAACACACGGCTTGCCGAAGCCCCGAGTTTCGGACAAACAGTACTGATGCACGATGCCGGAAGCACAGGTTCGCTTAACTACCTTAACCTGGCCCGCGAGGTATTACAGAAAAATCACATGACAACACTCACACAGGATCAAAAAGAAATAAAGGTTAAGGAATAATGGCCATTCAGAAAAAGACAGGATTAGGACGCGGATTGAGTGCGATACTCGAAAGCCCGGAAACAGATATTACATCGAAAGACATTTCGGGTAACTATGTAGCCGGAGCAATTGCTAACCTTCCTACCTCAAAAATTAAGACCAACCCTTTTCAACCGAGGGAAGATTTTGACGAATCTGCTTTAGCTGAACTATCCCAATCCATTGTTGAACAAGGAATTATACAACCGCTTACCGTCCGTAAAATGGGATACGACAAGTATCAGATTATTTCGGGCGAACGCAGGTACCGGGCAGCTAAACTGGCCGGCATCGATACTGTGCCTTGTTACATCAGGGTTGCCAACGACGAACAGATGCTCGAATGGGCCCTGATCGAAAACATTCAGCGCGAAAACCTGAATGCTATTGAAATTGCAATCAGCTACAACAGGCTTATCGAAGAATGCAGCCTTACGCAGGACTTACTCAGCAAACGTGTTGGCAAGAACAGAACCACCGTTACCAATTACCTGCGCTTACTCCGGTTACCGGCCGAAATACAGGCTGCTTTAAGAGAAGGAGCTGTCAGTATGGGTCATGCCCGCACCTTAATTAATGTGGAAGATGAAAACAAGCAATTGTTTTTAACCCGTAAAATAATTACCGACGGACTTTCTGTTCGTGATGTGGAGAAACTTGTCCGCCAGCTCGACAAAGTGGTATCACCGGCAAATAAACCAGGAAAGATAGCACTGCCTTTAAAGTACGAAGTGTTGAAAGATTCTCTACAGGAGCGCCTGAACAGGAAAGTTGAACTGCACCGGAACCCAAAAGGGAAAGGAAGTATCGTTATCCCTTTCGTTTCGGACGACGATTTGCAGGCAATTATTTCGAAGTTAGGCATTGAATAACAAACGTGGCAAGTACTCTTAAATACCGATATCGTCCGCAGCAACAAAGTTTGCCGGTTACATCAGATAATAAGGTTCGACGTCTTTGTTTTATTTTTTTGCTGCTTGCTTTGTTTGCAGGTCTCTCATCCAATAAAATGCAGGCCCAGGATACAACAACTGTAGCGACGAAAACTGTTCCGGCCGATGTAAAGGTATTGCATTCGCCCCGTAAAGCTTTAATTTTCTCTTTGGTTTTGCCCGGTCTCGGACAAGCCTACAATCACAAATACTGGAAAGTACCCGTTGTATATGCCGGATTTGGAGCCATGATCTATTTTATCCACAACAATTCCAAATACTACAGGGAACTTGGCGCTGCTTATGAGTGGGTTGCAGTTACCACGCAAACAAACTTTCCGCCAACACCGGTAAATGTATTCCCGATTCCCGGCCCGCCAAACGATTGGGCTACAAAAGGTTACACCACTCAACAACTCAAGGAAGGGCGCGATTACTACCGGCGTAACCTGGAAGTATCCTATATTCTTACGGGCGTGTGGTACATTCTTACTGCGGTGGATGCAGTTGTTGATGCCCACTTTTTCGATTATAACATCAATGATGATCTCACTTTGAATGTACAACCATGGGTTCCGGCACTCAGCATGCAAACAAATAATACGATTTCCGGAGGCATTAACCTTACTTTGCGGTTCTGAAAAAGATATACTGAATCTTTTTGAATCGGAATTTATTCAATAAAAAATTCATCTGGCTGAAGAACAATAAACTTCACTATTAACATTCCTTTCATCATATTAATATGAAAATAGCACTTCTGGGATATGGGAAAATGGGCCACGAGATCGAAAAGATCGCCCTTGCTCATAGTCACGTCATCGCACTTACAATTGATAATGAACAAGATTGGAAAGAAAAAGAACCACAGCTCAAGGATTGTGATGTTGCCATAGAATTTTCGATGCCGGCCATAGTGGTCGAAAATATTTACAAATGTTTCGAAGCAGGTGTTCCTGTGGTTGTTGGTACGACAGGATGGTATGATCAGTTTCAGACAATCACGGAGCGATGTACAAATACCAAAAACACTTTGTTTTTTGCTTCAAATTACAGCATTGGTGTAAATATATTTTCGGATATAAACCGGAAACTTGCATCGCTGATGCAAACCTATCCATCGTATTTACCGGCAATGGAAGAAATACATCATATGCAGAAGCTTGATGCTCCAAGTGGTACAGCTATTTCACTCGCAAACGACATAATTGCTGAAAACCCGCGTTTAACAAAATTTACAACCGCCGAACCCGGATGCGGAGAAATTCCTGTTCGTTCCATACGCGAAGGCTCCGTGTCCGGAACGCACAGCATTACATGGAAGTCGGATATCGATCAGATCACAATAATTCACGAAGCATTTAACAGACGCGGATTTGCAGTAGGAGCTGTTATGGCTGCAGAATGGGTGCAAGGCCGAAAAGGTGTTTTCACCATGAAGGATATGCTGAACCTCTAAATATGCCTGCTAATGCCTAACTTTGAGCGGGCATTTTAACACATTTTAACGGAACATGAGGCAAAATCATGTAACTTTTGGCTGATATTTGCGCCAAACTTGAATTAAAAAAACCTTTAATTAACTGTTCGGGTATCTTAACATTTTTTTTCGCAGAGCTTTCAAATTTCAAACCTAACAATATTAAACACTCACTTAAGTTACTCTATCATGGATCTGATGTCAATCTTATTGCTTATTATCATCCTTTTTCCAATGTTAAATTATTGGATATTCGAGGACGCCGGATATAGTGGATACAAAGCACTGATACCATTTTACAATTATTTCGTCTGGCTGAAGGTAATCGGGAAACCATGGTGGTGGCTGATACTGATGCTGATTCCGTTTATCAACATTTTTATGATCATGCTTATGCTTGTGCAAACGGCCGTTAGTTACGGCAAGTACAAACTTGGCGAGCAGGCTCTGGCGGTATTGGTTCCTTTCGCGTACATTCCTTACCTGGGGATTTCAAAAAAAGAACATTACATCAAACCGGAAAACAGGATCAGACCTAAAAAATCGCAGGTACGGGAATGGACCGACGCAATTATTTTTGCTGTGGTAGCTGCTTCCATAATCCGTATTTTTATGATTGAGGCTTATACCATTCCTACTTCATCTATGGAGAAGTCGTTACTGGTAGGCGATTTTCTTTTCGTAAGCAAAATGAGTTACGGGCCCAAACTTCCCAACACACCGCTGGCATTCCCGTTTGTTCATCATACAATGCCTTTGAGCAAGTACGCCAAATCGTATGTTGAATGGATTGAGTGGCCCTATTACCGTTTCCCGGGATTTAATACCATAAAACACATGGACGTTGTCGTTTTCAACTATCCCGATGGCGATACTGTAGCACTCAAACAGCAGAATTCCAGTTATTACGCCCTGGTGCGTCAACTCGGACGCGAGAGGGTATGGAACGACAAATTCAATTTCGGAGATATTGTGGCAAGGCCTGTCGACAAACGCGAAAATTATATTAAACGCTGCATAGGATTACCGGGTGATACACTTCAGATTATCGACGAAGTAGTCCATATAAATGGTAAAACAGTTGATTTTCCTAAGCTTTCGCAATTTATTTATGAGGTAAAAACTGATGGAAATCCTATCAACAGGCGAATACTTGGTAAACTGGATATTACGGAAAACGTTGATATGAACGAAGCGGGTAACCAGCTCATCACTTTAACACAGGAATCGGCCGCGAAGCTTAAAGAATTGCCTAATGTGCTTTCGGTGAACAAAATCATTCAGCCTAAAGGTTTCTGGCAGCCTTATATCTTCCCTTTCGATTCCGCTTATGCCTGGAATGTAGATAATTTCGGCCCTCTTTATATTCCCAAAGCCGGGGCAACCGTTAAACTCACGCTGGCTAACCTGCCTTTGTACGAACGTATTATCAATGCGTATGAATTAAATTCACTGGAAGTTAAGGATGAGAAAATTTTTATAAACGGCAAAGAGGCAACGACTTATACATTTAAAATGGATTATTACTGGATGATGGGTGATAACCGCCATAATTCGGCCGACAGCCGTTTCTGGGGATTTGTACCCATCGACCATATTGTAGGTAAAGCCGTTTTTGTCTGGCTTTCTCTGGATAACAACAAGTCACTCTTTGGAGGAAAGATCAGGTGGAATAAATTATTCCGATCAGTACGTTAACCGTAAAACAGCAGGTAGTGTCGAAAACCTTCGGGATTTAAATAAATACAGGTCTTTTTCAGCGATTGGAAAAGATCTGTTTCTTTTGATTCAAAATGGCTGTCAATACTTTAGTGAAAATTTCATATTTTTGCAGTACTGAAAGCTGTTCATTACATATTTCAATGCCAGCAACTCAAAACCACTTTTAGAAGAACCAATATAATGCCCCGAAACATCTCAAATTCACTTCCAAAAAACACGCTTCAGGACGAACCGGCTGCTTCTCTTCCCCCAGATTTAAAAGAGAAGAAGAAAACGAAATCGCCAGGAGCGAAGCTGGTCGAAAATCTGAATCCTACGAGTACATGGCTGGAGAAAGTCTCACAGGTTGTGGGCATTTTTTCGTTATTAACCTCAATTTTTCTTTTTGTAGCTATAATTTCATTTCTGATCAATTGGTTTTCGGGTGAGGCTGATGATATTTTTTCAGGTGTGGGTTTTTCACGCATATTCTCCGACAAGACCCTCGAAGCCAATAACCTGGGAGGAAGATTAGGCGCTGCTTCGGCTATTTTGCTTGTTAAACAAGGATTTGGAATCGGAACTCTATTCATACCCATCTGGTTATTTGTTCTCGGTGTAAGGTTAACCCTTAAGCATAAGATCATCGCACTTGGCTCGAGCTTTGGATTCATATTGCTGGCAATGGCATGGCTTTCAGTCACCCTGGGATTTTTATTCCGTAATTCCGCACTTTCCATACTCGGAGGTATTTCAGGGTACGAATCGTCATTATACCTCGAAGGGCTTATGGGTAAATTAGGCCTCATGCTTCTCCTGGTCTTTATTTTTATTGCTTTCCTGGTAATTGTTTATAATTTTTCACTTCATCAGGTAAAACAATGGATTGAGAAGCGTAAAAAACAGCTTACCGGAGTCTCCGGTGAAGATATTGCAGCACAAAACGCAGAAATTGCTGCAAATGGACGGAATGCTTCGCAGGACATGCCAGTTGATAAATACAATACAGTTGAATTTGCCGTTAGTGAATTTGAAAAGTCCGTTGAACCAGGTGGTCAAACCTTGCAGACTCCGTCAGACGGCAGTGAACAAGCCACTAATACGCAGTTCGAACCGGTGTCGTTTCCTAAACCAAAACCACAGGCAAACACACAGGTAGAATTCACAGTCGAAGCACCTTCTGCAACTACAAACGCTGAAATTAATTATATACCGGTCGAGCCACAACCTGCGAATACGCCTGGCAACGGCGGAAATACGGATGTAGGCCATCAAACAATGGATACAGTCTATGATCCACATCTTGACCTGCCAACGTTTATGCTGCCGGGAATCGATTTGCTGGATGAATATGGAGTAGGAACGATAAGTGTCACAAAAGAGGAACTGGAAGCCAATAAAAACCGAATTGTTTCTACTCTCGGAAACTATGGCATACAGATCGATAAGATTAAGGCTACCATTGGCCCGACGGTTACTCTTTACGAGATAATTCCTGCGCCCGGCGTGCGGATTTCGAAGATTAAAAACCTGGAAGATGATATTGCACTGAGTCTTTCGGCACTCGGTATCCGTATTATCGCACCCATTCCTGGAAAAGGCACTATTGGTATTGAAGTTCCAAACCAGAATCCTGCCATTGTAGGGATGAAAGCATTGATAGCTTCCGAAAAGTTTAAGAGCAATCATTATGATCTTCCTTTTGCCATTGGCAAGACTATACAAAATGAGGAGTTTATTGCCGATCTTACCAAAATGCCACATATTCTAATGGCCGGAGCAACAGGGCAAGGAAAATCCGTCGGCTTGAATGCCATTATTACTTCTCTGTTGTATAAAAAACATCCATCGGAACTGAAATTTGTGATGGTTGACCCTAAAAAGGTGGAACTGACCCTTTTCTCAAAAATCGAACGGCATTACCTGGCAAAACTCCCCGATTCGGAGGAAGCCATTATTACAGATACCCGGAAAGTTGTACGAACACTCAACTCATTGAATATTGAGATGGATAGCCGCTACGACTTGCTGAAAGAAGCACAGGTAAGGAATATCAAAGAGTACAATACAAAGTTTATAGCACGTAAATTAAATCCGCTTAACGGGCACAAATTTATGCCCTACATTGTAGTTGTAATTGATGAATTTGCCGACCTCATCCTTACAGCCGGAAAAGAAGTTGAACATCCAATCACGCGGCTTGCGCAGCTTGCCCGTGCCATCGGCATCCACCTGGTAATTGCCACACAAAGGCCAAGTGTTAACATTATTACGGGTACCATTAAAGCAAATTTCCCGGCACGTATTGCTTTCAGGGTAATTTCGAAAATCGACTCGCGTACCATTCTCGATACCGGTGGTGCCGACCAGCTGATTGGTCGCGGTGACCTTTTATTGTCGCAGGGCGGAGATATGATACGCCTGCAATGTGCTTTTATCGATTTGCATGAAGTGGAGCGGGTTACTGAATTTATTGGTTCCCAGCGTGGTTATCCCACAGCCTATGCCTTACCTGAATTTAATGAGGAAGAAACGGAAATGCAGCAGGAACTCGATCCTGGCGAACGGGATGAGCTCTTCGAAGATGCCGCCTACCTTATTGTATCCACACAACAGGGATCTACCTCTTTGTTGCAGCGAAAACTCAAACTTGGATATAACCGTGCCGGCCGTATAATCGACCAGCTCGAGTCGGCAGGGATAGTCGGACCGTTCGAAGGAAGTAAGGCACGTGAAGTAAAAGTAGCGACAGAGTTCGCTTTGGAACAGTTTTTGAAAGATCTGAATAGCAGGAGAACACACGAAGAATTTTGAAATAATTAAATAAATGAAAATGAAAAAACTATTATTGCTTGTATTGGTGGCGGGACTCACAGTTTCCGCATTTGCCCAGAATGATAAAAAAGCAACGGCCATCCTGGATGAGGTATCGGCCAAAACCAAAGCGTATAAATCGATTAAGATCGATTTTACTTACGCAATGGACAATGCCAAAGAAAAAATCCATGATAAGTTCAAAGGCACCTTACTTTCGAAAGGCGACAAATATAAACTAACAGCTGCTGGTCAGGATGTGATCAGCGATGGTAAAACAGTGTGGACTTACCTCAGAGATGCCAAAGAAGTTCAGATTAACAATGTTGCTGAGGATGATGATGCTTTTACACCTACCAAGCTTTTAAGCGGCTACAGCAAGGATTTCAAATCCAAATTTATTGAAGAAAAAGGAAACACACAGGTTATTGAACTTTATCCGCTGAAGAAAGGAAAAACTTTTACAAAAGTTAGGCTGACTTTAGATAAGAACAAAAAACAAGTAAGCAGGTTTGTTATTTACGATCGCAGCGGCAGTACATTCTCCTATATAGTCGATAGTTTTATTACCGATCAGGCTGTTTCTGATAACGTATTCACTTTTAACAAAGCGGATCATCCCGGTGTGGAAATGAATGATATGAGGTAAATTGTTTATTGAAGGCTTGGGAAATCAGGTTTTGAATGTCGGATTAATGAAATTAAATTTCAAGCTACAGAATCCAAATCCGATATCCGATATCCGAAATCAGATATCACCTTCCAAGCTTCCTCTTCATAATATCTTTATCAATTTGTTGCATCATTTTACTTCCGATGCTTTTAAATCCGGGTGTACCATCCTGCATCTGAAATTCTATGGTATCGTATAATTCCTGGAGTATATCAGGTTCGGTGCCTGAGAGGCGGTATAGGATTTGAATGCTGTACATTTTTACGGCCACACTTTCGTCTGTTTTTACTAACCATTCAAATGCAATGTTCATAAGTTCACCTTCCGCTCCATGGGGAAAAGGATGACGGGAAATGATGCGCATGGCATGGCGCTTGAGCCCGTCGTGGTTAAAATCCGGCAGCTTTTTTATTAATTCAGGCAAAAACGGTTCCGCCCGTTCAGGATTTTTTTCCGAAGCCGTGTCGATGATCCATGCTGCCCTTCGCGAAACGGGCTCTTCGGCTGAAAGATAGATTTCCCATAATTCATTCACCAGTTCGGGGCGTTTTGATACGATATCGCCCACAAAGTCGGTGTAGGAACGGGAATTGCCTTTCAGGAGCAACTCCCTGAGGTTGTGTGGTTGCTGAGACATTTTAAAATTGCTGAATAGTAATTTATCAGGACTAAAACAGATTTAAGTATGCCAAGTTATTATAAAAATCCATAAATAATAGAATCGTCTGTTTTTTTTAATCAATTTTGTAAGCTGATTGTCCGAAACCAATTTATGAAGAAACGAATTTCCGTATTTTTACTGTACCTGGTTTACTGGTATCTGCTCTTTGTTATTGTCAGGGTCGCTTTCCTGATAACATATTTCGATAAATCGGTTCAATTACCTGTATCAGAATTATTTAAAACATTTATATACGGATTTAAACTGGATATTGCAATAGCTTCCTATATTGCATTACTACCCTCCTTATTCCTGACTTTTACATCGTTTTCCACGCAAAAATTCATAAAATATTTCTACAATATCTACACGGCAATAGCAATATTTTTGTCTGCTGTTATAATTGCTGGTGACCTTTTCATGTACCGGCACTGGGGTTTCAGGATTGATGCCACCCCCCTGTTTTATATGACCAACATGAAAGCCATGACGGCCAGTGTCAGCACAATGACTGTTATAGGGGGCATACTCTCAGTATTGATTATCAGCGGATTGCTGTTTTTTATTTATTTCAGGCTATTTGCATCCCGGCTTGCTTCGTTGAAAAAAAACGGAAAGTCAGTTTGGGTATTGTTGCCTGCGACCTTGCTCCTGTTTGTTATTATGCGGGGAGGTTTGGGAATTTCAAGCCTTTCTACAAGTTCGGCGTATTTCTCGAAAAACCAGTTTGCCAATCATGCTGCAATCAATCCCATCTGGAACGTTGGATTTTCAATTTCCGAATCCGGAGATTTACAAAATAAATATGTGTATTACGGCGATATGGAAATGCAGAAAATCCTTTCGCCTCTGCATGTAGAGAATCATAATTCTGTCAGCCTCTTACGAAACAACCGTCCGAATATTATCCTGATTATTACGGAAAGTCTTACCGCAAAAGCACTTGAGGCAACCGGGGGAAGACCGGGTATAATGCCTCAGCTTAACCAGTTAGTGAAAGAAGGTGTTTTGTTCGACCAGGTATATGCTGCTTCCGACCGCACCGATAAGGGAATAGCCGCCGTTCTGGCCGGTTATCCATCACTTCCGGGATCAAGCCCTTTGAAATACCAGAAACTCACTCAGAAGCTGGCATTTATTCCACAGAAACTGAATGCCGAAGGGTATAAAAGTGAATTTTATTACGGAGGCACACTGGTATTCGCCAATTATCAATCATTCCTGGTACAGGCTGGTTTTGATAAAATGATTTCGGATAAGGACTTCCCTGCTGCCGAACTGAAATCTAAATGGGGAGCTTTCGATCATGTGGTTTTTAACCGATGTCTTGCTGATACTCCTGATAATGATACCCGGTTCTTTAAAACTGTACTCACCCTTACCAGCCATGAACCTTTCGAAACGCCTGTTCCCATTGTATTTAAAGGAGAAGATGATGATACCAAATTTCTCAATTCACTACATTACACCGATTCAGCTATCGGTGATTTTATAAAAGAAGCTAAAACAAGGAAATGGTGGAATAACACATTGGTTATAATCATTGCAGATCATGGCAGCATGCGTCCGGGTAACTCCGAATTATGGGAAAAAGTCAAGTACCATATTCCGATGATCTGGCTGGGCGGAGCGTTAAATATACAGGATACCGTAATACATAACATGGCATCACAAACTGATCTTGCAGCTACTTTACTATCACAACTCGGGATAGGTACCGATGATTTTAAATTCAGTAAAAACATTCTGAATACAGGCTATATCCCCTATTCATTTTTTACATTTTCGGGTGGATTCGGATTCCAAAAGCCTGACAATCTGCTTGTATATAACACAATAACAAATACATATGATGAATCTGTTCGAAACAATGACAGCATCAACGCAAAGCTGGGAAAAGCCTATCTTCAGTCGCTATACCTGGATTTTTACAATAAAAACAAATAAATTATACCCGATAATCAGTTAAATAAATTGTTCAGGTCAAAAAAAAATATTCACTATTTTTTAGCAGCAAAACAGTTTCAGGACTTATTTTAATTCCGGATGTTTAACTGTTCGGCCATGTTTTTCGTACTCGATCCTGTAAATTGTGGCAGGTTCATTATTATCATCCCCAACCTGTGACACTTTAGTGAAAAGCAAGGGATACTTTTCCTGGATAAAAGCCATATATCTTTCAACGGTGTTGATAATGAATCCATCTTTTACGGCGCTGTTCCGGCGCAGATTTGCTGTAAGAACGTGTGTTACACCGCCATTATGCAACTGGTTCAGCAAGGAATCAGGATAATAAAGTTTCATCACTCTGCCCTCATCCATAATTGATTTTATGGTGGCTGATGAAGAAATATAATTGAATCCTGCCGACTGAAGTTCCTTTTTAAAAGTCCCTGCAGCGCTGTCGTTTACCTTATCGACAAAGTAAACTGTATCACCAACGAATAACATGGCCGACATATTATCTTTCAATTTGGAATACAGCTCGGGCGAAAGCTGTTTTCCGCTAAAGTCGGCGTAATTAAACATCATAGTGGACGATTCATTCTTTATCCAGTTGTTGTAAAAAGTATCCATACTGTAAGATGGCAACTGCATGATTCCATAGAAATTGCGGCCTTTCCCATACACGAACGATATGGAAGGCTTACGACAGGCTATTATCGCGTCATCGGGCAGGTTTTTAGAAGCCCATTCACTTGCCTGAAGGTAATTTTTCCAGTCGGGAGTAAGCCCGCCATAACGGCCACTTATTTCCTGGTTTACTTTGATTTCATTTGCAGTAACGGCAAGGCTCTGAAAGAAAATGACTACGGCCAGCAGCGGAACCACAAGTTGCAGCAATTTGAAACTTTTAATTTCGGAAACATAATAAAACAATGAAAAGATCATCAACAGCAGCATGGGAACTGCAGGAATGATCAGCCGGTTCTGATCCCATTTGGTTTGTAAAATAACAAAAGTCACAACCAGGAATGCGCCTGTCAGCAAGCCGGTAAAGAACAGGTATTTATTCTTTCGGAAAGTAATAATCAGTGATCCGATACCGAGAAGATAAATAAGCATGGTAACAACGGTATTTACCTGCATCATCGGAGCCACTTTCCTTAATCCGATCATCGAAATAAAATGTTTCGAAAGATACAGTTTGGAATTATCAATAAACCGGGTATAAAAACCTGCCAGGTCTTCCTGCCCTGCCTGTGGGTTGTAATAGTCCTTGTACATTAATCCGGATCCCTGCGACGAAAACTGCAGACCGCCATCGTTCCAAAGCATGTACTTTACACCCTGGAATGTGAGAAATACTATTCCGAATGCAGTAATCGAGTACAGAATATTTTTCCATTGTCCACGTAACAGAAAGTAACCGATAACGGCAAAAACGGCAGTATAACCGATATTTTTAGTAAGTGTGAGTGCCAGCAAACTCAAAGCGAGTACCAGGTGACGTTTTATATCATCCTTAAAGTTAAATGCTTGTTCTTTATCGATAAAGCCACGAAAGAAAACCACCACCAGCATCATCTGAACAAAAAGGTAAAAAGCCTCATTGTAGGTCTGACTTGAATAATAAAGGATAAAAGAGTTTACACTTACTGCCAATAAGCTGATTATGAGCAAAGTTGAAGGAATCCGCGAACGGAAAGCCAGATAAAACAGGTACATAAACCCCATAATCAGCAGTAGCGAAAACATTTTAAGCGGAACAAGGCTGATCCCGAAAACGGCTACAAAAACAGACAGAGCCATGGGATACAACGGCCCCTGGAAGGAAGGATATTTAAACGAATGAATGAAATCGGATGCCCGAATTATATAAAATGAATCATCACCCGAAAGGCTCACCCTCGAATCGAAAAGCAGCATGCAAATCAGGAAAGTCAGGCCAAGTATCACCCATATCAGCCACCCAAGGTGCTGATCAAGAAATCTGTCGAGAATACCTAGCAAATCTTTAGATTCTGTTTGAGAATCTGTCTGCTTTACTGATGCCGCAATTGTCTTTTTATCACTGTGCTTTCCGGTTTTATTCGCCATAATTCAAATCTCTTTTTTACTCAAAATGCATACAAATATCTTAATTTTTCTGTTAGGATAAACTTCCGGTTGGTTATTCCTGTAAAGCAGTGCCGATTCACATTTCAGATACCAGCCACTTATCAGGTTTTACAACAGATAACAAATACCTTGAAATCAATTCTCCTTTGTACTATTTGCAGGACATCAAATTCGGAAGTGCCTCCACCTGCTATAGAACACGGAACAAACGAAAAAAATGCAAATGTTTTTTTGTAATTTTGCTGGATATTGCAATCGGGAGCCATATTTATGAAGAAAGAGGACATCAGGAATTTTTATGCGAAAACTGCTGCTTCGCGGAGCAAATGGGAACGGATGAACCGTTTCTATCATAAATCCCTCGAAAGATATATCTCTGCTATTGTTCCTGATGGAAAAAGAGTGCTCGAAATCGGATGCGGCAACGGCAATTTGCTCAATTCAACTCACCCGTCATATGGGGTTGGAATAGATTTTGCCCCGGCTGCCATTGATATTGCAAGCCAGCGATATCCTGACCTTATTTTTAAAGTTGATGATGCGGAAGACTTACAGCTTAACGAAATATTTGATTACATTATTCTTTCGGACCTTACCAACTGTTTATGGGATGTTCAGGCCGCATTTCATAACATTAAAAAACTTTGTCATTCGCAAACCCGGATCGTTATTTCACAGTATAACTACCAGTGGGAACCTGTTCTGCGGGCAGGCGAATTGTTCCATTTGAAACTTAAACAACCGGCTCAGAACTGGTTCTCGAACAGCGACACATGCAACCTGCTTGAGCTGGAAGGGTATCAGGTTATCCGTATCGAACGGAAATTAATGCTGCCAAAATATATCCCCGTATTCAACTTTATTTTCAATAAACTCCTTGCCAATTTACCTTTCATCAGCCGGCTCGACCTTGTTAACCTGATCATAGCCAGGCCTTTGCTAAGCGATGATCAGCAGTATAGTGTTTCGATTGTGATTCCGGCACGTAATGAAAAGGGGAATATCGAAAATGCCGTGAAACGCACGCCGGCATTCGGAACACACCAGGAATTCATTTTCATCGAAGGTCATTCGGCCGACAAAACCTGGGAAGAAATGCTGAGGGTAAAAGAATCATATCCCGAAAAGGATATTAAAGTGTTGAAACAGACAGGAAAAGGCAAAGGAAACGCGGTGCGCGAAGCCTTTGAAGCAGCCACAGGCGAGATACTGATGATACTTGATGCAGATCTTACAATGCCGCCGGAGGAACTGCCAAAATTTTACGATGCTCTGCGTTACAACAAAGGCGAATTTATTAACGGAAGCCGGTTGGTTTACCCCATGGAAAAAAATGCCATGAGATTTCTTAACCTGCTGGGAAACAAATTCTTCGGAATGTTTTTCACCTATTTGCTGGGTCAAAGGCTAAAGGATACGCTTTGCGGCACGAAAGTTCTTTATAAAAAAGATTACGATCAGATTACACGCAACCGCCATTACTTTGGCAATTTCGATCCTTTTGGCGATTTTGATCTTATCTTTGGAGCTGCTAAGCTAAATCTAAAGATCACCGAAATCATTATCCGCTACCACGATCGTGAATATGGCAGTACACAGATAAACCGTTTCAGCCATGGATGGCTGCTGATAAAAATGAGCGCTTTTGCCGCACAAAAAATTAAATTCAAATAAATCGTATTGTATCTGAAAATTATCTTATTAAATTGACAGGTATAATTCAAGAATATATTTTCAAAATGGAAAAGCGTTTGCAGAATGAGATTGAACATGGTAAATACCTGGCACGCGAGGGAGCAGGTGAAGTCTGGAACTGGGAATCGCCTGCAGGCAAACTTCGCTGGCAACGAAGGGTTAAGATGCTTACCGCTCATTTGAAATCATCGGATAACGTTTTGGAAATCGGCTGCGGAACCGGATATTTTACCAAAGAAATTGCAAAAACAGGTGCAATTGTTACAGCAATTGATATCTCACCTGAATTACTGAATATCGCAAAGCAGGATATCACCGAAACCAACGTGCATTTTATGCTCGACAATGCATATGAACTGAGTTTTAAGGATGGAAGCTTTGATTCGGTCGTAGGTAGTTCGGTGCTGCACCACCTGGAAATCGGAAAAGCCATCAGCGAAATGTACCGGGTGCTGAAACCGGGTGGCAGCATATTTTTTACCGAGCCCAATATGATGAATCCGCAGATCGCTCTGCAAAAAAATATTCCTGCCCTTAAGCGTAAACTTGGTGATTCGCCGGACGAAACGGCATTCTTTCGCTGGCCTTTGAAGAAACTTTTACAAAAAACAGGATTTACCGGAATCCGGATCATCCCATTTGATTTTCTTCATCCCGCTTTGACACCCGCATTGATACCATTCATCTCATCCATAGGTAAGGCAGTTGAAAAAACGCCAGTGCTTAAAGAAATTGCAGGATCACTTTATATTTCGGCCACGAAACCGTAACCGTTTTATAAACAAATATTTAAAACCTGTTTTGCACTATTCTTACAAACAAAAACCCCGGAGAGTAATCCCCGGGGTTTTTATTTTAAAGATTATTGAAGATAAACTGACCATCAACGGTACTTATCTCGATTTTCCTGTCTTTTTTTATCTCATCAGCCAAAATCATTTTCGAGAGTTTGTTTAAAATCTCGCGCTGTATTACCCTTTTGAGCGGTCGCGCTCCGTATTGCGGATCGTAGCCTTCGGCTGCCAGCAACTGTATAGCATCCTCCTTTACCTCGAGGCGTATATCGTTGGCAAGCAACATTTCTTTGGTTTTATTTAACTGCAGGCGAACAATTTCGGCAATCTCTTTTTCGGTGAGTGGAGTGAACATGATTACCTCGTCGATTCGGTTCAGGAATTCGGGCCTGATTGTCTTTTTGAGAAGATCGAAAACTTCGTCGCGGGTTTGATCCAGCAGCTTTTCGCGATTCTGAGCGTTCATCGATTTCAGATTTTCCTGGATTAGCATGGATCCAATATTGGAGGTCATGATGATAATCGTATTCCTGAAATCAGCGGTCCGGCCCTTGTTATCTGTCAACCTGCCTTCATCAAGTACCTGTAAAAGTATGTTGAAAACATCAGGATGAGCCTTTTCCATCTCATCGAAAAGTACCACGGAATAAGGTTTACGACGAACTTTTTCCGTTAGTTGCCCCCCTTCGTCATAACCCACATATCCCGGAGGCGCTCCAACCAGCCTGGAAACCGAATGACGCTCCTGGTATTCGCTCATATCAATCCGAACCATAGCATTCTCGTCGTTGAACATATAATCGGCCAGCGCTTTTGCCAGTTCAGTTTTCCCTACTCCGGTTGTTCCCAGGAAGATAAAGGAACCCATCGGACGTTTAGCATCCTGTAATCCTGCACGGCTGCGCCGAATGGCATCCGAAATTGCCTGAATAGCTTCGTCCTGACCTATAACGCGTTTATGCAGTTCATCTTCGAGGTGAAGCAGTTTTTCGCGTTCGCTCTGCAACATCCGCGAAACAGGGATACCCGTCCAGCGTGCAACGACTTCGGCTATTTCTTCAGAGCCAATTTCTTCCTTCACCAAGGTTGAATTAACCTGCAAAAGGTCAAGCTCCTTTTTTAGTTGTTCAAGTTTTGTAACGGCTTCCTGTGTTTTCCCATAACGAAGTTCAGCAACCAGCCCATAATTGCCTTCACGCTCAGCCTGCTCAGCCTCGAACTTATAGTCTTCAATATTCTTCTTTTGCAACTGAATTCCGTTAACAAGGTTACGTTCAGCTTCCCATTTGGCTTTCAGGTCCTTACGTACTTCATCGAGGTTAGCGATTTCTTCGTTGAGCAGTTTCAGTTTTACTTCGTCTTTTTCACGCTTGATGGCTTCACGTTCAATCTCCAACTGGCGTATCTTGCGTTCCTTTTCATCCAGTTCTTCCGGAACCGAGTTAATTTCAAGCCTGAGTTTGGCAGCGGCTTCATCAATCAGGTCAATGGCTTTATCAGGCAGAAACCTGTCAGTAATATATCGCTGCGAAAGCTCCACAGCCGAAATAATAGCTTCATCTTTAATTCGCACCTGGTGATGCGTTTCATAACGTTCTTTTAGTCCACGAAGAATAGAAATGGCATCCAATGTATCCGGTTCATTTACCATCACCACCTGGAAACGGCGCTCGAGCGCTTTATCTTTTTCAAAATATTTCTGGTATTCACTCAGAGTAGTTGCACCTATAGCACGAAGTTCGCCACGGCTAAGCGCCGGTTTCAGAATATTAGCAGCGTCCATCGCTCCTTCGGAAGCCCCTGCTCCTACCAGGGTATGGATTTCGTCTATAAATAGTACAACATCGCCATCGGAGGCTATAACGTCTTTTACAACACTTTTAAGCCTTTCCTCAAATTCACCTTTATACTTTGCACCTGCGATCAGTGAACCCATATCGAGTGAAAAAATTAGTTTATTTTTCAGATTTTCCGGTACATCACCATTCACGATACGATGCGCAATACCTTCTGCAATAGCTGTTTTGCCTACACCTGGTTCGCCAATAAGAATAGGGTTGTTTTTAGTACGGCGGGTTAGTATGGTCAATACACGACGTATCTCCTCATCACGGCCAATAACCGGATCGAGTTTACCTTTCCGGGCAAGGTCGTTAAGGTTGCGGGCATATTTTGTAAGGGCGTTGTATGTATCTTCAGCGGTTGCGCTGGTGGCTGATGAGCCTTTACGCAGCTCTGTAATTGCTGCCTTCATATCTTTTTCGTTTGCGCCGAGTTGTTTCATCAGTTTCGAAACATTATCGTTCGATGCCAGAATACCCAGTATGATGAGCTCGATGGTAATGAATTCATCCCCAAAGTCTTTCATCATTGATTCGGCTTTCTGCAATGCTTTTGAAGCATCATTCGAAAGGTATTGATCGCCACCCTGCACTTTTGGCAAAGCTCCAATAAGAGAATCAATTCCTTTTTCGAGTGCATGGAAATCGATTCCCAGTTTATTGGTTAAAAACTGCAGCACATTTTCGTCGGAGGTTATGATACCTTTTAAAATATGTGCATTTTCGATAGCCTGGTTTTGATTGACTGATGCAATTTGCTGGGCTTGCTGAACAGCTTCCTGCGCTTTGATAGTGTATTTGTTGAAGTTCATTTTATTTAAAGTTATTACTTCAATAGCAAATCAACAAATGCGCCAAGTGTAAAATTAAAATATAATATGCCAATTTGTCAATATAATTTGATGCTTATATGACATTTCGGCATATAAATTCATTGAGGTCATCACTTAGCTACATATTATTTGCTGATGTGTAACATTATCTGCAACAACCATTCTCCTGATTAAATTATTGAAAATAGTTTCTTTCATTTGAGAACGGTTAATCCGATAGCAAAACTCATTGAAGTATCTT